>DASXDR010000106.1:0-14554 GCA_036490535.1 Tepidisphaeraceae bacterium | reverse complement strand
CGGGACCGTCTTTGTATAACGTCCCGGCGCCTGAATAGTCTTGAACAGAACCAGTTAACGTTAGGCCAGCTCCCGAAATAATATTAAAAACCCCACCACCGAGCTTATTCGTTCCAGCTAGGCTCACGCTCGTTGTAGTTCCAATAGGCTCCCAATTGAACGTGCCACCTGACTGAAGAATTAACGTACTAATAGACAGCGATCCTTCATACCAGTTAAAGTTTGCCTGACCTGTGCCTGTAGCAGACAGAGTCATAGTACCAACCGCCAAATCTGTTTGCGGTCCCGGTCCGACTGATTCTAATTCAAGATAGGAATTTGCACTGGACGATCCGTATATACCCACGCCGGTGTAGGCTGTCGCATAAGACCCAGATAGAATTTGCGCGTAGCTGTTTGGCTCGATATTAAGGGTATAGGTCGTTAGGGTACCTTGGTCTAATAGTAAAAATCCAGTTTGTGAAGTGCTTCCGCCGACTTGAACGTTCGACCCAGTATTGTTAGTGACAGTGAGAGTTTTGCTATTCTCAAGTGTCAATCGTGCTGGCGCATTACTGCCTGTAGCGTAGATATAAACGTCGTCAGCAGTTGCGTTTGCGAAACCAATGATCGGCCAAGAACCTCCGGTGTCTGTCAAAATATCAGCATCAGTAGTGGATGTAGGAATACCACCGGACTAGTTAGTAGCAGTGTTCCAGTCATATGTGTGGCCGATCCATGTCGCCGCACAAGATTGGGCCACTATAGCAGCAATTGGTATAATAGAAGATAACTGAATAGCGAATCGAGGATAACAAAAGAACCGAGTTTTTGTTTGTGTGTTTTTGTGTGCAAATTGACTGTTCATCGTGCCCTCAATCCTTTAATTTGCGTTTTACAAACGTCACATGGCTTTGCGACTTGTTATTGATGACTACAACAACGCAATTGTTCGGAACTCTACTCGCAATAACGCAAAAAAAACTTTGATTTCTTTGCCTCTAAGGCCCGATAAATTCTAAAAAGATGTAAGCTTAAAACAAGAGGAAAGGCCAACAAAATGAAAAAAGCAACAAATAAATATTACGCGTCGTTCATAATTCCGTTTGTTAGTCTTGCAGCATTTGTCATGTGTCACACAAAACCTTGCGCAGCTCAGCAGTATTCAATACAGTCGATCGGAGATTTCAAACCTTCCGCAGTTAACGATAATTCAGACGTTGCAGGAACATCTAGTGGACCAGATGGAAATTCCAACAATGTGATTGTATGGTCCTGGGGTTCCACAACTACAATCTTTCCTGAAGGATCATATGAGAGTGTTAGCGCGACCGGGATTAATAATGTGGGACAAATTGTTGGTTCGGGATATACGAATTTATCGGCTCCAGCTCCTTTGCCTCAGTCATACGTTTGGGATCCAAACCAAGGGTTGATTACCGAATGTGTAACTGACGGTCAAAGAGCTAACTTCAGCGCAATTAATAATTCGGGTCAATTTGCAGGGCAAATTGTTAACGAAACGTCGGGGCAGGCAGCTATTTTCTCAAAAATGCAAGCCCCTGCCCTCCTTCCAAATTATGGTGACGACACTCAATCTGATGCTCTTGCTCTGAACAATAATGACGAGGCAGCTGGATGGTCGGGCTTTCCCCAAAGTGCGACTTCGATTCAAGAAGAAGCTGTTCTCTGGCAAAATGGAACGGTAATCGACCTGACGCCGGGAAATACTTGGAGCAAAGCGGATGGAATCAATGACCAAGGCCAAGTGATCGGTAATATGAATGAGTCTCTCAATAACGGCGGCCTGATTAATGTGCCTTTTTTGTGGGATGCAATAAAAGGTTTGACCGAGTTGTCGGATTTTGGCGATGGTGGATATGCCGAAAGCATTAATGATCAAGGTGAAATTGTGGGATTCGTCTTTAATCAAGATGGAACGGAGACCCTGGCTTCCCTTTGGGTAAAGGGCGTGCTTTATAACTTAAATGATCTTTTGCCAGCAAATTCCGGATGGGTTCTCGAAGACGCCACCGGCATCAATGATGCGGGTGATATCGTTGGCAGCGGCATTTATGACGGCCAAGATGAAGCATTCCTCCTCACTCCCGATGGCGCCATCAGCATCCCCGAACCTGCCGCGCTCGCTTTCGGCGCCGGCATTTGCTCCCTCTTCGCCCTGCGCCGCCAACGGCGCTGAAAAATCATTCGGTGCTGACGTCCTTGCCGATAAAACTGGACATGTCACGCACCTTCCCCCTATCCTATTTCAAGCACTTGAGCATGAGGCTCGGGAGCAGGCGTTCCATGAATATAACGGTTCTCTTTGGTGGTCCTTCTGCAGAGCGCGAAGTCTCTCTCGTCTCAGGCCGCGCTGTCGCGTCTGCTTTGCGCGAAGCAGGCCATAACGTCTACACCGCAGACATCAACCCGGATGATCTTTCAGCCCTCGATCACCCTGCTGAGGTCATCTTTCCTGTCCTTCACGGCCAGTGGGGAGAGTCGGGAGAGTTGCAGCAGATCCTCGAGCAGCGTGACCTTCCTTTCGTTGGCTCCGGTTCCAAGGCTTCGCGCCTGGGGATGAACAAGATAAGCACCAAAAAAATCTGGCACGAAGCGGGCCTCCCGTCTCCCGCCTACGCCATTCTCACCCGCGAATTTCGCAACAACCGGTCGTTCCAATCGCTTGGCCTGCCGTCTCCGTGCGTCATCAAGGCGCCGGATTCGGGTTCTTCGATCGATGTTTTTATCTGCAAGACACCGGAGCAGGCGGAGCAAGCGCTCAGCTCGGTCCTCTCCCGTCATGAGCAAGCCCTTGTCGAGCAATTCATCGATGGCCCCGAACTTACCGTCGGCCTGCTCGAAGAAGAACCCCTCGATCCGATCCTCATCAAAGTCCAACGCGAATTTTTCGATTACGAAGCGAAATACAAAGGCTGCGGCACCCAGCACCTTTTCGAGACTGGCCTACCCGCCAAGGTCCTTGACAAATGTCGCAAACTCGCCCGCCAGGCCAACGATCTCCTAGGCTGCCGTGATCTAGCGCGAGTCGACATGATGCTCGACAGCGAAATGAATCCGTACCTGTTGGAAATCAATACCATCCCCGGCTTCACGCCCACCAGCTTGCTCCCCGAAGCCGCCGCCCACTCTGGCGTCCCCTTCGTCCAGCTCGTCGACCGCCTCGCCCGTCGCGCCGCTGCCCGCCATAAATCGCACGTCGCCGCGGCGTAAACTTTGAACCTGGCAGTGTCCCTCCCACTACGCCGCCAGCCGCACGCTTTCGTCAATCAATCCATTTGCGACTTTCATCTGCGCGTTTTTCTTGCTCCACACCAAATATGCTCCAGTGGTGCACATCAGCAACACCGCTAAATCCAAATGCACCAATTTCCCCACCCCCGCATTCACCCAAAGCGACAAGTATAAAGCTGTCCACAACCCTGCTCCCCATTTGCTGGGCCGTTCCATCGCCTTCGCCGCATACAACACCGCCGGCACGCTCAGCAACAACAAGTCATAATCCAAAAAATACGGCATCATTACCGGCATCAATGCAAAGCCAGCAACCAATGGGTTCACATTGGAATGACGAAATTCGAATGACGAATGACGAATTAATGATCGAATACCAAATGATCGACCAAGCACAATATTTAGCGGCGCGTCCGAAGGACCGCATTGGATAGCGCCCCCTAACGCGGTGCTACGCACTGCCGCTAAATATTGGCAGGCGAGTCTTTCGGATGTTCGATCACCCGAATTTAATTCGTCATTCGTCATTTGATTTTCGTCATTCTTCGATCTGCCAATCCACCATCCCCACAAAACCATTCCCGCAATTCCAACCTCCGTTAAAACCGTAAGCCCCCGTACCAGATTTGAGGTTTCTCCCACACCCCGTCCCTGCAACAGCAACCTCCAAAACCCAGCCGCCGTCACTTGCCGTTCCCAGATATAACTTTGCGTGGTCTGAATCGCGTGCAAATTTCCGCCCACATTTGCCACATAGGAATGCAACGTGCCTGGCAGCAAAATCATATTCATCGCCAAAATTGCTACGCCCATCCCCGCAAACCCAATCCACACCCGCCAATTCACCATCAATCCCACAATCACCGCTGCTGCCACCGCAATCTGCGGCTTATATCCCAATAACCCCAGCCCCACTCCCGCCCAAAGTCCTTTGCCTCGCAAAGCGAGCTTTACCCCAAGCGCCAATATCAAAAGCGAAATACAGGAATTCTGCCCATGGCCAATCGCCTGTATCGCTGGCATCGAAACGCAAACCAACAGTGGCACCAATCCTCGATATCCCCAGCCCCACGCCGCCGGCAAAAACCCCATCAAAATCCAAACCGCCCCCGCCAGGCATGCAACATTCACCCCCAGCCACGCCCAATACGCCGCCCGAAACGGCAACATCGCCAATGGCTCCAGCACCACCGCAAACACCGGCGGATTCCACCAGGCTGCTGGCTTTTCTAAATCCAGATTGTTCTCGGCTGCCAATTGTTTCTGATACGCCCCGATCGCTTTCACATCATACAATTCCGCCGCGCGTCCCTGGCGCGCAAACGTTCCGGCCGTGTAAAACGCCACGAAATCTAAGCCCATCGATCGCCTATCGACCCGCTTCTCCGCCGGCAGCAGCGGATCCATCACCAGCGCCACAATAATCAAAATCGCAAGCGCCAAACCGCCCAGCCAGAATCGCTGTCGCCAAGTCGAAAACATGTCCTATCTATCGGCGCTTTACTTACTTGCGACCCCAGAATCTCCCTCGAAGCTCTTCCACACCAACTCGCTCTGTTTCGCAGTTGAATCCGGGACAGCAAATTCGGGCCGAGGATGACCCGGCTCTACCAGCGGGTTCAATTTTCCCCATACCCAAATTATTGGACCTGCTATTACATTGCCAAAAGAAAGCGAGAGCCCATGCCCAAAACTAAATCCAACCACTCTTCTAATAACTCGTCAAACCCTTCGCACCATTCCTCTTCCTCCCGCCCCGGCCACCCCACTCGTCGCCCGCAGATGAAATCCGAACCCAAACCTCCATTTCCCGCCCAGCACCAGAAAGGCACCGGTCTCGAATCCAAACTCAACCCGCGCCCGCGCTACCAGGCGTCGCATTACAAACCCGCCGGCAAGCTTGCTGGCAAAGTCGCCCTGATTACAGGTGGCGATTCCGGCATCGGTCGCGCTGTCGCGGTGCTTTATGCGCGCGAAGGGGCCGACGTTGCCATCAACTATCTCCCGTCCGAGCAAAACGATGCCGAATTCACCCGCAAGGCCATCCAATCGCATGGCCGCCAAGCTTTTCTCCTCCCCGGCGATCTTGCCCGGCCGTCGTTCTGTAACGAGCTTGTAGAAAAGGTCGTCGAGTATTTCGGCCAACTCGACATTCTCGTCTCCAATGCTGCTCACCAGAACCGCAAGCAATCCCTTGATGAATTGACCGACACGGAATTGGAAGAAACCTTCGACACCAACATCCTGGCTTACATCCGCCTTTGCCGTGCGGCTTTGAAACATATGAAGCCCGGCGCCGCCATCATCGCCACCAGTTCCGAGACTGGCATCATGGGCGCTGAAAACCTCCCCGACTATTCCTCCACTAAAGGCGCGATCAACGCCTTCACCAAAACCATGGCCCGCGACCTGATCGAGCGCGGCATCCGTGTCAACGCCATCGCCCCGGGCCCCGTCTGGACTCCGCTCAACGCTGCCGATGACGGAAACACACCCGACAAAGTCGCCAAATTCGGCAAAGACTCCCCCTTGGGCCGCCCCGCCCAACCCGAAGAACTTGCCCCCGCCTACGTCTTCCTCGCCTCCGATGCCGATTCCTCCTACATCACCGGAATCATCCTAAACATCATGGGCGGAGAAACCACCGGCGGATAAGAACCTGCCCAAGAACCTCACGAAGCCTAATAGCCGGGATGCGTTGCGTCCCGGCTATTCTTGATACGGAGGTTTTCGGACAGCTTCTAAATGAACCAGAAAACCTCAGTTCCCTCCCCTTGTACCCCGGGGGAGGGCAGGGGTGGGGGTTGCATCTCCCTTGTCCCTCTCTTCTTTATTTTCTCGCCTTCCCACCTTGAATCCGCCTACAATATCGCGAAAATCGCGTGGGGCGTCAGTGCGCTTTGCAAGGGTCATCAACCCATTACCAGGCTGATCATTATGAAATTTATTTCCACGCAGATCGACCCAAATTGGCTAAGCGGACGTAGTGTAGTTAACTGCCGGCGAAAGGAGCCTTCTAAAGTGTTGAAAATTACCAGTGCATCGCTTTTTGCGATGCTTATTCTGGCAAGCGGGACCGTCGTCCACGCCGACGATACCGATACCTCGCAAATCGTCTCCGCTTACACGCAACCCTCTGAGCGTGCTCAGCTTGCATTCAAAAACCCCGGCATCGTCGCCAAGGTTTATGTTAAAGAAGGCGACACTGTTAAACCTGGGCAGCTTCTTGTTGCAGAAGATGATCGAGTTGAGCAAAAGCAGTATCAATCCCTGAAGCTGCAGGGCGATTCGGAAGTAAAACCCAATGCAAAGAAAGCGGAATTAGCAGTTCGTGAGCATGAACTCATCCGCGTGACGGATTTGTTTAACAACAAGCACGTCTCCTCACAGGTCGAAGTCGAAGAAGCTCAGCTCAATCGCGACGACGCCAAGGGCGAATTTCTGGCTGCTGAAGAAGATCGCGAGGTCAAAAACCTTGATGCCCAGGCCATGGCCGCGCAATTGGATCTGATGAAAATCAAAGCCACGTTCGATGGCCAAGTCGAGCAGATCATTGCCGAAGTGGGGGAGCTGGCGAATCCTAATTCGGAAAAGCCGGCGATCGTGATTGTTAAAAATAATCCGCTCTGGGTCATTGTGAATCTTCCCAATCGTGTAGCAGATAAATTGCAGCCTGGCTCCGAGCTGGAGGTGCGCTATGCCGATCAGGATGATCCCACTTTTGCCGAACATCAGTCCTGGCAAAAAGGGCAAGTGAATTTCCTCTCGCCTCGCGGCGATGGAACCCAGCGCCTGGTCCGTCTGACGCTGGCGAATCCGGAAAATATTTCCTCGGGCAGGCAGGTGCAGGTGAAATTGCCGGGCTCATTGGTGGGTCCGACGGCTAGTGCCAAGTAAAGTGCGAAGGGTAAGAAGGTACGAAGATTTGCAGGGTGGAAAAGAAGGCGATTTTTAACCAGTAGGTGAAGCGTGCCGGGAATTGTTGAACAACCATCACAAAATTCGGAATCGGAACAACAACAGCAGCAACAGCAGCAGTACCAGGATACACGCTCCAAGCTGGTGCAGCGGCTTCTGGCAGCATCGCCTGATCTTCCAGCATTCATCCACGACCTGATCACCGCGCAAGCTTTGAGCGTCGCGGGGACCGAAGCCGTCGGATTCATGCTGGAGCAGAAGGATAAGGAAATTTTCCTGAAGCTCCTGGCGCACCTGCGGCCTGATGGGGCAAATCAGGATGTTAAGAACCAGGCGGTCAATGCCTTTCAAGGTTTGATCAAGCCCTGTTTAGAACAGCAACGCGACGGAGCCATCGAAGTCGGCCCGGCAGGGGGCGGCGAGCTGCAATTCTGTCTGGTTACCCTGCTCCGCAGCGAAACCACCATCGTGGGCGTTTCGGCGGTCATCACCAAATGTCTCGATATGGAGCGCGCCAAGCAGCGGCTCATGTCGATGCAGCTGGTCGCTGGTTATTTCGAGATGTTCTCGCTCAAGCGGAACACCGAGCAGTCCAAGGCGATGGCGATCAGCCATCAGCATGTGCTGCAGGCAGCAACGGCAGTGGCGACGACCGAAGGCTTTGAATCTGCGGCCAAGGGCTTATGTAATGAATTGGCGACGCGCACGCATGCAGCTCGCGTTTCGCTGGGGTGGCGCAAAGGGGAAAATATCAAGCTGCGGGCCATTTCGCACACGGAAAAATTCGACAAGAAACAGGAGATGGTAATCGCCATCCAGCAGGTGATGGAGGAGTGCGCCGATCAGGAAATCGCGGTGCTGTACGATCCATCGGGACCTCCCAGCGATACGGTCACGCGCGAGGCGCAGAATTTTTCGCGTGCCAATGGAGGCAATTCAGTTCTCTCGCTGCCGCTGCGGCGCACGGGCGAAGTCGAGGGTGTGATTGTCATCGAGCTATTGCCGCAACAGAAAATAGATCAGAGCGCGCTGCAGGGATTGATAATCGCCGCCGATTTGCTCGCCCCCCAGCTTTACGATCGACATGAGAATGATCGGTGGCTAATCACCAAAACGGGCCTGGCGATTAAATTCCTGGCCGAAGAAACCATCGGGCCACAGTACATGCTGGCCAAGGTGATCACCGTGGCGGCGATCGGGGCGCTGCTGTTTATCTTTTTGTTCAAGCCGATGTATCACGTCAGCGCGAATTTCCAATTCGTCGCCGATGCCAAACGGATCATTTCCGCTCCGATGGATGAAGCGCATATTGAAGCCGTATATAAGCGTCCCGGCGATGTGGTGAAAAAGGGCGATCCGCTGATGGATCTGGATGATACGGATCTGATTGTGCAGAAAGCCCAAAGCGACGCCGAGGCCGCCCAGTATCGCGCTGAGATGATCAAGGATCGCGCCAGCAGCGACACGATGGGCAACGCGGATATTTCTGAAGCCCAGATGGACAAGGCGCTGGCGCAATCGCAGCTTTTGCAGATGAAGATCGATCAATGCCATATCAAAGCTCCGATTGATGGCAAGGTGCTCACCGGGGATTGGTGGCACAAGGTTCAATCGTCCGTGAAAGAGGGCGACGAACTGTTCCAGATCGCCGGCACCGGGCCTCTGCGGGCCGAATTGCAGATTGTCGACCGGGATATTCAGAGCGTGTATGAAGGCCAGCACGGAAAGCTCGCCACCACTTCGCTGCCAAATGACAAACATGATTTTGTGATCAAGACTGTCGAAGGTAATGGCGAGCCGGTTGAGGGGGAGAATGTATTTAAGGCTTATGCGGATATTTCAGATCAGAGTGGCGATTGGTTGCCCGGCATGGAAGGCGAAGCGCGGATCGATGTAGGCAAGCGCAGCCTCGCCTGGATCTGGACGCACCGCCTGATGGATTATCTGAAGATGAAACTGTGGCTCTAATTAGATAGTTGTTAGTGGTTAGTTGATAGCTGTCTTTGCAACTAACAATTAACAATTATCAACTAACAAAACCAAATGCTCCAACTCCGCCCCACATTCTCCGAATCCTGGTATCGCGTCGCTAATTTGAAAGTGCGCCTGCGGGCCAGTGCGCAAATCTCCCGTCAGTTTTATCGCGGCGAACGCTGGTATGTCGTGCGCGATCCAGCCGGAAATCAATATCACCGCCTGAGCGATCCTGCCTATCGATTCGTTGCATTGCTGGACGGCACGCGCACGGTCGCCGAGGCATGGGATATCTGCGGTGGGCACTTGGCGGATGACGCTCCGACCCAGCCGGAAGTCATTCAGATTCTTTCGCAGCTCAATACCGCTAATCTGATTGAAGCAGATATCACGCCCGACGCGTCGGTGCTCTTGCGCCGCCACAAGCAGTTGGTGAAGCAGGAATGGCAGCAGCGTCTGATGAACGTGCTGTTCCCGCGCATTCCGCTCTGGGATCCAGATAAGTTTCTGAAGCGCTGGATGCCGGTGATGGAGAAGATTCTCTCCCAAATCGGAGCAATTGTCTGGCTGGTAGTGGTGGGATATGCGGTGACGCTGATATTGCCGCACATTCACGATTTGAAAACAGCGGCAGAAAATTCGCTTGCTCCGGGCAACTGGGTTTATCTCTGGTTGATGTTCGTGCTGATTAAGTTCATCCACGAGCTCGGGCACGCCTTTGCCTGTAGACGATTTGGCGGGGAATGCCACGAGATGGGCATCATGTTCCTCGTATTTATCCCCACGCCATACGTGGACGCGTCGAGCGCCTGGGCTTTCCCGAGCCGCTGGCATCGGATGTTTGTGGGCATGGCGGGGATGGTGTTTGAATTGTTCGTGGCGTCGCTGCTCGCCTTTATCTGGGTGAACACCAACGCGCACTCGAGCCTGATGGGGATTCCGATCAATCAGTTGGCGTTTAACGGCATGCTCGTAGCCAGCGTGACGACCGTGATCTTTAACGGCAATCCGCTGCTGCGTTATGACGGGTACTACATCCTGGCGGACTTTCTGGAGATTCCCAATCTCCAGTTCCGTTCCAGTGAATATTGCTTGGGCTTGATCAAGCGGCACGTTTTCCGAATCAAGGACCGCCAGCCCCTGCCGCCCGTCGGGCAGCGCATCTGGTTGTTTATCTACGGTATTTTATCCAGCATTTACCGGGTGTTCGTGGGGATCGTGATCATCCTGGTAGTGACCTGGCAGGTGCCGGTGCTCGGGATTTTGATGGCGCTCGCCGGGGTCGCGACGTGGTTGATTGTGCCCGTGGTAAAGCTGGGGCGCTATCTGGCGCTCGATCCGGAATTGCACCGCAAGCGCACCGGGGCGACGGCGTTCACCATTGGCGTCGCGGTGGCGGTGGTCGTCGTGGTGGGAATGATCCCATTCTGGGTTCATTATCAGGGTGAAGGAATTACCGAAGCTATGCAGCGCGATGTGCTGCACGCCGAGACGCCGGGGTTCGTGCAATCGGTCAACGTGAAGGACGGCGATTATGTGAAGAAGGGACAGGTCCTGCTGGTTTGCCGTGCCGATGAGTTGGATTCAGCAATTGAGCAGACGCGCGCGGAACTGCGCCACTGGGAATTGATGGAAACGCAGGGGCGCGTGCAGGATCCTTCGCGTGGCAATAGCTCTGAAGCGGCTGTGGATGCCCTGCAAAAGCAATTAGCTGAGGAATTACGCCGGCAACGCACCTTAACCGTGCGCGCTCCTTTTGATGGAATTGTCGTAGCTCCAAATTTCCGCGATTTGAAGGGCAAGTTCGTGCAGCGCGGTGAAGAGCTGGGCATGGTAGCGCAGACCGATAAGTTGCTGGTCCGGTTGGTGTTGGATCAGGATGATGCGGAGTTGATGAAGCTGCCCACGTATCCAGAAACGCAGATCCGTCTGGTAGGCGATGTAGGTGATGTCCTGAAATCAAAAGACGTGCGCGTGATCCCCGCGGCACAGCCTAATTTGCCACACCCGTCATTGAGCTATCTGGGCGGTGGTGCGGTGCAGACCGAGCCTCAGGATCCGACCAAGCCGATGGTGCGGCAGTTCGAGATTTGGGTGACGTTTAATAACAAGTCCAGTGAGAACGGATTGAAATATTACCCCGGTCAGAAAGCATATGTGCGCTTCTGGCTGAACCAGAAACATCCGCTGTTCTGGCAATGGAGCCGCAGCCTGATGCAGTTGATTGAGGCGAAGCAGCAGAATTCCAAGTGGCTCTAAAGAGCCACAGGGATAAGAAACAAGAGAAGAAATATTTAGCGGCGGTGCGTAGCATCGCGTTGACTGCGGATTGATATGAGCCAGCTTGCCAGCGATGAACTGTTTTCGATTTTCGATGCTCGGCGTGTGAAGCAGCCGGAGCTGAAGAATCTGGATTTGGTGTTTAGCGCTGCGGTGGGATGGGTGAAGAATCGCGAGCCGGTGCTGCGAAGGCTCAAGCGCGATGCGGCAATCGTCGAGAGTCTGGAGCCGGAGATAAAAAACTTATCCAGCTCTCGCTTTGCTGAAGCGGTGGATGAGATGCGCTGCGCAGCGCGATTGGGGCGGCTCGAAGGGCCAAAATTGCTGCGAGCGGCGGCGATTGCGCGCGATGCGGTGGTACGTGGCATTGGCCTGCGTCCGTTTCCGGTGCAGATCATGGGCGCCTTGGCGATGTTCCAGGGATACATCGCGGAAATGGCGACGGGCGAGGGAAAAACGCTGACCGCATCGATGGCGGCATCGCTGCTGGCGTGGGCGGGCAGGCCGATCCATATCATTACCGTCAACGATTATCTGGTGGCCCGCGATGCAGCGGACATGTCACCGACCTACAAAATGCTGGGGCTTACCTGCGGGAACGTGGTTCATGAAACGCCGGCGCCGGCGCGCGTGGATCAATATCGCAGAAGCGTGGTGTATGTGACGGCCAAGGAGCTCGTCGCCGATTTCCTGCGCGATCAGATCCTGCTGGGGGCATTGCGGAATTCGACGCAGACGCAGGTGGGGACGCTGATGAACCCTCGGTCGAGCAATCGGCTGATGGTGCCGGGGTTGTTCAGAGTATTGGTGGACGAAGCCGACTCGCTGCTGATTGACGAAGCGGTCACGCCGCTGATTATTTCCAATTCGCCGGATGATGAAGCCAATGCCGAGCTGTATCGAGCAGCGAACGACCTGGCGGAGCAATTGGTCAATAACCGGGACTTTGTCATTGATCGCACGGTACGCAGCGTGGATTTAACAACGCGCGGGCAGGATCGATTGGAAGAATTGTGCGTGGGGAACGGATTCTGGAAAGGCAAACGCCGCCGCGAGGAGCTTGTTACTCAAGCGCTCGTGGGACAGAATTGTTTTATCCGTGGCGAGCAGTATCTGGTGGATGAAGAGGGGAAGGTTCAGATCATCGACGAATTCACTGGCCGTATCATGGCGGATCGATCCTGGCGGCATGGATTGCATCAGGCGATTGAGGTGAAGGAAAACGTTAAGTGCACATCGGATAAGGAAAACCTGGCGCGATTATCCTTCCAGCGTTTCTACCGGCAATATCCGCACATGTGCGGGATGACCGGGACGGCGTGGGAATCGGCATTGGAAATGTGGCAGATTTATCGCCGGGCAATTGTGCGGATTCCAACCAATAAGCCGTGCATTCGCACGCTGCTGCCGATTCGCATGTTCGGCACTGCTGATGAGAAGTGGGATGCAGTGGTGGCGCGGGTGATCGAATTGCACGATAAAAATATTCCCGTGTTGGTCGGCACGCGCAGCGTGTTGGCAAGCGAAGAAGTCAGCCGGCGATTAACCGCTGCGGGGAAAATCCATCGCGTGCTCAATGCGACGCAGACGAAAGTGGAAGCCGAGATCGTCAGCCAGGCGGGGCAATTGGGTCAGATCACGGTCGCCACGAACATGGCCGGTCGCGGTACCGACATCAAACTGGCGCGTGGGGTCGCCGAAATCGGCGGATTGCACGTGATCGCCACCGAGCCGCACGAATCCGGCCGAGTGGATCGCCAGCTGTTTGGCCGATCTGGTCGCCAGGGCGATCCGGGATCAGCACAGATGTTCTGCTCGGCGGAGGATGATCTATTCATCCGCCATGCCGCCAACCTCCGCCGCGGCTGGCAAACCATCGGGCCGAATCGGTTGATTAAGATTTGCCAGAAGCGAGCCGAAAGATTGGCACGGTTTAATCGTAAGCAAGTCTTGCAGAGCGATAACTGGATGGATGAGCAGATGCCGTTCTAAAGCGGCACGAAATGTCCATTCGGCTTTTCATCGAAGTATCATGAGTTTATTCTGTAGCGCATGCGGCTATCGGTGGTCATTCCACTTCTGAATGAGCGGGAGAATCTGCGGCCGCTTTATGCGCAGTTGAAAGAGGCGTTTTCGCCGGTCGCCGAGCAACTCGAAATTATTTTTGTCGATGATGGGTCGACGGATGGGTCGGCAGAGGGGTTGCGTGAGATCGCCAAAGAAGATGCGAATGTGCGAGCGCTAATTCTCTCGCGGAATTTTGGACATGAGGCGGCGAGCACGGCGGGGCTGGATGCGGCAATGGGGGATGCGATTGTTTTGATGGATGCGGATTTACAGGACCCGCCTCAGACGGTTGTGCAGATGATCGAGGCGTGGAAGAGGGGAAATCAGATTGTGGTGGCGGTGCGGCGAAAGAGGCATGGGGAGAGCGTTTTTAAGAAGTTCACTTCATGGTTGTTTTATCGCATCTTCAATTACATTTCGGATGTGCCATTTCCAAAGGATGCGGGGGATTTTCGGTTGATTGATCGGAGCGTTCTGGATGCGCTGAAACAGATGCGCGAGCAGGATCGGTTTGTGCGAGGGCTGGTGGCGTGGACGGGATTCAAAACCGCAAAAGTGGAATATGATCGCCCGGCACGGCATGCGGGGAAGACGAAATATAATCCGATCAAATTGTTTTTGCTTTCGCTGGATGTGGCCGTGGGGTTTTCAACCAAGCCGCTGCGATTAGCGACGGGCCTTGGGTTCATTGTCACGCTCGTCAGCCTGGAAGAAGCGACGCGAATTCTGGTAGAGAAAATTATCTGGGGCATTCCATTGCCGGGTTATGCGCTGCAAACGGTGGGTTTATTTTTTCTGGGCGGTGTGCAGATGCTGCTGCTCGGGGTAATCGGGGAATATATCGGCCGGATTTACCGCCATTCGCAGAATCGGCCATTATACATTGTGGGAGAGCGGATTAATGACAAATAGCTCGATTGTCCTGCTTCGCTTGTAATTGTTTAGGCAGCCCGGACATTCAATTTGCGCCAAGCGCGGGTTTTTGAGAAGATGTCCTCGGTCAAGGAGGACACGTATGGTTCGACGTCACGAATTAACCGATTCCCAATGGGCGAAGATTGAGAATCTGTTGCCGGGCAAA
>DASXDR010000076.1:0-4183 GCA_036490535.1 Tepidisphaeraceae bacterium | reverse complement strand
GAGGCCGATCCGCGGCAGGTGGTCCTCAGGTTCGACAGCCGGGGCGGCTGGGGGGCTTATCGAGGTCTCGACGGATGGTGCTTCGGTGTTTGGAAAAGGTTCCCGTGGCAGCGTGTCATCGACCATTATCAGTCTTTCTTGGCATGTTATTTGGCGTCAAATTCGGTTGGAAGGCTCGATTGCGATCAAATGATCCAATGCATAGGCGTTTGGCAACCCGCACTGACGGAGGGCGACGTGATTGGCTCCCAGTCAGTCTCAACGGTTTGCGACGATTTAAGGGCGAAGTAGGCGCGACCCTTCCACAATTCGCATAGGGGTCGGGATAAAATGATGTCTAAAGAGCGCATAGCGTTGGAAGCCCGCTCACCAACGGCAAGGAAGTACAAAACGAGAACGCTCGGGAGGCTAATTATCCACGGAGGTGGACGCATTTTATGGACAATTTTAGGCATAGAGAGGTGGACATGTTCTTGGCCGACGCGCTCATTCAACAACGACCGTCAGAATTTCTTAGCCGCGTAACAAATTAAGCCCCGAGGCGGGACAACACGCCCGGGAGCGTCAACATCTCGCCGCAAGTAAATCGGCGCGCGCGATGCAAAAAGAGAGGAAAGTGAACGAAATGATGTCCATTCCTTTTCCCCGATGCGCGTGGCCGGCGACGCTCGACGAGCGCGGCCCCACGGAAGATCCTTCCATCGTTCTTACGGGAACGGCCGAGATCGGCGATGCCCTGGCCCGCATCATCGCCATCCGAATCAGCCGGAAGCTGCGCAGTACGCCCGATTACCGGCGGGACGTCCCCGCTGGAATTTATTGTCGCAACAATCTCGATTCCGGACTGGAAGCCTTTCTCGAAAATGCAGAGGACCTTACCGCCGAGCTGAGCGACGCGCTCGGAGGGCACGTGCCGAGCATCGTCCAGCTGGAGCCCGGCGCATATATGCTGTGGATCTTGCCGCTGACGCCGGACGCCGAATTCCCACTCAACTGGGCACTGTTACCGGGATAGCCTGCCAGTCGCCGAACCGCATTCCAACCGCCTGACCCACCACTGGGACATCGTCGAAACCGGGAACGAAAGCTGGCGCTTCAAGAACCGAGTCTGGCTTTCCGCACGAGGCGTCGGGATGCCGCGGCGGCCCGTCCTTGCCGTCGCAATCGAGCCGATCGGTGATACCGAGCGGTGCCAGCGCTTGGCTGTAGAAGGTGATCGAACGTGTGATGTCGCTCACCGATAAGAAAATATGATCGAGCATGGATTATCGCCTCATTCGTGGAGTCCTAGCATGTCCCACGGTGGCGCCTCCATCTCGTTCAAGGTCGGTTGTGCCGCGCTGTCCGGGATACGAGATGCCGAACTTTCAGCGCGGAGAAGTTCGTCGGTCTTCGACAGCGCCACCGTCTTTCCACCACTGCCCTTGGCGGCGACAGACATCCAGTAAGCGGCGGCGCGGTGCAGTTCAGCTTCGATTTCCGACATAGTTTTGCGCTCGTATGGCCGCGCGAGTGCAACCTTCTTGTAAAACCGGTTTTTACCGACCTGGGTCGTCATCTCCGGGCGGCGGAAATAGATCGCGCGTCCGCAGCGAAGCGGCGGACTGCCGCGGGTGAGGACGAACATTTCGTCATCGCGCGTGTCGTGCATCAGTTCCGCCTTGCGGATCAGCGGCCGGGATATTTCGCAAGGTCGTCCGTCTCGTGTCATAACGCTTGACGGCTACGCTGCTTCCCATCGCGCTGTCCGCGAATTTCCGGAGGGGAATGGGCTTTGGAAAGATACCAAGCTGAGGTCATCAAAATATCTCAATAACATCATCGAACAAGACCATCGCGGCGTGAAGGCGAGAATTGGCCCGATGCTCAGTTTCAAGAAATCGATTGACCCGACCTAATGATGCGAATGCTCATCGTTGGCTATTGTAGGGGCATCCGTTCTGAGCGGCGGTTGTGCGAGGAGGTACATTTGAACCTTGCCTATCGGGCGCGGCGATAGGGTTTTGACGTATCTAAAGGTTTTCTTGACATAACGATTCGACTGGTATACCATATACCTTATACAAAAATAAGGGCATAATTATGCCTATAAATACGGATAACTGCCGCAAGACGGGGTGGACCAGCCTAACGCGCATTACGGATCAGTATTGGGACCGATGCGAGATTTAGCGTCCAACCCACGCTGCGGTGGGCCGAAGAAGCATCGCAAAAAATAGCGAGACCTGGAGGGAACAATGGAAAAAACTATAAAAATAGACGGAAATTTTAACGGAGCCGGGGGCGCCCGTGAAGACAACGCTGCCAACCGGTTGAGGTGGAAACAACTGATTCTGGGCGTCATTTGTATGGTGATGATCGCTAACCTGCAGTATGGCTGGACACTTTTTGTGTTGCCGCTGCACAATGCGCATGGCTGGGCAGTCGCTGACATACAATTTTCATTTGCTTTGTTTATTGCTCTTGAGACTTGGGTAACGCCGCTCGATGGCTGGATCGCTGACTCACTAGGGCCCAAATGGGGCCCTCGCATTGTTATGGGGGTCGGCGGAATTTTGATTGCGGTGGGCTGGATTATTGATGGCCAGGCGACCTCGCTTCCAATGCTTTATTTGGGCGGGTCCGTGACAGGATTTGGTGCGGGTGCGGTGTATACAACCGCCGTGGGTAATGCGACGAAATGGTTCAAGGACCGCCGTGGGCTTGCCGTTGGCCTGACTGCTGCTGGATTTGGTGCGGGAGCGGCGCTGACAATCATCCCAATCCGCATGGTATTGGCGACGAGTGGCGTTGCGGCAACTTTTCTCTGGTTCGGTTTAATCCAGGGCGTGGTGATCTTGATTGTTTCACAATTTATCCGTGCGCCGTATCCTGGCGAAGCCCCTGTGGTGACGCAGGTTAAGGTGAAACAGTCGACTCATAGCAGCACCACGGGCGAGATGTTGAGAACGCCGGTATTTTGGGTTCTCTATTTGCTATTTTTGCTGATGGCCGCTGGGGGGCTGATGGCCGCCGCGAATCTCGCCGCAATTGCGAAATCTTATGGTGTGGCCGACGTCACGGTTTTGCTGGGTGCCACGGCGCTTTCGGTTGGGCTCATTTTTGCCAATATCATGAATGGGGTGGCTCGTCCGTTTTTCGGCTGGGTCTCAGATCAGATCGGTCATTCCACCACCATGGCGATTGCGTTTGGGTTAGGCGCCTGCGCCTATTTTCTGATGACCGTCTTGGGCCACAACCCTTGGGGTTTCATTTTCCTGGCGGGGGTGATTTTCCTTTGTTGGGGTGAGATTTTCAGCCTGTTTCCTGCGATGTGCACGGATCTCTTCGGCCCGAAATATGCAACGACAAATCTGTCTTGTCTTTACACATCAAAAGGGGTGGCGGGTTTTCTGGTGCCGGTGGCGAGTCTCGTTGTGGCCAGAACGCATGATTGGAGTAGTGCGCTGATTCTTACGACTGCGATTAATCTGGTCGCGGTCGTCTTAGTGTTGCTTGTTCTCCGGCCGGCTGAAATACGCTTCCATCAAAGAGAGGAAGAATTGACGCCGATTGGAAAGGCTGCCGAATAGTTTTTAAAAGAAGGGCGGCTCGCCGCCCTTCTTTTATCTCTAGCCAGCCGGCGACGAATTAGAAACATTCGCGCAGGATTTTACAAAACAGCGCCGCCATACGCAATTTCCTCAAAATTTCATTGACAAAACGTGGTATACATTATACATAATACATTATATTAAGCCGCGATAAGGCTATCTACAAGAATGTGAGGTGAGGGATGAAGATCAAATCGGTGTTAGGTCAGCTTGGTCAACGCCTGGTGAGCATCTCGATGACGCAGCCACTGCACGTGGCAGTTCAATTGATGGATGCCGAACGTGTTGATGCCGTGCTCGTAACCGACCATTGCGCGACGGAGGGGCTGGCGGTTCTTGGTTTGTTGACGAGGAAGGATGCAGATGGGGCCATAAAGCTTCATGGAAGGAACGCTTTTGCGATGCCAATTTCCAGGTTGACGGCGGGGCGATTCGTTGTCTGCGATCAAGGCGAGCCGCTAACGATTGTAATCTCAATGATCGAAAGTCGGTCGGCAGACCATGTTCTGGTCATGGACCGCGAGCAAACGGTCAGTTTAATCAACGCCCCGGATATTTTACGTTTCTCGCAAAATGCAATACCCGCAGCA
>DASXDR010000054.1:0-13078 GCA_036490535.1 Tepidisphaeraceae bacterium | reverse complement strand
CCGAGCATCAGCAGGAAATCGCCCTGCTGATAAAACTCCAGCACGACCGCACTCCCGCCGAAATCGCCCGGGTCACGGACGAAGAGCACCACATGAACGTCTTCTCTTTCGCCGATATCGTCAGCCCGAATTTCACGCCCAAACGCTGTCCAAAAACCGCCGCCTTTTTCAAAACCACCCTCCGGGCAGACATGGGATATTTCAACAAGCTCGCCAAGAACCATTGGGATCGCCCGCGCCCCTACACCGATCCACGTATCCATTCGCTGTTTATCGAAAAAGATGGTTCCTACCCCTCGGGCCATTCCCTCGGCGCCACCGTATACGCAGAACTCCTCGCCTATCTGCTCCCCGAACATCGCGATGCCCTGATCGCCCGCTCCCAGCAGATCGGCTGGGACCGCGAAATCGCCGGCGTCCATTTCCCCACCGACATCTACGCTGGCCGAGTCCTCGGACAAGCCCTCGCCAACGATCTCCTAGCCAACCCTGATTTTCGTAATAAACTCGATCAACTCCGCCCCGAGCTGCAAGCCGTACTGGACGTTAAAAACAAAGCAATCAGCGAGAAATCTGTGGACAATCCCCAAACATCCAATTAAGCCGCCTTCACGGAATTTCCTCTCGTTTCAAATTTTCTTTTTAGAGCATTTTTCGCTGGACTATAGCGTTAATAGCCGGGACGAAACTTCGTCCCGGTTCAACCGGGATGCGTTGCATCCCGGCTAGGAACCATCGTTATAGACACTACCACGAAACGAAACACGCTTTACGATTTTGAACTTGTTTCGAGTTTCGTATTTCGCACCTCGAATTTCCCGTTCATGCTACTATCCAACCGCCAGTTCCATCACCGCCTGCTCCGAAAACTTCTCCCTCGGCAATATCCCTGCAATCGCTCCCTCATGCATCACCGCAATCCGATCACAAATCCCCAGCACTTCTTCCATATCGCTCGAAATCACCACCACCGCCACGCCCTGATCGGCGAGCGTTCTTAACAGCCGGTAAATCTCCGCTTTCGCCCCCACATCAATGCCGCGCGTCGGCTCATCCACGATCAGCACCTTCGGCTTCATCGCCAGCCACTTGGCCAGCACCACCTTCTGCTGATTGCCGCCGCTCAAATTAATCGCCTTGGTCTTCCCCGACGGCGTTTTGATCTTGAGCGCTGCAATCTGCTCGTCCGTGCAGGTATCTTCCGAGCCCCATTTGATTAACCCCATCTGCGAAAAGCGCGGCATGTCCGGCAGCGTCACGTTGTGGCAAATGCTCATATCAATCAGCAGCCCCGTACGCCGCCGATCTTCCGGAGCGAGATAAATCCCTGCCGCAATCGCATCCGCCGGGCATCTCACCCGCAGCCATTTTCCGTCCATATAAATCTCCCCCGACTTCGCCGGCGTGACGCCAAAAATGGTTTGCGCCAGTTCCGACCGGCCTGCCCCGACTAATCCCGCAAACCCCAGAATCTCTCCTGCTGCAGCACTAAAATTCACTGCCTCATCGGGCCAGGCACTGGTATGTAAATTCTTCACCTCCAGCCGCACCGTTCCCCGGGCTCCCGTCGCCGGCACGTAAAAATTCCGCAAATCCCGCCCGATCATCAATCGCACCATGTTGTCGTGCGTAATCTCACCCTTGGCCAATTCCCCCGCATTTTTCCCATCGCGCAGTGCCGCCACGCGATCGGCAATCCGCAAAATCTCCCCCAGACGATGCGTCACATAAATGATGCTCACGCCGCTCGCCTTGAGCTCCAGGCAAGTCGCCAGCAGTCGATCCGTCTCTGCGTTTGTCAGTGAGCTCGTCGGCTCGTCCAGCACCAATATGCGCGCGTTCTGCGACAATGCCTTGGCGATCTCCACCAATTGCTGTTGCGCGAGCGACAATTTGCCCAGCAGCGTGCGCGGATCCAGATTCAATCCCAACCGCTGCAGGTAAGGCCTCGATTCCTCCACCATCTTCTTACGATTCACGAGCTGCAACGGCCCGCCATACAGCGGCTCGCGCCCCAGAAAAATATTGGCGGCAATGTCGAGATTATCCAGATTATTCAATTCCTGATGCACAAACCCCACGCCGCAGCGCGAAGCATCGCTCACCGATCGGATATGCTCCAGCTTTCCATCAAAATAAATTTCCCCCGAGTCCGGCTGATGCACTCCGCCCAGTGTTTTCATCAGTGTCGATTTGCCAGCGCCATTTTCTCCAATGAGCGCTACAATCTCCCCACCCCCGACGGCAAGAGACACATTATCCAAAGCGATTACGCCGCCGAACCGCTTGGAGATATTCTGCATTTGAAGAAGAGGAGTCATAAAATAAATAAAGCCCACGGATAGTCATCCGTGGGCTCTTTTAGGTTAGAGATTACTTCCGTCCGCGCAGTACATTCAGCTTCGTCTGGAAATCTACCACGTTGTCCTTCCTGATCGCCAGCGTCGGAATATAAATCTGATGGCTCGCCGGCACCACGCTCTTATCGCCGGTCAGATATTTGTACATATCCGTAATCGCCAGGTGCCCGAATTCATAAGGCTGCTGCACGACCGTCGCATAGATGCTTCCATCTTTCACGCCCGCCAGCGTGTCATCTTCTTCATCGAAGCAGACGATTTTCACTTGCCCCTGCTTATTCGCTTCTTTCACCGCGCTGACGATGGCGGGGCCGTTATAGCTCCACAGCCCCATCATTCCGGACAGATCAGGATATTTCACCAGCGTATCCTGCGCATTGCTCTTAGCACGAGCATGGTCGGCATCATCCGTGCGCACATCGAGGATCTGAATATTTGATCCAGCCAGCGCCTCTTTAATGCCGTTGTAGCGATCCTTGGCGTTTTGTGCATCCAGCGTGCCGACAAAGAGCATGATCTTCCCGCCGTTCGGCAGCGCTTCTTTGATCAATCCGCCCGCCTGCCTGCCCGCCGCTACGTTGTCCGTGCCGACATAGCAGACGCGATTGCTCTTGGGCGCATCGGAGTCATGGCAGAACAGTAACGCCCGGCTCGCAATGCTATTCAACATATCCGTCTGGTTGCTCGGATCGACGGGGCTGATGGAAATGCCATCAACTCCGCGCGCCAGCAGATCATCCACAATGCGCTTCTGTTGGGCTGCGGTTCCATCCCCAGGAATTTGGAAATCCACATCCACATTGGGCTTAAGATCTTCCTGGGCCTTCATGCATCCAGCCCGGGCAATCGTCCAGAAATCCGAGGAGTTGTTGGTAATAAACGCCAGATGATAAGTCTTGGCCGCCGCTGGCGTTGCAGCCGGTTGCCCCGCCGTCGTCGCCTGCGTCGTCTCGGTCGGTTCGCCGCTGTTATTTTTGTTACACCCCACCAGCATGAAAAGACTGGTGATCGCCCAGACGCCCAGGATTTTTTTCAACATGTTTCGTTTCTCCTCATATAGATAGGGGTCATGATCCAAAACCCATGTGTTACTCCCGATTCTGCCATAAATCCATCAGCTTTGGGAGTCCCTCCCCAGAAAATTAGCGACAACACTCATACAATGTCCTCTCTTGCTCCTCAAAGAACATATAACATGATGAAAACCCGCAGCGCATTCAGTTTAGTTGAGCTTTTAGTAGTGATCGGCATCATCGCGGTGCTCATCAGCATGCTCCTGCCGGCGCTGAACAAAGCCAATCAACAGGCCAAGCGAGTGCAATGTTCTTCCAACCTTCGGCAGTGCGGGGTCTTTCTCCAGATGTATGCTAATGAAAACAACGGCTGGATCGTGCCCGTCGGCGCATGGATCCCCCAGCCTACTAGCACGAATCCCAATGCAGGTATGTACGAATCGCTAGGTACCAATATGTTCTTGCCACCATTGAGCGATGTGTCGACTCCGTCGCCGTGGCTTACCTGGCCGGCCGTTGTATTCAAGATGAACGCGCCTACCCCTAATGCGACCACCCCCAATCTCGATCCTTACAACTATGCTCCGAACATTATGCGTTGTCCCGTTGATGAAGGATCTATTGATGATCTAAGCAATGGAATGGCAAATTTGAACAATTGCTGGGGCGGGCACTCTTACGTGATCAATAAGCATCTTTGCGATTTCCAGAATCAGGTCAAAAAATATAGCTCAAAGATGGGCTCAGGGCTCGATGTCTCCAAAGTTCCTCTGCTCGGTGAAAAAATCGCCGGGCGACCTGATTATTATCTGGAAGTCGATGATTCCGGTACGGAGAGCGAATACAACGGCCTAATCGCAATTTACAAGCATGGAACGGGCAACAAGCTTGGCGCTAATTATCTTTTTATGGATCTGCATGTTGATTCGCAGGAACCTTCGCTGGCTTACAGCTCTCTTGATCCATGGGATATGAATCCAGGCGCTACCGGCTACACCAATTGAACGGCATCTATTTTCGCAAATAAATCACTTCGCCGCTCGTGTGTTTCAGTGCGCCGTTCACGCATGCAACTATTGCCTCAGCGATATCCTCGGGGCGCATGATCTGATTGGTTGGCAATTCTTTGGGGCTTAACAGTTTTCGCAGCATGCTGGTTTCTACCGCGCCGGGGGCAATGGTATGTACGCGGATGCCGTGCGCTTTGCCTTGGCGCGCTAAATCCAGGGAGAAGATATTTACGCCTGCCTTGGCTGCTCCATAGGGACCTAATCCAGCAAACGGATCGCGGCTGGCCATGGAGGAGATGTTGATGATCACGCCGCCTTTTTGTTTCACCAATACCGGCCAGGCAAATTTGCAGACATAGACCATCGCAGACAAATTCACCGCGAGAATTTTATCCCATTCTGCCAGTGACATTTGTTCGATTGAGAGCGCTGGAGCGTAGCCCGCGTTATTGACGATCACTTCCAGTTTTCCTAATGATGCTGCCCTGACGATCAATCGTTTTACATGAGCGGGCGAGCTGACATCTCCCGCCAGGATCGTCGCTCCGCCGGCCAATTCCGCTGTTTGGTCTAGATCGCGTTTGGTGCGGGCTGTCAGTAGCAAGTCATATCCCGCTTGCTTGAGCGCCAGCGCCGTCGCCCGGCCAATACCACGTCCCGCGCCAGTGATTAATGCAATCGAAGGTTTCATGGCTCAATCCCACACGAAACAATTTTTCGGTGCAAGCTGGAACTGCCAAACGCCGCTGCGGCAAAGTAATTTCTAATTATGGTGTATAGCTGGAGCGAAAAATTGTCAGTGTCACTTCCCCAGCATTACGCGTTCGACGAAGCCCGTGTCCACTTTGCCGGAGCGGAAATATTCGTTGTCCATGATTTGCAATTGGAGAGGAATGGTGGTTTTTACGCCAGCGATGTGGAATTCGCCGAGGGCGCGTTTCATGGTGGCGATGGCTTCTTCGCGCGTGGCTCGGTGGACGATAAGTTTGCCGATCATCGAATCGTAGTTGGGGGGGATGCGATAGCCGGCATAGGCGTGAGTGTCGAGGCGCACGCCGGCGCCGCCGGGGGGACGGAATTCGGTGATCAGGCCTGGGGATGGAGCAAAATTTCTAGCGGGGTCTTCGGCGTTGATACGGCACTCGATGGCGTGGCCATATTGCGGGACATCTTTCTGGCGGAAGGATAATTCTTGGCCGGCGGCAACGCGGATTTGCTCTTTGATCAAATCAATGCCGGTGACTTGCTCGGTGACCGGGTGCTCGACCTGGATGCGGGCGTTAACCTCGAGGATGTAAAAATTTTGCTTGCGATCGACGAGGAATTCGACGGTGCCGGCGTTGGTATATTCGGCTTCTTTCACCAGGCGGACGGCGGCTTCGCACAATTTTTGGCGCGTCTCATTATTGAGTGCCGGCGAAGGGGATTCTTCGACCAATTTCTGGTGGCGACGCTGCATGGAGCAGTCGCGCTCCCAGAGGTGCATGGCATGACCGTGGTTGTCGGCGATGATCTGCACTTCGACGTGGCGACCAAACTCGACGTATTTTTCGATGTAGACGGTTGCGTCTTTGAATGCATTTTCGGCTTCGGCCTGGGCTTGTTTTAGACCGGCACGAAGCGAGACGTCGTTATGTGCCACGCGCATGCCGCGCCCGCCCCCGCCGGCAGCGGCTTTAATGATGACGGGATAGCCGATCTCGCGGGCAATTTTCAGGGCCTGCTTTTCATCTTCGACTGCTCCCTCGCTACCCGGAACGGTGGGAACGCGGGCCTTTTTTGCCAGGCGTTTACATTGGACTTTGTCGCCGACGGACGCCATGGCCGCGACGCTGGGGCCGATGAATTCGATTTTGCAGCTGCGGCAAACTTCCGCGAAATGATCGTTTTCTGCCAAAAAACCATACCCTGGATGAATCGCCTGCACATCGGCGATTTCAGCGGCGGAGATGATGCGCGGGATGTTTAAGTACGACTCAGCGGGCGGTCCATCACCGATACAGATCGCCTGATCGGCAAGCTGCAGGTAGGCGGCGTCTTTATCCGCAGTGGAATAAACCACCGCTGTCTGCACCCCCATCTCTCGACACGCCCGGATAATCCGCAGGGCGATCTCTCCGCGATTGGCAATAAGAATCTTTGAAAACATAGGTTATTCAGGGTTGGCTTTAGCATCGACATTTGGGAGGAACTTGCAACCCTGACGAACGGGGACTCTCTCATTCGGGAGGTTTTCGTGAATCCATTTGGCGGATTTCTTATTTTTGATTTGGCGCTCGCGAAGAACTGCGCTACTACGTGAGGGACGTTTTTCGGACCAGATCAATTGCCATGGGCCATTTTTATGGGTGAAGGTGGGGTTGCCGCGCTGCGAATCATTGTGTTCTTGCAACCGTCGTTGCAGATTGTTGGAAGAACCGATGTACAACCGCCCCGAAGGGTTTTGGAGAATATAGACCCAGAATTCTCCATCGCGAGCTTCCAAAGCTCGGCAGGTAGGACTCGAACCTACAACCAGCCGGTTAACAGCCGGCTGCTCTACCATTGAGCTACTGCCGAATTTTTAATTCAACCTCGCTCACAGCCGGTTAATCCCGACTTGTCGGGACTCTACCATTGAGCTACCGTCGAACTTTTTTTTCGGCATCGCTCACAGCCGGTCAATCCCGACTTGTCGGGACTCAACCATTGAGCTACTGCCGAACATGCTAGACCTCCCTTGTTTTCAGCAAGGGGGCAGAATCATATTCCATCTGGCGCAACAGTCAACGAAGGAATTCTTCGCAGCGTTATCGCATGACCCATTCTTCGGAATCCTGGTCGACCTGCGTTAGGCCGGGGTAAAATTCGTCGCCGCGGAAGATGTAATTTAGCTGGAGGGTTTTGCGCAAAATAATGGGTTTATTATGCGGACCCTGGAGGGTGACGGCCTCGCCGCTAAGGCCCTGAACGAAAATGGTGAAATGTTCGAGGCGAGGCATGGGTTCGGGCCAGATGGCAACGCCGTCTTTGGCTTCGTCTTCGCCGACACGGATCGTGCCAGCGATTTTCAGTGAGGATTGCAGGAGCGAATCACCGGTTTGCTGCTTGATCGCATCGAAAACCAGGGGAGAGATATTGTTGTCGCTGCGGATTGACCGGCCATCTTCGAGGACCATTTGAAAATCGGGCAGGAACATGCGTTCTTCCTTGCCGTCGTTTTGCACTGTGTAAGTCATATACCAGAAGGCTTGCGGGGTGCTCTGGCCGGGGATATTCACCACGATTCGCTGGGGTTTGGCGTGGGTAAATTTGAGTTCCCAGGAGATCGGATAGATGCTGGGCTTGGGAAATTCCGCGAGGCACATTCCCGAAAGCAGGAAAATCATCGCGGCGGCGAAATCAAAACGTAGTTTTGCTGGTGATTTTCCTGTCATTCATTGTATTCTTACGCTCAGTGAATTCTGTGTCAAATCCACCGGTTGCTTCAAGTGCTGAGGCAGTGATTTCCTGCCGGCTCGCGCAGCCGGGGGAAATGTTGCCGGCCATGCGCTGGATACTCGGGCGTCCGCAGCACCCCGCGAGTGATGCGCAGGCGACGGAGTTTCTGCGATTGGCGTTTCATCGTGGAATTGACCCGGCGGAATTGTGGATTGCTACCTCGGGGGATCAACTAATATGGGCGGTGCTGCCGATTCCCAGCCCGGGGCGAACGGTGCTGCTGTTCATGCCTGCGGATTACAGCGATGATTTACAGCGCCGGGCAGCGATCGAACTGACGGAAAGGGTGCTGCAGCATTACATTGATCGCAATACGCAATTAGCGCAAGCACTTTTTGAATCTTTCGACCAGCGGATGATTGATTTATTTGTCTCGCTGCAATTTCGGCGATTGGCGGAATTGGTCTATCTGCAGGGAGTACCGCGCAAGGGTTATGCGTTTCCAAAATTGCCCGCGGGGATGCAGTGGATGACGTACAGTGAGCAAACGCATTCATTATTTGCTGCGGCGATTCAGCAAAGCTATGCACAAAGTCTGGATTGTCCGGGCTTGGCGGGGATGCGGAGCATCGAAGATGTGATTGCCGGACATAAAGGCGTGGGGGAATTTGATCCAGCCACGTGGTTTGTCTTATTGGAACAGAATAATCCTGTCGGGGTCGCACTGGTTACAGCGCTACCGGCGCATCAGACTATGGAACTGGTGTATCTCGGGTTGATTCCGTCGGCGCGAGGCAGGGGATTAGGTGAGATTCTGTTTCGGCAAGTGCTGGCGAGCACGGCACACTCTGCTTTTGGGCGCATAAATTTCGCGGTGGATGGTTCCAATCGGCCGGCGCTGACTCTTTATTATCGACATGGAATGCAGCGCGTGGCATCGAAGATCGCGATGCTGCGCGACTTGCGGAAATAGTTGCACTGCACAAGAGAAATTTGTCCACATTCTCTCCACCGAATTACACCTGAGACCTGAAACACATCAAAAAAAAATTTCCAGCGCGCGAGCCATTCTCATCACTAAGGTTGCGCTCAGTTGGGTATAAAATCCTATAAATTCCTTCTTGCCAGTATTGCCAAGGCTCACTACATTCCCCAGACGTTATGCATGGATGGTTTGGGCACATGACAATGAGTAGTTCGATCAGCGATTTCCCTTTACAAGTCAGTCTTAAGCGGGAAGGGGATTCGAGGATGTTGCGTAAACGGGCTTTGTTTGCATTTTCATTTGCATAGTGACGCAAGGATGCGAGTTTTACATGGAGGTTAAAAAATAAGGCATGAGGCCTGGCGCAGATTCCGCGCACTTTTCTCGGTGGCATTTATTTGCCACGGCGAAAAGCGCAGCGGACAGGAAAGGAGACGCAGGCCATGACCTTGATTGCGGAAGAGACACAACTTAGCCAACTCGCCGACGCCATTGAACAGCGCGTCGGGCACCAACGGTTTTCGGTTTGGTTCAATAATTCCACGCGATTGGAACTCAAGGGCGATCAGCTGGATATCGCGGTGCCCAATGAGTTTATCAGTGAGTGGATCGCCAAGAATTTCACCAAGCCGATCCAGGAAGCAGGGCGCGAGGTAATCGGTGGAGAGCTGACGATACGCTTTCAGGTTGTGCCGCAATTATTTCCAGGACGCCGCGGGCAGGGGGGAGACACTTCTGTAACACCGGTGAAGCAGAGCATTCCGATAAGGAAGGCAGCGGCACCGGTGCGCGCGGGAGGCTCTTTTGATCCTTATGCTCCGAAATTTCGGCACGATCTGGAATCGTTTGTCGTAGGTCCTTCCAATCAGATCGCTCATAACGCAGCGATCTGCGTCGCGACGTCGCCGGGGTCGCAATACAATCCGCTGTTTATCCATGGCAATTGCGGTTTGGGCAAAACGCACTTACTTCAGGGCTTGGTCAAAAAATTTATCGAGTTGCATCCCACCCGACACTGGCTGGCGATCAGCGGCGAGGAATTTACCAATGATTTTCTGACCGCGCTGCGCACGCATAAGGTGGATGCGTTTCGCCGCCGCATGCGCGATGTGGACCTGCTGGCGATTGATGATGTGCATTTCCTGGCTGGCAAGCAGGCGACGATGGAAGAATTTCTGCACACCTTTAATGCCATCGAAGCTTCGGGGAAGCAGATTGTGCTGGTTTCGGATAATCATCCGAAATTGATTAACGAATTCGGCGAATCGCTGGTGAATCGCTTCATCTCGGGCATGGTGGTTCGTATTGATCCGCCGAATATGGCGATGCGCTGCGAAATTCTCAGCAAGATGGCCGCCCGCGCCGGGGTGCTTCTCGACGAAGCAACAGTTCAATGGATTGCCCGGCGAGTAACGCAAAATGTGCGCGAGCTGGCGGGGGCGGTGAATCGCATTGCGGCTCAGGTTCGGCACAACGGCCAGCAACCCACGCTGGAATTGGCCCAGCAATGCCTTGGCGATCTGGATCGGGCGATGATCGCGCCGGTGAAGCCGGAGAATATTCTCAATGGCGTCTGCCAATATTTCGGGCTGGAGCATCGCGAGCTAATGTCGGGACGCCGCCAGCGGACTATTTCATTGGCCCGCTCGATTGCGATGTATCTGGTGCGGAAGACCGCGCGGCTGTCTTTCCCGGAGATCGGTGCTTGTCTGGGCAAGCGCAATCATTCCACGGTGATCAGCGCCTGCCGGCGAATTGAAAAAGCGGTGAGCCAGAATGAGCAACTGAGTTGGAGCAGTGCATTGGGGCAGCGGTGCGAAGAGGCGGGAGAATTGATTCAACGCCTTGAGGAACATTGTCGGGCCATGGCGGCGTGATATGCGCTCACGCTTTTACCTGCAAGATGAGCCGGGCTGTCCTCAGCCCGGAATTCCGGGGCGGGGACGCCCCGGCTCTACTAGCGCGCTAACTCGATTGGTTATATCCAATAAACCCCGGCATGGCCTCGGAGGGAATCGAACCCTCATGTCCGTAAGGACAACGGATTTTGAATCCGTCGCGTCTGCCAATTCCGCCACAAGGCCGGTATCTATCAAGCACTTACAACTTTCTGTCCGCCACAAATCTTCCCGTATGTGGCACACTCGTCACACCCTGCGTCCTGTGACGATTCTGGTGGACGCGACAAATTTAATCCATTTTGATAATTGTTCAAGACCGTGGTGCATTCTTCCAAGTTACTTGGAGCAAGATGAGCATATCGCTGTGTAACGGTGATGCTTTTATGTCCCAAGAATCGCTGAACGAACGAAAGGGCTTTACCGGACTGCACAAGACGGGAGGCAACCGTGTGGCGAAGGCAGTGGGGTACGAATTGAGTGTCGTCCGCCAATCCCAGGCCGTCTCTCATTTTGTCCCAAAGATGTCGCACACTGTCCTGAGTTAAATCCCAAAATACTCTAGGACTTCCTACAGGGCGGCTTTTACTTCTCCGGTCAACGATGCCAACGACCCGATCTGTCTGCCTGACGAACCGTGCTTCACCGTTTTTAGTCTCTCCGGGGTGAAGAGTTAACTTCCCGTCAATCGTGTCCTCCCATCGAAGATTCATTGCCTCTCCCGAACGAAACCCAGAGTCCAGCAGCACCGCACAAAAGTCGGACATGGACTGATAACCCCGATGCTCAAACCATTGAATAATATGTAATTCCTCCTCCCGGCTAATCCAGCGGATGCGACCCTCCCGCTCACGCCGTTTCTTAATTTTTGGTGTTCGGGTTATCCATCCCCGCTCCTCAGCATATTTCAACATTACAGAGAGTGCTGTCAACTTGCGATTAATAGTTGCATCTGAATTGCCTCGTTCTTCCAACAACTTCTCCAGACGATCCAGAGACACTCTATCCACTGTCGATGGGTGCCGACCAGCGCCTAGAAGATCAATTACATCTCTTGTGTTTCCTGAATAAGTTGATTGAGTCTTAGCGGACCTCCAATGTGTAGCTAGAACTTCCTCTCGCAGCTGCTCCAGCGTTGAACAGGTGGTGCGGTCTCCTCCTGAACCACCAACTTTCTCTCCGCGTAGTAGTCTTGCCCTAGCATCTGCTTCCCAAGCCAACGCTTCCGCTTCACCAGCACAATCGTGACGATATCGCTTTCCTTGGTGAGCAAAATCAGCTTGCCACCTACTTCCCCGTCTTCGGACAGACATAAATACCTCTCAGTCGTTAGAAACTTGTATCCAACATGCGAGACAACGCCTGCTCGCCTTTATTTGTGAGGAATAGAAGCTTAATTCTTCGGTTCTCTGGAACATCCACTCCGTCAATTAGTTCCAAGCCCCGAGTACGAATAGACCCACGGCCTAAACGATCAAATAGTCTGGTAGTCATAGCTCCGGGAGGAACGTCCAATGCAGCGGCCAATCCTCGCAAAGAAAACTCATTAGGCTTTAACGCCACTAACATGAGTGCTTCCATCTCCTTCGCGGACATCTCCCATTCCCCCCCTTGTCGGTCCTTCTGCTTTCTCATCCAGTGCAGAGCAGAGACTAGGGAAGTCAGATGGCGCTTTTCGTCGCTTTTCATTGAATCTCCAGGTAAAAGGCACCCAACTTATTTGGAAATGCCACAGCCACAAACAATATCCCTCATCGGTAATATCCCAATCAAGGAATGGTTTCGTTTGTGAAAGATACCATATCGACAGATCTCCGGCAAGGGAGAAACTCCCATTAAGAAGTACACGCATACCAACTCTCCTAAACTGAAAGCCCTAAGAAATGAGACTCCGTTCCCTTACTACAAAGTACCTTTGAATTGGGCCTCCCCATCCATTGATTAGCCCAATCAGGACGGAGATATTTTACCAGATTCGTTAGGGATGTGTAAGGGTAATTCACTGGTCATTTAATTTTTGTTTAATTTACCTAACTTAACTCCTTCCATGATACACGATGTTACAGTATGATACACTCAGGTGCAAGACCGATACGTACCGGACGTTGCGAGGTTCAAAACTATTTTTATGCTTACCCTTGTGCCTCAAAAATCGGAACACATGATTAGGGTATCACAAGACATTAAGGACAAGATTCGGGCCTTGAGCGCCGAGAAGGACATTGACATGTCGCGGATCAATAACCGCGTGTTTGGGTGGTTCTTCTCACAAAGCTCTGAGGCACAGTCGGCGATACTTGGGCACCTCCCCGGAAAGACGGCGATAATTGAAGTGAGACCGCACAAATGAAACTCACCAAAGATGAATCAAAAGCCGTCGCTTCCATCCATA
>DASXDR010000035.1:0-53867 GCA_036490535.1 Tepidisphaeraceae bacterium | reverse complement strand
TACTCGATCAGCATTCCTCGCAAGCTCCCCAGCATCGCCTTGGTCTGATTATTCTGATTCCCCCCCACCACTCCCTTGTATGCAACCATCGCGATCGCCGCCAATATGGCAATGATCACAATCGCCACCATGATCTCGATCATGGAGAACGCAGAATGTAACGATGAACGACGAACAATGAACGATGAACGAACCGCTTGCGGCTTCGCCATTTCTTCTCTTGCCGCCTTATTCTTCATTCTATCGCTCATAAATCTCTGCTATCTCTATTATTCGCTCTGTCCACCATTATCCCGATCATAACTATAAAGATTGTCGTCGCGGGTCAGGTACTGTCTATCTGGCCCGGCCGAGAAGAAAAAGAACCGATTTCCCGGCGATAAGCCAATTGCTGCATCCGAATGAGGCATAAACACAATCGCCTCACCCCAGGCATCATCCAGGGTGCCCTGATTATACGTTGCCATCTGCATCTGCTCGAACTGCCTGCCCAGCGGAAATTCCGCTGATAACGCCTTCAAAAACTGCCGATTGTTCTCGCGAGCCAGCTCTTCCACGCTCTGCGTATCGTTGCCCGCATCACTCGGCACAATCGACGCCACTGCCGGCAATCCTCCAGTCCGCTGCTGATATTCCGCCATCAATTGCTCGAGCCTGCTCAATAGTTCCGCCGTCACCGCACTCGCCGACCGAGCCCTGACATCTCTGGCCAGCGATACCATCAGCCCCAACAGAATGACCAAGGCCGCAATGGTCGTCAACATCTCAATTAAAGTGAACGCTAAACGATGAACGCCGAACGCTGTAGAAAGGCCCAATCTCCGCACGCCATGATTTGCCTTTTTTTCAGCGTTCATCATTCAGAGTTCAGCGTTCACTGCATGTTGGTCGCATCATCAATGCGCGCGATATCACTCGCCGTTGGCGCAGGCAATCCCGTGCCAAATTTCCCATCCTGTCCCGCGCACCACAAAATAAATGGCCCCGTAAAATTCTTCGCCTGCACCCCGGCCAAAAGATCAGCAGCGGAAAGCAAAAGATTCCCTGGATTACGCGGATCCATACCATCATCCGCGTTATAAAGCGCCTGATCTGCCTGAGCGGCGCTACCGGAACCATACTTGGTTCCGACATAATTTGTCGGCACTGTCAAATCCCCATGCGTCGGCCTGGCCGCGTAATACAAAATCGGATTCCCATCCATATCCAGAATTTCATACGCCACCGGCGGTGTATTACCTGTGGTCGGATACGTCTGCTGTGTCTTAAATTTCCCCGCGTCCAGATAAGGCCCGTACTTTCTTCCCTGTTGCGTATACGTCGTCCCGCTTTTAACCGCTGGCGTCTTGGTAAATCCCGGCCCATCCGCACCATCCGTCCCCGCATCCGCAGGCGCAATCAATGCCCAGCACAAAATATTCGTGCCCGTATCATAAGTCACCGGCGACGTATTTCTCGCCATGCCCCCCGGATTCAGTGTCTTTTCCTCGGCCGGCAAGCGCGGATAATCCCCAAAATCCGACTTATACGCCTCCAGCGCCTGACTGATCGTCTGCAAATCCCCCTGCAGCCGCACGATGTGGGCCTTCTTAATCGCCTTATTCACCCCCACTGTCAAAAGCCCCGCCAGAATCGCCATAATCCCGATCACCACCAGAAGCTCAATCAAAGTGAACGCAGATTGATGATTGCAGAACGATGAATGAAAAGAACCGCTCGCGGCTTCGCCATTCGCATTTTCATTCTGCATTCCAAACTCCGCATTCTGCATTTTTTCATCCTTCCCCGGCCTGAGCCGCGTCGAAGGCATCCTTCCGCCTTCATCCTTAACTCTTAAGGCCTTACATCCCCAAAGCTCGTAATATCATCCGCCGTCCCGTAAATCCGGTCCGCCCCCGCGCTGATCAAAATATACGTATCCTTCGCCCGAGCATACGGCAGCACCACCGGCGGTCCGACGTTATACGCCGGCGAATTCGGATCCTTGAAATATGGATACGCGGGATAAGGATAAATGTACGTCCCCGTCGTATCGTTGCTGCTCAGCACCGCGGATGTGGTGCCATAAGATGTACCGATTCCGACTGTCTCCAATCCATGCGTGTACGGCCCGGTATTTGGCCCCGCATTCTGCACCGCCGTCTTCCCTTCACCGATGCACTTCCCGCCATAAAGCTGCGTATACGCGATGATCTGCGAAATATCATATTGTGCGTATCGAGTCATCGGGGTCGCCGGTGCATTGCCACCCGGACCGACGTAACCAGCTTGTCCCGTATCACTCCCGTAGCTGGGATACGCCGCGTTAATCACCACTGGATTGACATCATCTGCGAATGTGGCGCTACCCGGATACATTGTCCCCCCCACCGTCGCACGGATATACAAAATCGGCATCTTGTTCGGAAACCGATCCAGAATCTCCGGCACAGGAGAATCCGCCATTGTCCCGATTGGCACAATTCCGTCCCCATAAAACCCGTTCTTGGTTGCAATAAATGTTGGCGACAAATCTCTCGTATCAATGTATGTCCCAAACCGCTTGGGTAATCCTTGATTCAGCGAATACGCCCCATTACCCACAAGGCTCGGATCGTAATTTACCCCCGCATTCGGATAAGTCGCTGAAGTAGCGGTCTGATAGGTTAACCCTCCGATCAACCCGAGCACCAGATTCTCCGGCCCCGTCAAATTCATCACCAGATTCGCCGACGGCGTCGGTGTTACAGGGATAGTCGTCGCCGTATCAAAGATAAAGTCCGATGGAGTGCCGGCGGCAGCTGGCTGAGTCGGCTTTGTCCCCATCACCTGATTACTCACCGGCCCCGGATACGCCCGAAAATCCGCATAATACTGATCAATCGCCTGCCGCAAACTCGCAATCTGCGCCTGCACCCCCGTCGCATACGCCTTTGTCCTCATCTTCGACACCATCGGCAGCAATAACCCCATCAAAATCCCGATGATAATGAGCACCACCAGAAGCTCAACTAATGTGAACGCTGTACGTTGAACGCTGAATGCTGAACGAGAACCAGGAAACCGCATTAACTCCATCCCCTTGTATTCAGGGGGAGGGCAGGGGTGGGGGTACCCTTGTCCCTTGCCGTCTTGTCCCGCTCGGCTGAGCGGGGTCGAAGCCTTGTCCCTGTTCTTTTCATCCTTCATATTTCATCCTTCGTCGTTCTCTTCCACCTAGTGCGTTCCCCCACCCGACATCGACTGAATCAGCGAGATCATCGGCATGAACAACGCCACCACGATGAATCCGACGATGCCGCCCAGCACCACGACCATGATCGGCTCAAGAATCGAGATCAGCGATCCCACCAGCACGTCCACGTCGCTGTCATAGTTGTCCGCGACCTTCATCAGCATCTTGTCCAGATCGCCGGTTTCTTCGCCGACGTCGACCATGTTCACCACGATCGAGTCGCAAATCTTGGTCGCTCGCAGCGGGTCGGCCATCGATTCGCCTTCGCGGATCGCATCATGCACTTTGATCAGTGCCCGGCTGTAGACCTCATTACCACAGGTTTCGCGCGTGATATTCAGCGCATCCAGAATTGGCACACCAGCACTGATCAACGTTCCCAGCGTGCGGGTAAATCGCGCGATCGCGGTTTTCTGCAGAATGCCACCCAGCACGGGGATCTTCAGCTTCACTGCATCGACCAGATACCTGCCACCCTCCGACAACTTCACCAGCTTAATAAACAGAAACCACACAACCGGGAAACACAAAAGATACGCCCACCCATAATCCGCGGCGAACCAGTCCGAGACATCCATCAGCGCCTGCGTAATCCCTGGCAGCGTCGCATGGAAGTCGTGGAAGATGTCCTTAAATTTCGGAATAACGAAGATCATGATCATCGACACGATGGCGATCGCGATGGTGATCACCACCACCGGGTAAATCATGGCGCCGATGACTTTCTTCTTCAATTTCGCGGCCTTTTCCATGAAGTCGGCCAAGCGCGACAGGATCAGATCCAACACACCGCCCGCCTCACCCGCTGCGATCATGTTCACATACAGCTTATCGAATGCCTTGGGGTATTTCGCCATCGCATCCGACAGCGTCCCACCGCCTTCGACTTCGTCTCCTACGCCGCCGATGATTGCTTTGAGCAATCCGGGCTTCTGCTGCTGCTCGAGAATCTGCAAACTACGCAAGATCGGCAGACCTGCATCTTGAAGCGTGGATAATTGCCGAGTGAAACCCACCAACTGCTTACGAGGCACGCCGCCGATCGAGATCGGCATCTTCCGCTTCTTGCCGCCTGTCGGTGATTCTTCCTGCCCCTTCTTCTTCTTTTTCAGTCCCTTTTTAGCTGCTTTCTCCCTGACTTTAGTAGGAAACAGCCCCTGTCCTCTAATCTTTGCTATTGCTTCCTCATTGGAAGCTGCGTCAATTTCGTTCTTAACCTCCTGGCCGGAGGAATTCATCGCTTCAAATGCATAGGTCGGCATGAGTTAACTCCGTCTGTACGTCTTTCTATGAATATTATACGCGCTGTCCACCAATTAATAGCCTGCTCTTGTGTAGATCGCATATTTCTCATGTGGACAGGCGGTGTAGTTGTGCAGGTTATCGAAAACCAGTCTCAAACCCTTGGCCCGTTCGGGCGGGAGCTCGCTGGTAAGCACGATCACCAAATTCGGATCAGCCTGGGATTTTTGCAGAATTCGAGTGATCGATTCCTCCGGCTTGGCCGTGTTGATCTTGTTGGTCCAGAGCATGTTGGTGCCGTAGCGATCTTCGTCGGCGTAATAGACCATCTTGCGCCCCAGATAGGGAAGAATGGGTTCACAGAAATTGTCGTTGGACATGGCTAATGGCCGCTCGGCTAAGCCGTGTGACAGCAGGTAATCCGCCGCCTGGCGCGAGCCGGAAAACGGATAGCGCACATCGAGTTCGAGCATGTAAATGGCAGTTGCCGTTGAGTAAATACTGACCAAGGCCAAGGGCAAGATGCTCCAACGGCAAAGGATGTGATCCATCGTTGTTGCGAGTTTGGTGTGAGGGTCGGTTTGCAGCATCCAGAGGAGCGCCCAGGCGGTTAGCCAGATGAGTCCGACGTGGCGCTCGTAGCCCATATGTTTGAACACCATGACATACATCAGTGCTGCCAAAGTTACGACATACGCTGCCAGCAACGGGGGATTGCGGCGGAGGAGCCAGGCGGTTCCGATGAGCAGGCATTCGTTCAGCAGGCGGGCGGACCACCAGAACCAGGGATTTTGCGCAAGATGCGCTCCGGAAAGCTTCAGCAGCGAATCATCGTCGGAGATAAAGCGCGGCGTATAGGTGGTCGCCAAAACATAATCGACCGCCCAGGGATGGCGGGCGAGGGTCGCCCCCTGCAATTGTCCGTCCGCGGGTGCGGGAAGAACTTGTGCTAATCCTAAAAGGATGCCAGCCGCTCCGATGCAGCCACCGACCATCACGCGCTTCGTCCACTGATGATGGTGAAAAACATCCAATCCCCAGGCTCCCAGGATTGCGCCAGCGATAATGGTTCCATGCACGGCCGTGCTGGCGAGTAGTAGAAGCAGGAAGCCAACCAAAATCGGGCGCGTGTTTCGCGTCCGATAAAACATGGCAATTAAAACCAATAGCAATACCAGCGGGGCATAATTGCGGGCAATGATCGTGTATTCAAAAAGCAGGTAATACGAAAAGACCAGTGCTAGGCGCAAGATTCGTGGAAAGGGTGCACACGCCAAAATCAGCAAGGCGGTCGCCATCGCGATTCCCCAATGCACCAGATTCATGGAGATGTAAGGAAAATTCAGCTTGGTCAGTGGCATCAGAATCAGATACCACAGCGCGGGTGTACCAGCATGATGCATCCAGGGCCAAAGCTGCCCCAGCGTCAGGTCGCGCGCCGTCAGCCACGCATCAGCTTCATCGCACCATGGCTCGTGCCGGAAGATCGAGAAGAGGGTGAGGGTCCCATAAATAACGCTGGAGAGAAGAACAAATGCGATCTGAGATTGCGAATGAGTAACGGAGTGCTTTCCTTCCAGGAGAGCCAGGCTGTCCTCAGCCCGGGACCGGGGCGAAGACGCCCCGGCTCTTCCAGTGGAAGGCGACAAAGAACCAGATGTCATTCTTCCATAATCGTCTCGCGCACCACTTCTTCGATAGTGGTGATGCCGTCGTAAATAGCTACCAGGCCACCCATGCGGAGCGTGCGCATGCCGCGCTTTTTGGCTTCGGCGCGGAGGACCTGGGTGCTGGCGTGACGGACAATCATGTCGCGCATTTCGTCATCGAGGGACATGATTTCATAAATGCCCATTCGACCGCGATAGCCGGTATTGTTGCAGTTTTCGCAACCCTTCCCGTAATAGAAGGTTTTACCTTCGACTTCTTCGGGGCGGAGCTCGAGCTCCATCAATTGCTCAAGAGTCGGCTTGTACTCAGTTTTACAATTGTTGCAGATCTTTCGCACCAGACGCTGGGCAACGATGCCTTCGAGGGTTGCTGTCACCAGGAATGGTTCAAGGCCGAGGTCGAGCAGACGAGCGATGGAGGATGGAGCGTCGTTGGTGTGCAAAGTCGAGAAGACCAAATGGCCCGTGAGCGATGCCTGCACGGCGATTTCAGCGGTTTCTCTATCGCGGATTTCACCGACCAGGATGGTGTCGGGGTCCTGGCGCAACATCGAGCGAAGAATCTTGGCGAAGGTCATTTCGATATCGGGTCGGACCTGGCACTGAATAATGCCGTCGATGTCATATTCGACCGGTTCCTCGGCCGTGATCAATTTGCTCGAGGGATCGTTGAGCTCGCGCAGTGCGGAATAGAGCGTGGTGGTTTTGCCGGAGCCAGTCGGGCCAGTGACGATAACGATGCCATTGGGTTTATGGATGAGCTGGCGGACCATGGTCAGTTCATCTTCGCGCATGCCAAGCTTGTCGAGGTCGAGCGAGACGTTGCTGCGGTCGAGAACGCGCATAACGACGCTTTCGCCGAACATAGTGGGCAGAACGCTGACGCGAAGATCGATGGGAAGATTGTTGACGCTAAGTTCAATACGACCGTCCTGAGGGAGACGCCGCTCGGCAATATCGAGATTCGCCATAACCTTGATACGGCTGCTGATGGCGGCCGCGATGTGTGCTGGGGGCGGCATCATTTCATAAAGCACGCCGTCAATGCGGTAGCGCATTTTGAATTCGCCTTCGAAGGGCTCGAAGTGAATGTCCGAGGCTTTGTCTTTGATTGCTTGTAGCAGCACGAGGTTGATCAGTTTTCGCACCGGATTCGAATCGGCGGCTTCCTTAAGTGAATCGAGGTCGATGGATTCGCCGCGGCCTTTGAGATCGGTCAGGGCACCGTCGCTTTGCATTTCACCGAGGATTTCGCCGAGCGATTCGGCGTTGGCCTGGTAATGCTTGGCCAGCAGGCGGTCGATCTGGTCGACGTCTGCGATGACGGCTTTGACCTTGTAACCCATGTGGGTGCGGAGGTCGTCAAGACCACGGAAATTTTCCGTGTTGGCCATCGCGACGGTGAGGGTCTTGGTGGCCTTGTCGAATTCGAGGGGGAGGATTTTGTTGGTGGTGGCGATCTGTGGAGGGACAGCGGCGATGGCTTCCTTGGAAATGTTGCGGCCATCCAGGTTGGCCAGCTCGTAACCCTTTTGCGCGGCTAGCGCGTAATTGACGTCGGCTTCTTTGACGTAACCTGAGTCGATGAGAATTCGACCGAGTGCACCGCCTTTGCGCTTTTGGAAGTCGAGGGCTTCGATCACCTGCTCGCGCGTGACCTTACCCATCTTGACCAGGATGCGGCCGATGGGGCGGCCCTGAAGCTGATCGATACCCGGCATGCCGCCGGGAGGAGTGGCGGCGGGGGCGCCGGGTTTGGGGGCAGCATTACCGCTGCCGGAAGGAACCGATGGCTTGGCTGCGCCAGCTGCGGCAGGGCTGGAAGGGCGCGCGGTGGGAGGAACCGGAGTAGTAGCGGGGCGCGCTGGAGGTTGGTTGTGCGGCTGCTTTTGGGGATCAGTTCCGCCGGGCGATCCAGGTGCGGGAGGGGTCATTCGGGACATAGGTTACTCCTCGTTGTCAAAGCTGGTTGGTAAGAAATTCGAAATATGAAATTCGAAACAGAATACTCCCATTTAGGATTTTCTTCGTTCGAATTTCGAATTTGTTTCGTATTGCGGATTTCGAGTTTCGGATTTTTTGTGCGCAGGATAGAACGCAGCCCAAGGGCCGCGACTAAACAATGAAGATGAAAACTGCGCATGGTCATTTTTTGGCATTCGCCGCCTGCATGCGAGCGCGATTGGCGGCCGCCTGGGCTTGTTTTTCGGCGTCGCTCTGGCCACCAGCGGCGGGGGCGGCCGCAGGTTTGCCATCTCCGGCACTGGGTGCTCCATCATCTGCTTCTGCGAGCAATGCATCATCAGCATTGCCGGGCACTTCAAGGCCGTTGCGGTGCATTTTTTCCACCATGAAGCCGGGGTTTTTACTTTTATCGATGGCTTCTTCGGCGCTGATCTTGCCGGCCTGGAAATTCATCCAGAGATTGTCGTCAAGCAACTGCATGCCAAATTTTTTGCCGGTCTGGATTTCAGAATCGATGCGGAAGCTCTTGTTGTCACGGATGAGGTTCTGGATGCCGGGGGTGACGTACATGAATTCATAAGCAGCGATCATGCCGTCGGTATCGGCGCGGGGACACAGCACCTGTGATAACACTGCGATCATGTTATTAGCCAACTGCACGCGAATTTGCTCCTGGGCATCAGTGGGGAAGGCGTCGATAACGCGGTTGATCGTCGAAGCAGCACCGGACGTATGCAGCGTACCGAACACCAGGTGCCCGGTTTCAGCAGCGGTGATGGCGGCGCCGATGGTGGCGAGGTCGCGCATTTCGCCGACGAGCATGACGTCGGGGTCTTGTCGCAACGCGCGGCGAAGTGCCTCGGAGAAGTTCGGCACGTCCACGCCAATTTCACGCTGCACGACGAGGGATTTTTTATGCGGATGGTAGTATTCGATCGGGTCTTCCATAGTGATGATGTGGCGATCGAAGTTTTCGTTGATGTAATTGATCATGCAGGCGAGTGTGGTGGTCTTGCCTGAGCCGGTGGGGCCGGTGACCAGGAAGATGCCGCGCGGGCGACGGCATATCTGGCGAGCCATTTCAGGCAGGCCAATCTGTTCGAAGGTAAGAATTTTGTTGGGGATTTTGCGAAGCACCAGCGAGCAGACGCCTTTTTGCTTGAAGATAGCGACGCGAAAGCGCGCCTCTTCGCCGTAGGCAAAACCGAAGTCGCCGGAGCCGGATTCTTCGAATTCCTGCTGAATACGCTCGGGAGTGATCGACTTCATGAGCGACATGGTGTCTTCAGCATCAAGCACTTTGGTTTGCAGCTCGCGCAGATGGCCATGCAGGCGCAGCGTTGGAGGGCGACCGACAGCGAGGTGTAAGTCGGATGCGCCGCGACGAACGGTGGTTTCGAGAAGACGGTCAATTTGGATGGTAGCCATGGTGTTTCTCTTTTTATTGTTCAATAGCCGGAACGAAACTTCATCCCGGAAAACTCCGAAAGTCGTTGACTCCTACTATTGCACTTTCTCCCCTTCGGCGGGGTCAGTGACCAACCCTTCGACCTGGGCAACCTTGACGATTTCTTCGGCGGTGGTGGTGCCGTTGAGGATTTTGAGCTTACCGTCCTGGAGCAGGCTCTTCATTCCGCTGGCAAGGGCAGCCTTGCGGATTTTGTTGGTGGGGGCGCGATCGAAGGCGAGGGTGCGGATTTCGTTGTTCATGATCATCATCTCGAAAATACCCAATCGACCCCGGTAACCGGTGCCGGTGCAATAATCGCAGCCCTTGGGCTTCATGAGGTTTTTGCCTTCGAGCTCTTTGGGGCTGATGCCCGCCATGCGGAGCCAGCTGGGATCGGGATCGGTATCAGGCACTTTGCACTTCGGGCAGAGCACGCGGATAAGGCGCTGGGCCATGACAGCCTGAATCGATGATGCAACGAGGAACGGTTTGACGCCCATGTCGATCAGGCGGGTGATCGCGCCGGGAGCATCATTGGTGTGCAGCGTGGAGAAAACCAGGTGACCCGTCAGAGCGGCCTGGATGGCGACTTCGGCCACTTCGATATCGCGGATTTCACCGACGAGGATGATGTTGGGCGCTTGGCGCAACATCGAGCGGAGAATCTTGGCGAAGCTCAGGCCGATGTTCTCACGGACCTGGCACTGATTAATGCCGACAAAGTTATATTCAACCGGATCTTCAGCCGTGATGATCTTGCGATCCGGACGGTTGAGTTCGTTCAATGCACCATAAAGCGTGGTGGTTTTGCCAGAACCCGTGGGGCCGGTGACGAGAAAGATGCCGTTGGGGCGACGAATGATTTTTTGGAATTGCTTGTAATCGTCCTCCGCAAAGCCGAGGTTTTGCACGCCGATACGAACCGAATCAGGTCGCAAGATACGAAGCACGACCGATTCGCCGTGATAGGCCGGCAAGGTGCTCACGCGGAAGTCCACGTTCACCTTATCAATGTTCATCTTGATTCGGCCGTCCTGTGGCAGACGTTTTTCGGCGATATCGATGCCCGCCATGATTTTCATTCTGGCAATGAGCGGGCTCTTCATTTTCAGCGGGATGCGATCTCGCACCACGCATTCGCCGTCAATGCGATACCGAAGCTGCACGCGATCCTTCATCGGCTCAACGTGAATATCCGATGCGCGGTTTCGTACGGCTTCGATGATCAAGCCATTAACGAGCTTGATGATCGGGGCTTGCGTGACATCGCCCCCTCCTTCGTCGCCGATCTTGTCCACGTCGATCGATTTATCGATGGACTTGTCCAGCGATTTATCGAGCGATTTGTCCATCGACTTGTCCAGCGAATCGCGCAGGCGGTCGATGGTCTTGTCCATCGTTTTGTCGATCGTGCTGGAGCTGCTCGATTTGAGAAGCTCATCAAGAATATTTTTGATTCGGCTCTTGGGCGCCAGTACCGTGCGGACATCTTTATTCAAACGGAAGCGCAAGATGTCGAGCATTTCCAGATCGAGCGGATCGTGGATTGCGATGCGCATCCGGCTACCCTCAGGCACCAGGGGAACGATCAGATGCTTGCGCATCAGTTCTTCTGGCACTAAAGAGGTGGCATTCGGTGCCACCGCCGATTTATCCAGCTCGATGTATTCCATGTTGTGCTGCGCTGCCAACGCCTTATAAACATTGGTTTCACTGCACAATTTCAGATCAACAAGTGCTTCGCCGAGGCGGAGCTTTTTGGTCTTGGCATGTTCGAGGGCTTTGGTGACTTCCTTGGAAGTGATAATGCCCCATTCGACGAGAATTTCACCAAGTTTTTTTTGCTGAGTCGGCATGATGCTCCAAAACGATTACCGGCTATTTAAAATACTACGTCCGAAAACATGTGCGGATTTGGCTCGGTGCGACCCTCCCCGACCAAATACGCGGATTATGCCCTGCGGACGCTCCGATCTAGTTATTTTAACCCACTAACCCCTTGATTCAACTTAATTTCCTTGAAAACGCCGATTCATAAATAAAATGTGAAATTACCCGTAATAAGCGAAAAGATTTGCCTCGGCGTCAAGTATAAATTAAGTAATAGGAAGGCCAGATATGTTGCGTGCTGACCGCTGGATCATTATCGCTCTTGTAAGTCTATGTGCCTGGTGCGCATCGGCGCGCGCGGGGGCGCCGATCGTGTTCGCGTGGAATCCGCTGACGAGCCAGCCTGGGCTTTCGCCGATGGCCATGATGTATTGCACAGATGCGCCCACCGTGGCGATGGGAAAGATCGCGGCGGTATTCCCCCGATTGGCGCAGCAGCAAAGATCACTGATGCTGTCCGGATGCATGGGGGGCCAGTCGCCTGTATTCTCGGCCGGAACCTTAAAAAGCATTGTCGAGAATGGCCCAGCTTATCAGGCCGAGCAGCGCTACCTGCAATTGATCTTTACGCAGATGAAGCTTCGGGGGTATGTGCCGGCGAGAATCGTGCTGGATTTGGAGGGAGGGCTCACGACATGGACGCTTAAGCCAGCCAATGGACTATTGAGTACCGTGATGATCCCAGTATACAACGATTCGGCTTCTTTACGAAAGCTTCCGGCTTCATTACAGCAATATACGCCGTTCGATTTTGATAACGGCACGAATAACCGAGCTGCCACCATCGCATGGAATGCCTGGCAGGGCAATTTAGTCTCGCAGACTCTGCGGCAAACTGTTTCCGTCACGGCAAGCCAGGTCTTTGGAGCAAATATTCCAGCTACGAATTATGGAGATATGTTGCCTTCCTTTACGGTGTACGATTTGAATAACTGGCCTGTATCGGGCGCGGCAGTGGGAACGGAGTCTTCGCCGCCGATGTATTTGGCAGTAGAGGGAAATCGATATTCGGGAATGCAGAAAGACGTGCGGTGGAACCGTTTAATCGATGCGTTGAATTATGCGCGCTCGTGCATTCGAAATGGGCCGGTCGTCCCCTGGCTGGGATTTCCGAGCTATGCCGGAGATTCTGATTTGCACGGCGGAGTACCTTGGCTTTGGCGACAGCAAGTGCTGCATTTGAACGCGATGGGAATCACGCAATATTTGTACTTCAATCCGGCACCGAGCGTACTGCCATCAGATGATGCGTATGCGTCGCAGGTTTTCAGGTCGATTCAGACGGTAACGCCTGCGCCTGCAGTGAATTTACCAGCCATACCGCTCGATGCGGATAGTGTAACGACAGGAAATATAACGACGAAATACACGGACTTTATTGCAAATCTTCCCGGCGGAGCGGGCGCGATTTTGAAATAAGGGGAATCAGTAAGACACCTGTCGCCTTGTGACGCCGCTAAACCCGCGGGATGGTCATTTAGGACTCGCGGATAGATCAGACAACTCCTTCTGAAGCGCACGTCGGTCTTCGTCCTCCTCTATTGCTGGAAGCAATGCCTGCGCTGCGGCTAAATGTTTGTCGAAGGCGGCGCCGTTATTCAGAATCTTCGCGGCACGAGCGAGGGCTTCGTGGGCATAAGCAATGTAGAACGGATGAAGGCCTTCTGAATATTCGAAACTCTTAGACGCGTGCGCCAAGGCATTTCCGCCATCGCCTACGAGGGCATAGGCGCGCGAGAGACTTGCCAATGACCAATGGAAAGATTTTTCGACGTCACATCGGGGCGCTGCGTCCAATGCCAGAGCGATGCCAACGCGCCCAAAATCATCTGATCATTTTCCTCAGGAGTTCGATCGGGCTTTCGATCAATTTCCAGGTGTTGTTGTAACAATCCGCGGAGAAATAACGGTGCGCCTGAGCGACATCGATGGGTGAATTATCCTGAGACATGATTGCAGGATTATACATTTAAAGTCTTCACACCAAGAAATCGTGATCCACATCACAGATTTGCCATTGTCTGAATATTGAAGAACCAGCTATTTTGTAGGTTCCTGCCCGAGGCGGTTCGGGTGGCTGAATATCCAAACAATCAGAAAGGACAACCCATGGTTAACATCAAAGCACGCGGACTTGCACTCTTGGCAGCAGCAAGTGTTTTTGCCGGCTGCGCTGCAGCACCCAAGAACTCCCAGGAACGTCAGGACCTGAACGATAAAGCCGTCGCGGCCGTTCACGATTTCGAAGAGACCGATAGCGGCATGTACGACCTCCTCCACAACTCAACGGGCTACGCGATGTTCCCCGATGTGGGTAAGGGCGGCCTGGTGGTCGGCGCTGCGTATGGCCACGCTGAGGTCTTCCGCCATGGCCATGCCATCGGCTGGGCGGATATGTCGCTCGGCTCCGTCGGCGCTCAAGTGGGCGGCGAGGAATATCAGGAACTGATCGTCTTCCAAACCCACGAAGCACTCTATCGTTTCATCAATAACAACTTCACCTTCGGCGGAAATGTCAGCGCTGTCGCGGTCAAGGCCGGGGCTGCAGCAACCGCGGAGTTCAAGGATGGCGTCGCGGTGTTTGTGAAAACGACTGGCGGCCTGATGGCCGAGGCATCGCTTAGCGGGCAGAAGTTTAATTACGTTCCTCGCGAAGTCGCCAGCCACGAAGAAGAATACGATCACAATTGATTTATCTGACATATTTTTGGTAACTCGGAGCCTCGCATGTATATGCGAGGCTTCTTTATTTATGGGATGTCGCAGCGGTAGTTGAAACGTGAAACGTGAAACGTGATGATTTCGTTTTTAAGCATAGGAGTTTTTTGATGTCGTTCAGGACTGAAGCAGATTCGATGGGACCAATGCAGGTGCCGGCCGATGCGTATTACGGGGCGCAGACGGCGCGGGCGGCAGAGAATTTTCCGATCAGTGATTTGAGATTGCCCCGCGCATTCCTCGCTGCGATGGGACAGATTAAATGGTGCTGCGCGCAGGTAAATTGCCAGCTTGGATTGATCGATGCAAAAAAGCGCGATCTGATTCAGTCCGCAGCCACCGAAGTGATGGAAGGGAAACTCGACAATCAATTTGTGGTCGATGTTTTTCAGACCGGCTCGGGCACGAGCACGAATATGAATACCAATGAGGTCATCGCAAGCCGTGCCAATGAGCTGGCGACCGGCAAGCGCGGCGGCAAAGATCCAATCCATCCCAACGATCACGTGAACATGCAGCAAAGCTCGAACGACTCGATCCCGACAGCGATGCACATTTCCGCCGCGGTGAGCATTCAAAAAGAATTGATTCCCGCTTTGGAACATTTGCATAAGATCCTCGCGAAAAAGGCCAAGGAATTGGATGACGTGATTAAGATCGGCCGCACGCATTTGCAGGATGCAACGCCGATACGATTGGGACAGGAGATTGGCGGCTATGCCCGGCAAGCAGAATTGGCAACCGAGCGGGCCAGGCGAGCAATCACGGCACTGCATGAGTTGCCGCTGGGCGGAACGGCCGTAGGCACCGGCATTAATTCGCATCCGGATTATGCCAAGGCAGCGATTAAGCTAATTGCAGAGAAGAGCGGAATCGCATTCGTCGAATCGAAAAATCATTTCGAAGCGCAAGCAGCCAAGGATGGTGTCGTCGAATGCTCCGGACAATTGCGAGCGATCGCACTGGGGCTGGCGAAGATTGCCAATGATATTCGATTGCTGGCATCCGGCCCGCGCTGTGGATTGGGAGAAATCAGCATCCCCGCAACGCAGCCTGGATCGTCGATTATGCCGGCGAAGGTGAATCCGGTAATGTCGGAAATGCTCCTGCAAATCGCGGCTCAAGTGGTGGGCAATGACGCGACAATTGCCATGTCCGCTTCACCGTTAGGTTCGACTTTTGAATTGAACGTGATGATGCCGGTGATGGCGTATAATCTGCTGCAATCCATTGCGCTGTTAGCCAAAGGGGCGAGGGTGTTCGCTGATCGATGCGCGTCAGGGCTTACGGCCAACCGCGAACGCTGCCAGCAAATGGTCGAGCAATCGCTGGCCATGTGCACGGCGCTCGCTCCGGTCATCGGTTATGACCGCGCCGCCGAGGTGGCCAAGGACGCAAATAAAACTGGCAAAACCGTACGACAGATTTCTGAAGAGAAAAAAGTTCTGCCCACAGAAGATTTGAAGAAAGTTCTGGATGCCCGACGAATGACCGAGCCGCAGGCGGATATGGTGGGATCGGGAGGTGGATGATTAATTAAATCCGAAATCCGAAATTCGAAACAAACTCGAAATTCTAAAAAAATCCAAAACCATACGATCCAATGCACACCGACGCCAGGTCAGAGGTATCCCGAAGACTCGGATAACATCTTTCCGGTTCGAATTTTCTTATTCGAGTTTTGAATTTGTTTCGGATTTCGAGTTTTGGATTTATCTTGCAGCTACAAGCATCATCAATCGATTGATCTCCACAGCTTCAACATGCCCCGCATCTTCAGTCATCGCATTCGCGACTGCGCAAGCGGTGCCAAGTCGGCAGGCATCAAAGAAATCCATGCCGCGAAGCAGGCCGACCGCCAGGCCAGCAGCATAAGAGTCGCCGGAGCCAATGGGATTTACCGCTTTGATGGGAGGCGAGGTGATGTGCTGAACGGTTTTGCCGTTGCACGCCCAGGAGCCTTCCTTGCCAGCGGTGACGACCATTCCGCCGTTTGTGGGAGTGGTCTTCAACATCGCAGCTTGCAGTTTTTGAGGATCGCTTAAATCTCGCTGGACGGTGGCAGCAAGTTCTTCGCGATTGATTTTGGCAATGATGCCAGGGTGTTGCAGAGTTAACCCAAGGGCAGAGCCGCGTGCATCGATGATTAGCTTTGCCCCGCAATTTTGAGCGAGGGGAGCCCATTTAGCGTAAGCGTCAGAAGACGAGCCAGGAGGAAGCGAACCCGAAAAAACCCAAATCCTGCACGTTGGAGCGATTTTTGAAATTTCCACATCGAGTTTTTGCCAATCCTCCAGCGAAACAGGTGCGGATTCTTCAACCAGTTCAGTAGCGGTTCCGTCGGTGCGATTAATTAGCGTGCAACATAATCGTGTAGGTGCAGCGACCTCAACCATTTGATCGGTTATGTCAGCATTTTTGAGGTCATTGCGGAGCATTTGGCCGCGAATACCGCCGGCAAACCCGGTAACTATGGCTTTTTCTCCCAACGCTTGAACCACACGGGCCACATTAATCGCCTTACCGGAAGCAAATTCCCGCACCGTTTTAGCGCGATTTACTTCATCGATGTGCAAATTCTCGAAAATCAGCGTCCGCTGCAGGGTAGGCATCGGGCCAAAACAGAAAATAGAGGAAGATTGAATCATCGGATTATTGAATTATCGGATCATTAATCTGCCCTTGCAAATGATTCAATATTCGGAAGATTTAATGATTCGATTGCCTGCCCCTTTTCAAACGGCTTGACTTGCCCCATAATACTCTTCTGTCTTAAAATTTGGAGAGAGGACGCTTTCTGATATGGGTCCGACGAATATTGCCCTGGTGAAATTATTTCAAGCTGACCAGAAGCTTCGCGAAGCCAACAGTCGGCTCGAATCCGCCAGCCGAAACGTACGCATACAGGAACGCCGCACCAGCGAACTTTCCCAGCGGCTCGGCCAGCTCCAGCAAACCCTCAAGGAAAATCAATCGCAGTACGGTCAGCTGGACCTGGATTTAAAATCCCGCGAAGCCCACATCGAAAAGCTTCGCACGCAACAGCAGACCGCTCATACCAACAAGGAATATCAAACTTTCCTCATCGAGATTAACACGCAGAAGCTGGACCGCTCCAAAGTGGAGGATGAAGCGCTAAAGTCAATGGAGCAGGTCGAGAAGATGCAGGCTGAGGTAAAAGAGCTTGCCACGCAGCTCGAAGGAGAGCAAAGCAAGCTAACCCAGATGCGCAGCGAGATCAGCGAGAAGGTCGCAACCCTGGAAGCAGAAATTGCTACCCTCAAGCCCGGCCGCGATGCCGCTTACGAAGCGAGCCCGCCGGTAGCGCGCGAGGCATTTGAACGAATGGCCGACCGCTTCGAAGGCGAAGCGCTCTCGCCGCTGGAAAAGCCCAATCAGCGTGAGGAAGAATATATCTGCGGCGCATGCAACATGTCGCTCGTGGTGGATATCTACAATCGCCTGCACACGCGCGATGAATTGATATTCTGCCCTAGTTGCCACCGGATTTTGTACATCCCGCAAGATCTGACTCCAGATTTGGCTGTTCACAAACCCAAAGAAAAGAAACCGCCGCGGGCCAAGAAAGCCAAAGCCGCTCCTGAAGGGCCCACGACCGGTGCAGCAGCGCCGCGTCAACAGTCGGCAGTGGATGTGCTGCGATCCATCGAGGTGGAGCAAGAATCCCAAGCCCAAACCTCCCCCGACGCCAATGACACCCCCCCCGCCACATGACGGTGATGGTTCTTCCCAGGCCAGTCGGCATCGTAGTTGGATGCAAAGCGCTCAGGGCGGGGATCGTGTCGCCTTTGCCAATTTAGTCGGCGCGTTTCAGGATTCACTCTACAACACCATTCTGCGCATCGTCGGGCAGGAAGATGAAGCGCATGATCTGACTCAGGAAACATTTCTCAAAGCGCGTGACAGGCTGGGCGAATATCACGGGCAATGCGAACCCTATGTGTGGACCCTGAAGATTGGCGTGCAACTCAGCATCAGCCAATTGCGAAAATTACAGCGCAAGCGCTCGTTTTCACTGGATGAGGGACAGGCAGCTGGCCTGGCGCGACGGGCAGCGGAGGGATCAGAAAATAATGGCGAGGCTCAACAGCAATTGCTTACCGCGCTCGGGCAGCTCGATGCTGAATATCGCGCCATCCTGGTCCTGCGTGATGTGGAAAATCTAAATTATGAACAGGTGGCGGATATCCTGGAGATTCCCGTCGCGCTTTTGCAGACCCGGCTATTCCGAGCCAGGCTGACATTGCATGACGGCTTGAGATAAACGTGATGGCGAGAAGTTTTTCGTAAGTTGTGTTCCATGGCCAATGAAAATATTGAATCGCAGCTAGGCGCATACATCGATGGATTGCTCGATGCCCAGCAGCGTGAAGTGATCGAGCAATATCTGGATCGATATCCGGAACATCGCAAATTAATTGATGCGATGATTCAGGAGCGAGCCCTGCTGCGCGATTTGCCAAGAGAAAAAGCCCCCGAAGATGTGCTGACGCATTTCCAGGAGCAACTGGAGCGCTCGGTATTGCTTGAGGATTTTACGAATGGGAATGTGGCGCGGGAAACGAGGGGAAGCCGATGGAGCCTGGCAGCGCTGCTGACCCTGATAATGCTGATCGGCGGGGCAAGCGTGATCATCTGGATCGCGATGCCGCCTAAACGCGGACGGCAAACCGAGAATGTGGTGGTTCCCGATACGCTGCCCGCCACAACGGTGGCAGTCGAAGAGCCCGCGACTCAGCCCGCGCCCGAGCCAGCTGCGCCTAAAATATCGGCGTCGGTCATCGCAGCGGGAGATCAGATTATCGTCATGATTATTTCTGATGATCTGGCCGCTGCACGAAATCGAGCGGAACATTTTTTGGCCAGCGAAGAGTTATCTCATTCCCATCCACCAGCAGCCACGGAACCGACCACAACGCAGAGCGCAACCACATCGCCAGTGCCAACGATGGAAGTTGCATGGGTTATTCCTGGTATGACATTGGGACAGGCGAACGAGCTGGCTCAATCATTTTCCGAGCAGCCTTCAACGAGCCCGGCAGAATCGCAATCCACCACACTAAGCACCCAGCCGACCACCCAGCCCGAGCCAACTAGTCAGCCTGCCTCGCAGGTAATCCTGATCTTCAAGCAAGCCGACTTGGCCGCGACGCAACCAGTCGAATCAAAGAACTGATTAAGAACTGCCAAACGCCTAAAAAATTTTAATCCCCTCCTGCAACTTTTTCCCATCTCGTGAATATTAACAGTAGAGATGCACATTGACGCATAACAATGGGCATCTCAATGAAACTTATCGGGGAAGCCGATTTTTTCTCCCGTCGGCTTTCCCGAAACTAGGCATCCTACCCTCCCCTGAGCCCCGGACGCTTTTCGCGTGCCGGGGTTTTTTTATTTGCGCGGCGCATTTTGGGAGGCTGCAACTCGTGATTCCGACTGCAAAGAGAACGCGAAGTCGCGATGGCGCGAAGGAAGAACGCAAAAAATACTTTTTCCAAATTTTTTCGCGGCATTTTTTCGCGCCATCGCGACTTCGCGTTCTCTTTCTCCTGCCTCCATAAACAAGAGTTGCGCTCTATTTTGAAGCTTCGCATGTACATGCAAGCCTTCGTCCTTCATAATGCCTCGCGATGGACGCACTTGCTCAAATCGAAGCCACCGCTGCCGCCGCCGAGGCCGATCTGGCGAAAGTCACCAACGCTGCCGAGTTGGAAGATTTTCGTATCCGCTATCTCTCCGCCAACGGGCAAATCAAACAGTTGATGAAACTCCTCGGTGCAGTTCCCAAAGAACAAAAGCCAGCCGTCGGCCAGCGAGCCAATCAGGTATCCAAATCCATCACCGAAAAATTCGAGGCTCTCAAAGCCAATCTCGGCTCCGCGCCGGCTGGGCCTCCTTTGGATGTGACCGAACCTGGCCTTCGCCCCGGCCTTGGCAATAAACACATTCTCATGAAAACCGTCGATGGACTGGTCGAATTATTTGGCCGAATGGGCTTTTCCGTAGCTGCCGGACCCGAAGTCGAAGACGAATTCCACAATTTCATCGCCCTGAATATTCCCAAACAGCACCCCGCCCGCGATCCACTGGATAATTTCTACCTATTTAGCGGCAACGCCCAGCACCGCGCTGCCGACAACCAGCTCCTCCTCCGCACCCAAACCAGCACCGTCCAAATTCGCGTGATGGAAAAAGAGAAGCCCCCGATCCGCGTGGTAATCCCCGGCCGGGTTTATCGCCCCGACACGCACGATGACACGCATCTTTCCATGTTCCATCAGCTCGAAGCCCTGGTCGTCGATGAAAACGTCACCATGGTCGATCTCAAAAGCACCATCCTGCAATTCGTGCACGGATATTTTGGCCTCGATACCAAAATCCGATTTCGCCCCAGCTTTTTCCCCTTCACCGAGCCGAGCGCCGAAGTGGATGTCTATTTTCCCGACAAACAGAAATGGATCGAATTAGGCGGCTGCGGCATGGTTCACCCCAACGTATTGAAATCCGTGAACATCGACCCCGAAAAATACACCGGCTGGGCCTTCGGCTTCGGCATCGAACGCATCGCCATGCGCAAGTATGGCATCAACAACATCCGCCTGTTCGTCGAAAACGACGTGCGGTTTCTGGAACAGTTTTAAGCGGGATAAACTTTTGCTATATCGTCTTATCCCCTCTCCCGGTACGTCGGGAGAGGGCAAGGGTGAGGGCACTGCTTGCGATTTAAGCCATTCATCCCGCAAACCAAAAGTTAATTTGTTTTAGGAGCAATAGGATCGCAAACAGAAAAAGAAATCCGCATATATTTTACGCTCGTTAATAATCCGGGCGATCATTGCAGCATCTTCCCCTTCGCCATCGTTGCCGCTCGTGGATAGTCTTTCGGCGTCGAACGCACTTTTTCGATCACCACGATCACATGCCCATTTAACTCAGGAATCTCAATCTTTTTCACTCCCGGCATTGCTCCGCCTAATCTCGAAATCACTCGCCCTGTCCGCCCCAGCTCTTCTTCCGCTTTGGGCCCCTTCATCGCCAGCAGCTTCCCTCCTCTTTTCAGCAATGGCAATCCCCACTCCGCGAGCCAGCCCATCTCTGCCACCGCTCGCACTGTTACCGCATCAACCATTTCCCGCAAATTGCTTTGTCCAACATCTTCCACGCGCTCATCGAGAACCTGAATATTTTTCAACTCGAGCTTTTGGGCAGTTTCACGCAGAAAAACAGCTTTCTTCTTCGTCGATTCGATCAATGTAAATCGAGCATCGCTGCGCACGATCGCCAGCGGTATCGCGGGAACTCCTCCGCCACTGCCGATGTCAGCAATCCGAATTTCTCCACGCGGCAAATATTCCAGCAGCGTCAGAGCATCAGCCACGTGCTGCAACTCGGCGCTTGCGCGATCGACAATGCGCGTAAGGTTCATTCGCTCATTGGCGGCTGAGAGCAAATCCAGGTAACGCACCAGTTCCGCCAACTGCAGCTGCGTTATTTCTAACCCCGCCTGTCCCGCCAATTGATTCCAGAGTGGATTCATTCTTTTTCCTCCCCTTGTACTCAGGGGGAGGGCACGGGTGGGGGTGCATTTCCTTGTCCCTTGCCTTGTCCGCTGTGAGCATCGTCGAACGGTCCCTTGTCCCTAATTCATTCACGGCAGATCGTTCAGGAAATCTATCAACATCCGCAACCGCCCATGATCACGGCGATTGAACTGGAAAACCAGCCGCGGCAATTCGGCAATCGCCTGCTCATCTTTTTCCTGTGGCAAGGCATCGCTCACGCGATACCCCGGCCTGATGCAGATATCTGCAAACTTCTCGTTGATCTGCTGCAGTTGCTCGGGCGTGGGCCTGCGTTGCAACCGCATGGCCAACTCATCACCCACGAAACGAATGGAATGATAATTGGAATAGAAGTGTGTCACTTCCTGCGCAGCGGCGGCGACGTCATCGGTGATCTTATAAAGATGCAGATCGTTCGGGCTGATCAGCTTTTGGGCCAGCAAATGATTATTCACATAATCCTGCCAGCTCTTCCAGAATTTGCCGCCCGGCGAATCCACCAGCACAATCGGCATCGGCGTCGATTTGCCCGTCTGGATCAGCGTGAGCACCTCAAACCCCTCATCCATCGTCCCAAACCCGCCCGGAAAAAGCACCACCGCATGGCTCGAGCGCACGAACATCAATTTGCGCGTGAAAAAATATTTAAAATTGATCAGCTTCGGATCATCCGCAATGAATTCATTCGTCGCCTGCTCGAAGGGCAAGCGAATCGCTAATCCAAACGAAGGCTTGGCTCCTGCCCCGCCATGGCCCGCTGCCATGATCCCGCCACCAGCCCCGGTAATCACCATCCAGCCTGCATCCGCCATCAGACGGGCGAAATCGGCCGCCTGTTTGTAATCGCTGTGTGTCACCGCCGTGCGCGCCGAGCCAAAGATCGAAACCTTATGCACATCGCGATACGGCGCAAAAATCTTCAGCGCGTAACGAAGCTCTTTAAATGATTTGTTGATCAGCTTCACATCCCCGCGATTGGTCTGATCGCGCAGCAGCTTGAGCGCGTTCTGCACGATCTCGGCAATGGTGTTGCCATCGGGGACCTTGGCCAATTCCTGATACAGTCCGTTGGCCTTTTCCAGCACCGCTTCCATCTGCGGCGGCGGAACAATCAACGGCGATTCAACTGTCTCCTGGGATTGCTCAACACTATCGGGAGTTAATTCCGTATTTTCCATTCCTCTTGTCGTATCCATCTTTCCTCTTTATTCAGCCTCTTTATTCTTCGTTTTTATCAACCTAATTTGTAGCAGAGCCGAAGCCTTCGGGCAAACTAATAATCTTGGCACCAAAGCCCACGGATGGCTATCCGTGGGCTTTAAATGTGCATAGAATCACCCCGAAAATGCCCAAGTTGTATCTCGAAACCTTCGGCTGCCAGATGAACGTGCTCGATAGCGAGCTGGTTCTGGGGCAATTGCGCGCCCAAGGCTATACCTCCGTTGAGGATCGCGAAAATGCCGATGTGATTCTCTACAACACCTGCTCCGTGCGCGAGCATGCCGAGCAAAAAGTCTGGTCACGCCTTGGCGAGATGCGCAACTGGAAACAGAATCGGCCCGGGCTGGTCGTAGGCGTGATCGGCTGCATGGCCGAGCGCGATGGCACCGATCTTTTTCGGCGTTATCCGCACGTGGATATTCTCTGCGGCCCCGGCGAGCTCGATAAGCTCCCCGCGATGGTACACAACGCGGTTGTAACAAGGGACAAGGGACAAGGCGGCAAGACGGCAAGCGAAAGACCGTTCGACAAAGCTCACGGCAGGCAAGTTGCGTTGATGGGTGCGAATGCTCGCCGAAGCAGTACGCTCGCCGCTGCCGAAGATCATCTGGAATTGCTCGACCTTTCGAGGTCGATTTCGGCGGAAGATGATTTGGCTCAGGCGTACGTTCGCATCACACGCGGCTGCAATAAATTTTGCACCTATTGCGTGGTCCCCTATACACGCGGCCCGGAAGTGCATCGGCCGCCAGGCAATATCATTGAAGAAGTAAAAAAATTAGTCGGCGCCGGCGTATTGGAAGTCACGCTGCTGGGGCAGACCGTAAATCATTATCACTATCGTCATACCGATGGGCGCGAAACCTCATTTGCGGAATTGCTTTATCAGATTCACGAAGCTGTTCCCGATCTGCATCGCCTGCGATTCGTAACCAGTTTTCCGCGCGATTTTACGGACGAAGCATTGCAAGTCATGCGCGATTGCCCGCGCATTTGCCAGTATCTGCACGTGCCCGGACAGAGCGGATCGGACCGCATTCTGAAATTGATGAATCGCGGCTACACCGCCAACCAATATTACGAATTCATCGATCGTGCGCGCGGATATATGCCGGACATTTGCATCGCATCCGATTTCATCGTGGGCTTTTCCACCGAGACGGATGAGGATTTTGCAGCATCGGTAGAAATGGTGCAGCGCTGCCGATTTAAAAATTCATTCATCTTTAAATATTCGCCGCGTCCTGGAACAGTCGCAATCGACCGCTTTGAAGACGATGTGCCCGAGGAAGTAAAACGTAAACGAAATAATGAACTTCTCGCAGCACAGGCGGAAGTGTGCAGCGCGAATAACCGTGCCATGGTGGGAAAAATGGTGGAAGTGCTCGTTGAAGGCGAAAGCCCCCTGGCCAACAAGCGCGCCTATCCCTCCGCTCCTGGTACCGTGGAATTGAAATGGGAAAGTCGTAAGGTTGGCAATGACGAAGCCCCGCATGTACATGCGGGGTTATCCGCAGGCGCGCCGCGATCCCAGATGATCGGTCGCACCCGCGGCGATCAGGTCGTCGCCTTCTACGGCGATCCCTCGCTGCGCGGCAAATTGATCGACGTCGAAATCGTCGCCGCGAAAAATCTCACGCTGTTCGGACGAGCAACAGTCCCGGTTTGAGGCCCAAAAGCTCAGCAGCCGATAAAATACATCGCGCCTTTTCATGGCGATCTCGAAATCATCTGATCCAAGGCTGAACATCCCATGAACATAAAAATCATTTCCGCCCTTCTTCTCTCAGCAACGTTTCACTGCACTTATCTGGTCGCAGCGCCAGCTTCGGATCAATCGACCCTCATGCCTTCGAATCCCCAGGAAATGAAACCATTACCCGATGGCGATTCACCCGCGCGTCACACTGCCCAGTGGTTCAAACGCGGCGCTAATTTAGGCGATTATCTCGAAGTTCAGCCTTCCTATTTTGGTCATCGAATAACGGTGGGTGCAGGTGAATTTGCACAAATGAAAAACCAAGGGTTCGATCATGTGCGCGTGCCGATTGCCTGGCAGGATTACACCGGTCCAGCGCCAGACTTCAAGCTGGCCCCAGTCATTTTCGAACGCGTGGATTTTGTCGTCACCAACGCACTGAAAAACGGCCTGGCGGTGATGATTAACATTCATCATTTTGATGCGTTGGATAAAGACCCAGCAGGCGCGAGCGATGAATTCTTAAAAATCTGGGAGCAAATTGCATCGCATTACAAAACTTTTCCCGACCAGCTTGTATTTGAGCTGGACAACGAGCCGCATCAGAATGCAACGACTGTTCTGATGAATCCCCTCTATGCCCGCACGATAGCAGAAATTCGCCGGACGAATCTGCATCGTACCATTGTCGTCGAGCCGGGCGAATGGGGCAGCATTGGCGAACTGAAAAATCTTGTGTTGTCGCCAGATAGCAATGTGATTGTTTCGGTCCATTGCTATGACCCGTTTTACTTCACGCACCAGGGCGCAACCTGGACGAACGGAATGACGCCTGTGACTGGAATTATTTTCCCTGGCCCTCCGTCACATCCGTTAATGACGGATGTTGATCTGAGTCAAAGGCCAGCACTTCTGGATTGGATTAAAAAATACAATACCTTGCCAACGGCTACGAACCCCAGCAGTCAAATAGCTTTTAAGAGCAAACTCAAATTTCTTCGCGCATGGTCAGATTACTACAGATATCCCATCCATATCGGTGAATTCGGCGCTTATACGCGGGCAGACGAGCAATCGCGCGTAAATTTCTATTCCGCTTTTCGACGGGCTGCAGAGGCAGAAAAGCTCGGCTGGGCGATATGGGATTGGAGCTCAGGTTTTCGCTATTGGGACAAAATGAACAATCGCCCCATGCCGGGAATGCGCCAAGCTCTCTTTGGTAATTAAATTATTTGTGTTATAGCATTTTCTATTCCGACGTCGCGCCAGATTGATTGGACTAAAATATGCACCCTAGCGAACTCGATCACGAAAGCTGGCGAATCTTCCGCATCATGGCGGAGTTCGTCGATGGATTTGAAGCATTGGAAACCATTCATCGTGGCGTCACCATTTTTGGCTCGGCGCGCACTCGGCCTCAGGAAAAGTATTACAAAGCCGCCGAGCAAACGGCGCGATTACTGGCGAAAAATAAATTCGCGGTGATTACGGGCGGCGGACCCGGCATCATGGAAGCCGCCAACAAAGGCGCTTATGACGCCGGCGGCACGAGCGTGGGTTGCAACATCAGTTTGCCGCAGGAGCAGGAGGCGAATAAGTACCAGACCATCGCGCTTGATTTCCATTATTTCTATGCCCGCAAGGTGATGTTCGTGAAATATGCCGAAGCATTTATCTGTTTCCCCGGCGGATATGGCACGCTCGATGAGTTTTTCGAAACCATCACCTTGATCCAGACGCTGAAAATCGAGCCATTTCCGATCATTTTATTTGGCAAAGATCATTGGGGCGGACTCGTCGATTGGATGCACAAAACGCTTCAACCCCATTTCATCGACGGCGAAGACATGGATATTTTCAAAGTAGTCGACACGCCAGCCGAAGCATTGCATTGGGTGAAAGTGGGAACCAGGAAACAGTGGTGGAAGCCGGGCGATGTTGAGTTGGCCCGCACGTGCAAGGAGTGTGCAGGCAAGAAAAATCCCCTGCATGGATCTACTTCAACCTCGACCGGCGAAGGCACCCGCTACGGCAAACGCCCCGTGCGCACAAACAAGACGCACATCACCGCCACGAAAAAACCACAGCAATAGATGACGTTAATAGTTAGTAGCTAGTTGATAGTTGTTAAAAAGAAAAAACAACTAACGACTATCAACTATCAATTAACAAATAATGTTTGCTGACAACGCAGCGCCGCATGATTCCAGAGGCGGCGAACTGCGTCGTCAAGCTGGCTCTCATGTTGGTCGAACCAATTCACCGCATCGAAGAATCGCACAGCGGAACGAAAGGCGGGGAAGGAAGCGAGTTGATAAAGAATGAACACCGAGGCGGCGGGATCGGCGGATAGACGGCGTAAGGGCTCGGCAGGCCAGATGCCTTCCTGCTTCTGGAGATTGGCTAGGTAATTCAGCCCGTCGTCCACCGCGGAACCAAAACCATCACAGGAAAAGAGGGCTCGCACGCACAGTGCAGTCGTGGCTGGATCACCAAAGCCACCATCCGCCTGTTGCTGGGATAGCAAGACCCGGAGTAATTGCGAGTAAATCGTTGTCTGTGTTTGACTTAGCTCTTCAAGTCGAAGCAGCGTAATCGCCGTCGCAGCAGCCGGAAGTCGCAGGGTCAGATGCAACCCCCCCTCCGGGCGGGCTGACATTAGCTCGGTAAAAAGCCGTTGATATTGCCGTTCATTTACCAGCCGCTCGATACGCCGCAAAGTGATCATAAAACAGTCCTTTGTTTGGTAAATATTCTACCTAACATTTATAGGACTGTCAAGAAAAATGTTTGGCAAAGTTTAGGGTTACCTTGTTTTTACTGTTCCCTCTGTTTGCTGCGATGGCTAAATTAGATCACTCTTCATTTGGTGTAAGGATTACGGATGTTAATAATTCTTCGCAATCTTGCTCTGAAGACTTATGTAACGGCTTTAATTGCAGCTCCAACGATGACGCTGGGTGCAAATCCACAATACACGGTCACTGACTTGGGATATGGCAAAGCGACAGCTATCAATGCCTCTGGGCAGGTTGTGGGCGAGTATTATGCCGGCGGCTTTATTGAAAGCGACGGAGTAAGAACGGATTCATTCTCTCTGTGGAGTGCGATCACGGGAATTAACGATGCCGGGACAATAGTAGGCAATGCTTTCGATGGAGGGCTACTTTATAGCAATGGAACTGTAACCTCTCTCAATCCTGGAAACGCCAGCTTTGCAAATGGCATCAATGATTCCACAGAGGTAGTCGGGGCGTTCGTAAATGAGGGGGTATACCACGCATTCCTATATAGCGGCGGTAAGTACACTGATCTTGGCGGGCTAACTTTGGGAGGGGGCGAAGCTTTAAACATCAATAATCTTGGACAGATTGTGGGCTGGTCGTATGCCAGCAACGGATTTCAACACGCGTTCCTGTACAGCGGTGGGGTGATGCAGGATCTGGGAACATTGGGTTCTGGATATAGCGTCGCTACCCATATTAATAATCTTGGTCAGGTGGTGGGTTATTCGCCCCCCCCACAAGGAGGCGATGAACACGCATTTCTATATAGCAATGGGAGCATGCAGGACTTGGGCACATTTGGCGGTACATTTAGCGTGGCGGATAGCATTAACGATCAGGGGCAAATCGTTGGCGGAGCTGCAACTGCCGACGAGGAATTGCATGCTTTCCTGGACACCCCCGCGGGTATGGTTGATCTAAATAATCTGATTGATCCCAATAGCGGCTGGACGCTGCGTGAAGCAATGGGAATCAATAACGCTCGTGAAATTGTTGGCTATGGCATCAATGGAACAGGTGCCGAGGACGCATTTCTGCTAACTCCCATTCCCACGCCCGGGGCATCGGCAATCGGGATGGGACTGGTGGCGTTATTGGCGCTTCCGCGAAAGAGATCAGAGGCCTGCCATCGTGGGAGCGATATAGAAAATCTGCCGTAGGTCGAGTTGAAAGCAGGTTCGAATCCAGCATAAGATCGCGACATATGAATCCGATTACTTCCCTACCGGATGCGGTTCGGCGGCTTGTGCATGCGCGCGCTTTGAAGGAATTGGCTACTGCGGTCGCCGAAACGGGGGCGGTGTCAGCTTCCGGCATTTGGGGCAGCAGCGTGGCGGCGGTGACAGGGGCGCTGGCGGAGAATCTGCATCGGCCCATCGTTCTGATCTGCGGGCATATTGATGAAGCGGATGATCTAGCGGATGACATGGAACTGTTTCATGGGCGAAGGCCGGATGTGCTGCCAACGTTGGAGCTTGCCGGGGCACTTGGAAAACTGAGTGAGGAGCAGGTTTCGAATCGGTTGCAGTTGGTGGCGAGACTGGCGGGGGAAAGAAGGAAGAAGCCAGAAGCAGAAGGCATGAATAACCCGGCCCAAGGGCCGGGGCTAAACGAAGGGCGGGGGAATCTGCTGCTGGTCGCTCCCATTCAAGCGGTCATGCAGGCAGTGCCGTCGATCGGCCAACTTTCGCAATTGATGCGGACGGTTTCGGTGGGGCAGACGCTCGAGGTGGAAAAACTGATCGTCTGGCTCAGTGAGCATGGCTACAACCGGCTGGATCAAGTCGAAGTGCCCGGCGACTTTGCGGTGCGCGGCGGCATTGTGGATGTCTATCTGCCCGGCGATTACGCAGCTTCGGGTGATGTGGTGGGGCTGCCGGTTCGCATTGATTTTTTTGATGATCAGGTCGAGTCGATCCGAAAATTTGATCCGGAGACGATGGGGTCGCTGGAAAAAATGGAATCGGTCCGCGTGGTGGATTTGAAGGGGCAGATGGACAGCAGCGAATCGACTTCCGTTTTTTCGCATCTGCCAGACGATGCGATTGTGGTGCTCTGGGGCCCGCTGGAGATCGCGGAGCAAGCCAAGAGTTATCTCGATCGCCTGCCCGATCCGGCCGGCGTATATCCGCTCTCGGCGATATTGCAATTGATGGAACCCTTCGCGCGGCTTGAGCTCAGCCAGTTCGATCAGGGGGCGGTGACCATGAAAAGCCTGGTTGGCAAAGAGCCGAACCATGTGAGATTGCCGGTGCTGTCGCTGCAGCGGTTTGAGACGGAGGCGAAGAAAGCCATTCGTGAATTAGCCGAGCTGGCGCAGACACATGATGTAAGCGTGTTTTGCGAAAACCCAGCCGAGCGGCAGCGTTTCTCTGAATTACTGGAAACCGAAGTGCCGGGGTTGAAGGAAAAAGTCGCGACGCCAATCGGATATTTGCATCGGGGGTTTGTGTGGAACGAGGACAACGCGGTGCTGCGCACCGCCGCTAAATATTCCGATGGCGTAGTTAGCGGCGGTGCGGAGCACCGCGCTGGATCGTCGCGCTCTCTCGCGCTGCTCGGGCACCACGAGTTGTTCCACCGCTACGAACAGCGTCGCCGCGTCACCAAAGTCACCGCCTCTCGCCCCGTCGATTCCTTTCTGGATCTCAAAGTCGGGGATTATGTCGTGCACGTCGCTCATGGGATCGCCCGCTTCATGGGCATGCAGACTCTCACCAAGGACGGCAAGAGCGATGAATATCTCAGTTTGCGTTTTGCCGATAATGCATCGCTGCACGTCCCCGCTGCACGCATCAACCTGATCCAAAAATACATCGGTGGATTCTCCGGCCATCCCCAGCTCTCTCGCCTCGGCAGCGGCGCCTGGGAAAAACAAAAAGAAAAAGTCTCCGAAGCGGTCATGGATATGGCCGCCGAAATGCTGCAAATCCAGGCGGCGCGCGAGGCGCAGCCCGGCATGCAATTTCCGCCGGATACTCAGTGGCAAAAGGAATTCGAAGCTGAGTTCCCCTACGAACCCACGGGTGATCAATTAACCAGCAGCGAAGAGATCAAACAGGACATGCAGAAACGCCGCCCGATGGACCGCTTGCTCTGCGGCGACGTCGGTTACGGCAAAACCGAGCTCGCCATGCGTGCCGCCTTCAAAGCCGCCGAGTATGGCAAACAGGTCGCCGTGCTCGTCCCGACCACCGTGCTCGCCGAGCAGCACTATCGCACATTCAAAGAGCGCATGGCGAATTATCCCATGGAGATCGATTACATCAGCCGATTCAAATCCAACAAGGCGGCCAAGGAAACGCTCACTCGCGCCGCGCACGGCGACCTGGACATCCTCATCGGCACGCACCGCCTGCTCTCCAAAGACGTCAAATTCGCCGACCTGGGCTTGGTCGTCGTCGACGAAGAGCAGCGCTTCGGCGTAACACACAAAGAGCGATTGAAACAGCTGCGCACCGAAGTCGATGTGCTCACCATGTCCGCCACGCCCATCCCGCGCACGCTGCACATGTCGATGTTGGGATTGCGTGATATCTCGTCACTGACGCAAGCCCCGCAGGATCGCCGCAGCGTGGTCACCGAAGTCATGCCCTTCGATAAACAACGCATCAAGATGGCCATCGAGCGCGAACTAGCCCGTGAAGGCCAGGTCTATTTCGTCCACAATCGCGTTAGCAACATCATCGAGATGGCGGATCAGGTGCAGCAACTGGTCCCCAACGCTCGCATCATCGTCGGCCACGGACAAATGGAAGAAGGCGAGCTCGAACAGGTCATGCTCCAATTTATCCGCCACGAAGCGGATATCCTGGTTTGCACAACGATCATCGAATCAGGTTTGGATATCGCCAATGCCAATACAATTTTTATCAATCAGGCCGATCGGTTCGGCTTAAGTGAATTGCATCAGTTGCGTGGCCGCGTGGGACGATGGAAACATCGGGCATATTGCTATCTGCTCTTGCCCGCGGATCGCCCCGTCACGCCGGTTGCTGCCAAACGGCTTAAAGCTATTGAAGAATATTCTCATCTCGGCGCTGGTTTCAAAATCGCCATGCGCGACCTGGAGCTGCGCGGCGCCGGCAACTTCCTCGGCCCCGAACAGTCCGGCCACATTGCCACCGTGGGCTACGAGATGTATTGCCAACTCCTCGAAGAAGCCACCCGGCAATTGAAAAACGAAGCCAAGCCCATCTCCCCCGAAGCTCACGTCGATCTGAGTCTCTCCGCGTTCATTCCCAAAACATATATCACCGCCGACCGCCAGCGCATGGACCTCTATCGCCGCCTGACGCGCTGCACGAGCATTGAGATGTTGGCCGGTGTAGAAGGCGATATGAAAGATGCGTTTGGCGAGCCGCCGCACTCTGCGATATTGCTCATCGCGCTGACAGAACTGCGCCTCCTCGCCGCCCATTTCGGGATCGATTCCATGATCAAAAAAGATCCCGACATCGTGCTGAATGTCCGCGACGCCGCCCGCGCCCAATTGGGATTAATCGGCGCTCCCGGCACCCTACGCGTCGTCGATGAAAAAACGATTTATCTCCGTGTCCCCGCCACCTATCTCGAGCCCGAAACCGCCCTCATGGTCCTCAGAAATTTGATGCGCCAAGCCTACGACCGCGAAAAGAGAGGCGAGGCCGCACCGACGGTGCATGTTCCGCCCCCCGAGATGCAAAAAGCCGCCGAGCAGCGGCTTAAGAAATCGAGTGGCGTGCGCGTGAATCAACCGATCCCAGCAAGAGAGCCCTCAACGAAACCGGCCCCAAGACTTTCACCGCAACTCGAACAGCAATTAACGAAGCTCGATTCACTGCGCGACTCCGGGATATTAACCGAAGAAGAATTTCTTGTGGCCAGACAGCGGCTATTGGCGAAAGCGAGCTTATGACGTCGGTCCCACATCTTCTGAAACATTGAACGTGCCGCCCGGATCGTTGCCGATTTCATCGACATAATTTCCAGAAATTCCACCATCAAAAGCGTGGGCCATGAAGTTAACAGTGTATGAAGTGCTCGTGCCGGTCGCGGTCAGGCTGAAATTCAAATCGCCCGTGGCCTCGGCGTAGGTGCCATAGATGTCGTATGTTCCTGTGCTGTCGGTAATGCTGCCCGTGATATTCCCAGCCGTATCTTCGGTGGCAATGAAGAGCGTAATATCCTTGGTGGTCCCGGTCGCATCGGAGGTTTCCGTGCCTTGATAGGTCCCTTCCAATGTTCCCACCGAGCCCACGCCCGTAGCGACAGTGCCGCCCCCGCCGTTGCTGGAGGTGAATTTGCCGGTGATGTTATTGTTTTTATCCGTTCCCTTGATTTTATAAGTGACGCCGCCGCTGGTGATCTGGAGCGTGAGCGCGCCGGTGAGACTGACCGAGCCGCTGACGGCGCCCGGATTACCATTCACCGTGGCCGTGCCGCTAAGTGCTCCCGTGGCGCTTTCCGCCATCTCCAGGACCATGTTGGTCGTGCTTCCTTTGTTGGCTCCTTTGGTATTGCTCAAAGTAAGCGCGGAATTGCCTGCGACGCTGGGATACAGGCTCTGCACCGTCAGAGTCTGCGGCGCGACTGAAACATTATTCGTCGTATCTGTTTCATGAAATTTATTGTTGGAATCAATATCGGCCACGATGTAATAAACGCCCGGCATCATCTTCCTGGAGGTCTTGAGCGTATAGTTAAACGTTAGACTTGCGTCCGCGCCGAAAATGATGCCATTCGAAACCTTCCACAGGGTCGTGGCATCCGAGCCATCCGAATTCGCGCTGGTCGATATCGTGCTCTTCATCGATCCCTTGGCGGTTCCGCTGCCGTCATTCGCCACATTAATAGAAAAACTGACCGCGTCCCCGGGTTTAATGGTGAATGAGGATGGGCTGGTCAGGTTTAGAGCCGCGGTCAAATCGACAGTGCCCCCCGCCGCCGCGCTCAAAAGCCGCCGCGATTCGAGAGTATCCATCATTACCATGGCCGATTTCTGTTTGCCGATTGAGCTGCGATGGGAACTGCGCATGATATTTATCCTCACCTTCTCGAATAGAATTGATGATTCCATTTTGTAAAACGCGACCTGGGATATGAAACCATAGATGACAATTGTCTGTCAATTCCGAATCTCGCAGTGACATTGCAATGTCATTCCAATCTCTCCATGATTCAGCCAATTGAATTGGAGAACTTCACCATGATCTGGGCCTATCTCATCCATCTTTCCTACAACATGTGGTCCGACCGGGACGTGTTTCCGGAATTGAATTATCCGTTTTATACCTATCGTCCTTTCCTGCGCTGCGACGAAAATCTCTGGGATGAGCTGATCGCGGAAATGGCTGATGCAGGCGCGAATATGGTAGTGGTGGATATTGGCGATGCGCTGAAGTTTGAAAGCCATCCGGAGATTGCGATCCGCGGAGCGTGGTCCATCGACAAGATGCGGAAGAAGATTGCGGACATTCGCAAAAGAGGGATGGAGGCGATTCCGAAATTGAATTTTTCGACTTGTCATGATCTCTGGCTGGGGAAATATTCGCGGATGGTTTCAACGCCCGAATATTACGAAGTATGCCGGGATTTGATTAACGAAACGTGCCAGATATTTGATAAGCCACGCTTTTTTCATCTGGGTATGGATGAGGAAGAAGCAACGCATCAGCGGCATTTTGATCTGGCGATCATGCGCCAACATGGACTATGGTGGCGTGATCTGAATTTCTTTCTCGATCTGGTGCGAGCCAATGGCAGCCGGCCGTGGATCTGGGCGGATTATGTTTGGAATCATCACGATGTGTTTTTTGCGAATATGCCCAAGGATGTGATTCAATCGAACTGGTATTACGGGATGGATTTAAAGGTTGAGGAGAACCCGGGGAAATCATATATCGACCTGGATCGGGCGGGGTTTGATCAGATACCGACTGTCAGCACCTGGGAACACGATGAGAACTTGGCCCACACACTCGAGTTCTGCACAAAACATTGCGATCCCAAGCGGATTCTCGGCTACATCGACACCCCCTGGCGGCCCACGCTGCCGGAGGTGCGCGAAACGCATCTGCGAACCATTGATCAGGTGCGAAGAGCCAGAAAATTAATTTAACCACAGACAAATACAGATGAACACGGATAAATGCTTTCGCAATTTTTCTTATCTGTGTTCATCTGGCTCTGTTGAAAAACTCGGCAGCAAACAATAGTCGGCGGTCGACGACCGCCGGAATACCTAGAATTCCAGGACTCGTTGAGTCCTGGCTATTGAATAAAGCGAGGTTTTCAACAGAGCCTGTTCATCTGCGTCCATCTGTGGTTCATTCTCTTAATTCTCAAACACCGCCCGATGAATCGGCGTGGGATACGGCGTATTCACTCCCATCGTCGCTCCCCATAGCACGCGGTTCAATTCATCTTCCGGAGCTTCGTCCGGTTCATCGAAATCCATTTTCGCAGATGCATGTGCACCGAAGGAATGGATCGTATTCTTGGCATACAGATTCACCGTCGGCGTTTGCACCTGATACGGCGTATCGATCGCCGTTTTGGTGAATGCATTGAACATCGGCGTGGCCGCTGCGTCGTATTGCGTGAGCGGCGGCAGGCCCAGAATCAGCTCCATCGTGCGCAGCATGCTCACCTGCGTGTAATGCGTCGAATCCACGTAATGCCGCTTGCAATATGGAGAGATCACCAGCGCCGCGGTGCGATGTGCATCGACATGGTCTGGCCCATTCTGGGCATCGTCTTCCACAATAAAGATAGCCATGGTGGGCCAATACTTCGACCGCGTCGCCGCCTGTACAACTTTGCCAACGGCGATGTCATTGCTCGCTACGCAAGCATCGGGTGTGAAAGCGCCGGGCATGGTGCCCTTGGTGTGGTTTTCGCCGATCCACATGATTTGGAACTGAGGCATGTCGTTGCCGGGCTGCTCATATTTGTGCAGATCGGCTATCCAACTATCCACACGGTTCATGTCGCGGCCTTTGTCTTTCCACGTGCCACGGTTAGCGCTAGGGACGGCCCAGGCGCCTTCGTGGTAGCACATGAAGCTTACGCCGTTGCGTTTGCAGTCGTCCCAGATGCCGCCGTTGGCTGTCTGGGCAAGATCACCAGTGACGGGCAGGATTCCGTGCTTGGTATAGCGAGTTACCCAGGAGCGCTGTCGGAAATCAGTGGCGATGGCCAGATCGCACCAGTTGTGGCCATCTTCGGAGACTTCGCTGTTAACGTAAAAGTTGTCGAATAAAACATAATCGCGCGCAATCTGGTGCTGATTGGGCGTAACGGATTGGCCAAACATCGCAATCTTCGGCTCGCCATTGCCCAGGCGATGGCCGGCGGCGTCGGTTTCGTCGCCATAAACCTGGTCATAGGTACGATTTTCTTTGATGATGTAGAGTACGTGCGTGATCGGGCAATCTTCGCCAATGCGGCTGGGGATGCAGGAATCATTGAGCTGCGGAGATTTTTTCAATTCAGCGGGCGTGTAAGGGGAATTCGCCCGGACTTGCTGCGTATATTCCGCTAATTTTTCGGGCGTGGGAGGATCGATGATCAGCACGCTGCCGGTGAGATTGTGCAGGGCGTTATCGAATTGGACGCCTTCGACGGCTTTCTTCGACGGTGTTTTGGGCGGCCAACTCGGGATGCTGTTCAGGCCCTTACCGTTAGCGACGAATAATTTTTTGCCATCACTGGTGATTGCGGTCGGATACCAGCCGACCGGAACAAAGCCAACGACGCGCGAGGCGTTGTGGTCGGCAATGTCTGCGATCATCACGTCGTTATTATCCGCGTTGGCGACGAAAAGGCTTTTGCCATCGGGCGATACGGCCACCGCATCCGGTGTCGAGCCTTCAGGTGAATTGGGATAGAGGCTACTCGCCAAAATCTCCAACGCATCGGCAGGTGGCGGCGGGGCATTGGCGGAATGCGCGTTGTTATCAATCTCGTGTGGCTTGGTGGTGGAAAGCGAATAGACCGTGTTATCGCCGGCACAGCAGACGAACAGTCGACCATCGGGGGCGAGGGCCATCTCATTGGGACGAATGCCGACAGCAACGCGCGCCGCCTGCTCGCCGGTTTTGATGTCCAACGCGGAAACGGAGCGATCGCCCCAATTGCTGACGAAAAGATATCTGCCATCTTTACCAATGACGCAAGCGTACGGGCCAGCCTCCGTATGCCATTTAGCAATCACCTTGGCATTTTTAGGATCGACCACCCATATCTGGCTCTTGCCTTCATTGCAGAGGTAGAGCAGGCCAGTCTTCGGATTGATCGCCATACCGGTGAGAAAGTTTTTGCTATCAGGATGTTTGCCGAAGAGGACAACTTCACCATCGAGATGTGCGGTTTGGAAATGGGGATCGAGCTGGTGGCCGTCGAAATTGAAAATAAAGAGCTGATCGGAATTGCCGCCGGCGACGTAGAGCTGTTTGCCATCGCGCGAAAAAATGATCCCGTTGAACGTGCGGTCGAGAGGAATCCATTGGGTGGTTTGCTCGGTTTTCAGATCAATGAGCGCAACGCCGTTGAATCGGCCCGAGCAGACAGCCGCAAGGGTTTGACCATCAGGCGAAAGAACCATTTTGTAGGGCATGGAATTGATCCCGACAGCCCGCCCGGCAGGAGAGAGCTTCCAGCCGTTGAATAGTTCATTGGGCTTGGTGGGAAGGATGCTGGCCGGGCCGAGGGGAAGGGGTTCGGATTTGTCCTGAGCGAAGGCGGGGATGGATAAAGTGGCAGCTAAAAAAAACGAAAGAAATTTCTTCATCTGAATTCCCACAAAGTTTTTATTTATATCGAAGCCTCGGATGTACATCCGGGACTCCAGAGATCTTTCTTCATTCAACCCGATTTTCTTCACATCTGCTCAGGGTGTCCGATCCCCAGCAGATCCAGGCCTATCGCCAGGGTCTGCGCGGTCAAAGCGCAGAGGGTCAGGCGGCTTGTACGCACGTTGCCTTCGCTTTGTATTACCGGGCAATTTTCAAAGAAGCCTGAAAATTTGGTCGCCAATTCGTAAAGATAGGTGCAGAGATAGTGCGGGCGCAGCTCGCGGCTAACTAATTCGACGGTTTCGCTGAATTTGAGCAGATGTTTGCCCAACGCTAATTCAAACGGCGATTCAAGCTGAATATTTCCAGGTTGGTAATTGATGCCACGCTCACCCGCCCGGCGGAAGATCGAACGGATGCGTGCGTGGGCGTATTGGAGATACGGGGCGGTGTTGCCGTCCATGGCGAGCATTTTCTCCCAGGAGAAGACGTAATCGCTGGTGCGGTCTTTGGAGAGGTCGGCGTATTTGACGGCGCCGATGCCGACGGCGTGGGCGATTTCCGCTCGCTTGGCTTCTGGCAATTCGGGATTCTTTTCATCGACGATTTTCTGGGCGCGCTCTTCGGCTTCGTCGAGCAAATCTTTTAATTTCACGGTCCCGCCGGTGCGCGTTTTGAAGGGTTTACCATCTTCGCCGAGCATGGTGCCAAAGGGGGCATATTCGAGGGAAACCTCGGGCGGGGCGAAGCCGGCTTTGCGGGCGACTTGGAAAACTTGCGCGAAATGCTGCGCCTGACGGGAATCGTGGGTATAAATGATTCGATTGGCGTGCAGCTCGCGGACACGATAGCGAATGGCGGCAAGATCGGTGGTGGCGTAGAGATATCCGCCGCCAGTTTTTTCAATGATCAGAGGATTCTCGAAGCCTTCAGTGGGGACGACGATGGCGCCTTGGGATTCAACGGCTAACCCTTTCAATTTCAATTCGGCGACGACTTCAGCAAGAAAAGGATTGTAAAACGATTCGCCGCGTTCATGTTCGGACTTGAGCAGAACCGAAAGATTGTCGTAAACCGGCTGATAGGACTTGCGCGTCTCCACCACAATATCCTGCCAAGCGGCAAACTCGAACGATTCCCCGCTCTGTAACGCAACCACGCGCGCTCGCGCTTGCGCCTGGAATTCTGGAGAATCGTCAAAACTTTTCTTCGCCTGCCGATAGAATTCCTCCAAGTCCTGAATTTCCAACTGCCCGCCCGTGAAACCTTGTTTGCGGAGATATTCAATCAACATCCCAAACTGCGTACCCCAATCCCCAACGTGATTTTGCCGGATGACATTATTTCCCTGGAATTCGATCACTCGGCTAATCGCATCACCAATAATCGTCGAGCGCAAATGCCCGACATGCATTTCCTTGGCGACATTAGGCCCGGAATAATCGACAACGACGATTTCAGGATCGGAAACTTTGCCGATACCGATTTGGGGGTCGCTGGCTAATGAAGTTGCCTGGGTAGCCAGCCAGGTGGGATTCAAACGGATGTTGATAAACCCCGGCCCGGCGATGCTGACCTCGCTGGCCATGTGGGCTAAATCCAGTTTGGCTTTAATTTCCTCTGCAACGGCACGCGGATTCTTTTTGAGCGATTTAGCCAACCCCATGGCCGCGTTGGACTGGTAATCCCCGAATTGCTCATTGGCGGATGCCGCGATATGGGCGTCGGCCTGGATGCCAAAAGCAGCGTGGATAGCCTTGGCGAAGGCAGCAGAAAGTTGGGCGGTTATGGTTTGCATGTGCGACTATTCTCGAACTGGTGAATGTTATGTAAAAATGGCTGGGACTCAAACCACATGCAGGATTTGGATTGCAGTTTGTTTTGAAGCTGGTAGAGCCGGGCCGTCCCCGGCCCGAGTATTCGGGGCGAGGACGCCCCGGCTCTCCCGGTGCAAGTATCTGTCATCCAGTTCACGAGTTGTTTGACATGCACAAGGAAAAGGCCGATTAAATACAAGGATGCGTAAGCGATCGCGCCGTCCTATAATGCACTAGCAAAAAAGATTTTCATTCGTTGTTTCTCGCGAGGAACTCTTTCCAATGAATCATTCGAAGCTTTCGGCAATTCTGGCGGCTGCTGCTCTGGCCGTCGGGATCGTTTCCTTTTCCCCATTGGCTCCTGCTGACAATACCGCTGCTACCGCCACGCCAGCGATGATGCAGCAAACTTCGCTGGATACGCTCAAAAGCCAGGCGCTGACTGACCTTCGCAGCGGGCAGTGGGACCAGACCCACCAGCTGCTGGCGACGGCGGCCTCGCAATCAAATGATCCAGTGATTCACCAGATGGCCGACTGGGCGCAAGCATTCGATGCCCAGAATCAGACTTTCAGCGCCGAGCGGCACAAGGAATACAACCGCGTCGTGGCGCAGGTGAAATTGCTCGCCGCGGATGGATACACCGATTACGCGATTGACAGGCTCAAAGAGGCCTATGTGCTTGCGGATGATAAGAATAAATTTGTCGCCGAGCCTTGGGTGGCTTCGCTGATTCAGCAGGCAATTACACGCTCGGCGGCGGATGAGAAGAGCGAGGACTGGCTCAAGGCCGTGCGGCTGTATTCTGATTTAGCCAACGTGCAGCCGTCGGAGGCACAATGGAAAGATGAATTGAAAGTCGCCACACGCCATTTTCGGCTGATGGCGGAATATGCGGCGGATGATTATTTGAAAACCCAGGATAAGGAAGAAAAGGCGCGCGACGCCGCCGAAAAATTGCTGGCCGATGCGCATCTGCTCAGCCCCGACGAGGAAAAAGCCTACGCCACCGCCGCCACCAAGCCCGCCGAAGCCAGCGCTACCACCCGGCCATCCAAGGACGTAGATGACGAAACCGCTGCCGACGCTTACAAAGTCGATTGGCACGACACGCTTAAGGGCATCCAGATGGACATGCTGCGCGATGCGCTGGATCAGTCCAAGGCTGACTATTTCCGCCAGGTAAGTTTCAAAACGCTCGGCGTGGGTGGGCTCAATGGTGTTGAGGCGGTCGTTACCACCAAGCTGCTCAAAGATACTTTCCCCGGCATGGCCGACGAAGCCAAGCGGCAAACGTTCCTTCAATCCATCAATGATGATCTTGCCGAGGTCAAAGCCTCGAACCTGCTGGATGAGCATGACATTCTTTTCCATGTGCTGGATGATCTGGAGAAAGTGAATTCGCAAACAGTGAAGCTTCCCGAGGAAGTGCTGGTCAGCGAGTTTGCCGATGGCGCTTTTGGCCAGCTCGATCCATTCTCGACAATGATCTGGCCGAGCGATGTAGCGGAATTCAATAAAGATGTGCAGGGTGAATTCACCGGCGTCGGGATTGAAATTGATTCTGGCGATGACGGCTCGCTCCAAGTCGTAAGCCCGTTGGAAGACACGCCGGCATATAAAGCTGGCATCCAGGCTGGCGACATCATCGCAGCGATCAACGGCAAATCGGCCAAGGGAGTTACGACCACCGAAGCGGTGCGCTTGATCACTGGGCCTGCGGGAACGCCGGTAACACTGACGATCAAATCGCCTGATGGCGTTTCGCGTGATTTGAAAATCATTCGCCAGAAAATCAAAGTTTCCTCCGTGAAAGGCTACACGCGCCTGCCCGGCGGCGAGTGGAACTATCTAGTCGATCCCGATAGCAAAATCGCTTACCTGCGCATCACGCAGTTCACCAAGACAACGCCCGATGAATTGGGCGCTGCCTGCAAGCAAATCCAGGCCAAGGGCGCACGCGGCCTGATCATGGACCTGCGCGGCAATCCGGGCGGATTGCTCAATGCCGCCACGGAAGTGTGCGATAAATTCCTCACCGATGGCGTGATTGTCTCCACCCACGCCGACCGCGCCGATTCCCCCAACCCTCCCACCATCGCCACCGCCCACGACGACGGCGACGAGCTGACCATGCCCATGGTGGTACTGGTCAACCAATACTCCGCCTCCGCCAGCGAAATCACCAGCGGTGCTTTGAAAGACGATCACCGCGCCACCATCGTCGGCGAGCGCACCTTCGGCAAAGGCTCCGTGCAAATGCTCCTCCCCATCGGCGATCAACAGGATTGCTATCTAAAACTCACCACAGCCCACTATTACCTCCCTAGCGGCCGCTGCATCCATCGCGAAGAAAACTCCAAAACCTGGGGCGTCGACCCCGACGTGACCGTGGAAATGACCCCCGACCAGATGCTCAAAGTTATGCAGCAACGCCGCGACCTAGACGTACTGCGCGACGCCGCAGACAAGGAAAAGCCCAAGCAGGTGGTGGGCGCGGCACAATCAGCGATCAATTCCGAAAAAGCCAAGGCCGCCGATCCGCTGGAAGCCGATCCGCAGCTGTCAGCCGGATTGCTGGTCCTGCGCCTGCAACTGGCCGGGAATTCAGATGTGATGGCGAAGACGAATTAAGCACGTCATGAGCATCTCCAGTGGGTCAAAACCCAATCATTCGCCCTAGGGTTTCAGTACCCTATTCTCTCTAGCTTCCATGCCGCAATAAAGTGGAGGCCTTTTATCGCATAGTATTTTCCTGCCCAATTTACCCCGGCGTTTTATGTGACCCAAATTGCTCAGCGTCTACGACTCAAAAAAAAGTATTTTTCCTTGCTTGATGGTCGAAAGCCACGGATAATCTTGTGGAAAATACACCTCAGTTATATTAAGCAAGGGAGAGATTACACGATGCGAAAAGTTACCAATTTGATAATGGCTGGTATTGTTTCAGCGGCAATTTGCAGCGGATTGTCTGCGGCCAAAGCGGGAACCCTGGCCTCGTCCACCTTTGATACCAATGTGGACGGTTGGGCAGCGCTCGATATCAGTGGAACGTCTCCCACGGGGGCTGTGCCCCCGGTTGACGCTACTTATAGCGTTGATTATCACGCCACAGGCGGAAATCCGGGTGGTTATATTTCAGAAACCGATCAAAGCACCGGCACATACTACTACAACGCTCCGAGTAAATTTCTGGGCGATCAGTCGTCTGCTGAAAACGGCACGCTCTCTTTTGATATCATGGATACTGAGGGATCCAATTCACTGGGCCTGAATACCGCTGAATCGCCAGTGATTCTCGTCGGCACCACCGAATCCCTCTATCTCCCCGACGAAACCAGCATGTCCACTACGGCATTTGAAACGCTCTCGTTCACGCTTGCTCCCGGCAATCATTTTACGGTTAATAGCCAGGGAGGCACCGCTGCCACCGCTGCCGATTTTGCTTCGGTGCTGGGCAACCTCCAAGCGGTATATATCCTCGGCGACTATTACGACAACACCGAGACTTCCAGCCTTGATAACGTCGCCCTTACTATGGCTACCGTCACCGTCCCCACCCCGGCGGCGCTTCCCGCCGGTGCCATTCTCTTTGCGACATTGGCTGCGGGTGGCATGGCACGCAAAATCCGGCGTGCCTGAGCCAATGAAATGAAGTCTTGTAGGGTGGGCATTGCCCACCGCAATTTTTAATTGCTTGGAAAAAAAGGGTGGGCAGTGCCCACCCTTCATTCGTCGCTGCACATTCAACGCCTTCAAGATTCTCTCGTCACTCCTTGCTACAATTCCCCGCATGGAAGCAACACCCCAAAATCCAACAATGATCGAATATCCCGATTTCGCCAAGATCGACCTGCGCGTAGCCACGGTCCTCGAATGCATTCCCCACCCCAACGCCGACAAGCTATTGGTCCTGCAAGTCGATCTCGGCACCGAAAAACGCCAAATCTGTGCCGGCCTTCGCGAGCACTATCAGCCGGAAGAACTCGTGGGCAAACAGATCATCGTGGTCGCAAACCTGCAACCTCGACCGCTCCGAGGCCAGATCAGCAATGGCATGCTGCTAGCCGCCACGGACAGCGCCACTGGCAAAGTGATTTTTGTCACACCGTCGGCAGCAACGGCGCCGGGATCGGGAGTAAAATAAAAGACAAAAAGACTAGCCACGGATAAACACAGATACACACAGATGAAAGAGGCAATTGCATTTATCCGCGTTCATCCGTGTTCATCTGTGGCTGATATTTTATTGATTTTATGTTGCGGGAACTGCACATCTCCAACCTCGCCGTCATCGCTGATGCCCATATCGAGCTATCAGCGGGCCTGAACTGTTTTACCGGCGCGACCGGGGCGGGCAAATCGTTGGTCCTCGGCGCCCTGGAATTGCTGCTTGCCTTGCGCGGGCCAGAACAAATGCTCCGCACCGGCGCCGAAGAAGCGCGCGTAACCGGGCTATTCGAAATCCGCTCCCCCGAGCTTCGCAAGCAAATCGCTGCACATGCGGATATTGCGTTAGACGATGACGAGCTACTCCTTTCACGACGACTGTTTGCCACCGGCCGCACTTCCACGACCCTCAATGGCACTCCGATTACGCTTGCCATGCTGCGCCAGGTTGCGGAAATCCTGGTGGATGTGCATGGCCAGCACGATCACCAATTTCTTCTCAAGCCCATCAATCAGTTGGAATTGCTCGATCAATTCGCCGGTGCCGAGAAGCTGCGCGAAGGCTTTCACGAAATTTACGCCCAGCTGCGCGAAGCACAGAAGCGCATCGCCGAGCTTGCCGCCAGCCGCACACTGAGGCAGCAGCAATTAGAGCTTTACCGGTTTCAGGCCGAGGAAATTGATGAAGCCCAGCTCAGTCCCGGCGAATACGAGGAGCTCACTTCCCGATCTTCCTTGCTAAACAATCTGGAAAAACTCAAGAAGCAATCCAGCGCCGCCCACAACGCCCTCTACGAAGCCGACGGCTCAGTGCTCGAACGCCTGCGCGGAATCGCCGCCATCCTCTCCGAACTTTCCCTGCTCGATCAGAACATGTCCCCCATCAGCGACGCCGCCAAAGCCGCTGCGATTCAGCTCGAAGAAGTCTCGTTCGATCTATCCCGCTACATGGACCGCCTCGATCTCGATCCCGCCGAGCTGCGCGAAGTCGAAGAACGGCTAACTACCATTCATCGCCTGGCCACCAAATATGGGAACCGTGTCGAAGATGTGCTGGCGTATCGCGCCCAGATCGGCAAGCAAATCGCTGAACTCGAAAAAGCCACGGATGATTTTTCCTCGCTTGAAAAACAAATCGAACCTCTGACGGCAAAACTGCAAAAGCTGGGAGGCGAGCTTTCTACTAAACGGCAAGCCGCCGCCAAGAAACTCTGTCCCCTCGTCGAAAAAGAACTCGCGCAGCTGGGCATGGAAAAGGCGAAATTTTTCGTCAGTTTTCTTTCCCACAATGCATCCGACGCTTCGCCGACCGGACTGGATCAGATTGAATTTACAATTCAAACGAATCCCGGCCTTTCCCCGCAGCCGCTGCGCAAAATTGCCTCGGGGGGTGAGCTTTCGCGCACGATGCTGGCGCTGAAATCGATTCTCTCGCAGACCGACCGTGTCAGCGTATTGGTATTCGATGAAATCGACGCCAATATCGGTGCGCGGCTCGGGGTGGCGATTGCCACCAAACTCAAAAATCTCGCCAAATCGCAGCAGGTGCTTTGCATCACGCATTTGCCCCAGATCGCCGCCGCCGCGGATCGGCATCTTACCGTGCATAAATCCAGCTCGGACGATCGCACGCAGAGCAGGGTTAGTCTGGTGACCGGCGATACTCGCCTGGCAGAGATTGCCGAAATGATCGGCGGTTCTCAAGTTACCGAAGCCACCCGCGCCCAGGCACGCGAGCTGATCGAACATGCTACGGAGCGACGTAAACCTGACAAGGTGACGAAAACCTGAAACGTAGCAATGAAACGTGAAAACGTGAAACGTGATAAATCCAATTCTTGTCACGTTTCACGTCTTCACGTTTCATCGTTGAAATCACGATCCCACTCGCGCAGATTTGCCCCCCATTGTGATTTATAATCAGCGCATGCAAGTTCTCGCCGTTGTCAGCGTTCTCGGCAAAGACCAGAAGGGCGTCGTCGCCCAATTCGCCACCTACATGGCCGAGCGCGGCGTCAATATCGAAGACATGGAGCAACGCGTCGTCCGTGGCTTTTTCGTCATGGACATGCTCGTCGACCTCAAAGACCTCTCCTGCGACCTTACCGAATTGATTACCGGTTTAGTCGATCTAGGCAAGCGCATCGATATGGAAGTCAAAGTGCATCTGCACTCACAGCGCAAGCCCAAAAGAGTCGCGCTGCTGGTGAGCAAAGAACCTCATTGCCTCAAACAGTTAATCACCGACTACCAATCCAAACATCTGCATGGCGAAATGGTCGCGGTGCTCTCGAATCATCCCGACCTTGAGCCCATCGCAACAGCCGCGGGTTTGCCCTTTGCATCGCATCCGCACGATCAACTCGAAAAACATTTCGAGTGGCTGCATAGCCAGCTAAAACGTTACAACGCCGATCTGGTTGTCCTCGCGCGTTACATGCGTATCTTGCCGTCAAACATCATCGAAACCTTCCGGCATCGCATCATCAATATCCACCCATCGCTACTCCCCTATTTCCCCGGCGCCGCCCCCTATAAACAAGCCTACGAATCCGGCGTCCGCGTCCATGGATGCACGGCTCACTTCGTCACAGAGCAACTCGATGAAGGCCCCGTCATTCTGCAGGATGTTTTCCATATCAACGTAGGCAGCGATTCGCTGGATGACGTGAAGCGCAAAGGCCTGGAGCTCGAAGCCAACGTTCTCTCCAAAGCCGTCCAACTCTACCTAGACGAAGAGTTGGTGGTCGTCGATGGCAAAGTGATTTTCAAACCCGGCATGTCACGATTCCTCAAGGGAGCGTGATCATGACAATCACACTCGAATACTTGAGTAATCACACCCCTACCAATATTTAGCGGCGCGTCCAAAGGACCGCGTTGAACAGCACTCCCACCAAATACAGCGATGATTTCGACCATTGGTTATTCGAACATTCCATTTAACAACGTTCACTGGAATTTCATCATTTAATGAGGAATAACCCTTAAAATCGTGTCGAAAACGGCTTTTCTTTTTGACGCCCGCAAGTCTTTGATGTACGATCAATTAGTTCCTTTCGACTTGCTTATCAAATCTGAATCTGTCGTTAGATGATGCGGAGAAAACTGTTGGAGCATCAGAACTTGGTGATTTTTGCTACGTAGGAAATGGAACCAAACATGAGAAAATTCCGCGCTTTCACTCTCGTCGAACTGCCTGTAATGAGCAAGACAAAACGCCCCGCGTTTACTCTTGTCGAATTACTGGTTGTCATCGGCATCATTGCCTTGCTGATCAGCATTCTGCTGCCCTCGCTGAACAAGGCACGCCAGAGCGCCCAGACGCTTAAGTGTCTGAGCAACCTCCGCCAGCTCGGCGTCGCGTTGCAGATGTATGTCAATGAGAAGCGCGGCTGTTTCCCCTATCCTACGACCAGTCTTGATGAAGCCGATTGCTGGTTTAATGCCCTGGATCCCTACCTGACCAAGGCTGAAATTGGCGCTGGTCGTACAGGGGTCGCGTCCGACCGCACTTACTCCAATATCAAGCAGTGCGTGGTCTATAACGATTTCGTAGACAAATCTGCCACCGGCGCCCAGGGCACTCTCAAGGAATACGCCCGCACGTACAAGATGAATTCCAATCTTCGCCACGGAACCACAGGCAATCCGATTCCTGCTGCTACCCTTACTCCCGATCAATATGGTGTGTTGTTTGCACGAATTTCCGAAGTGAAGCACTCGGATAAATTCATCATGTTCGGCGACGGTATCTCGCTTGACCAGACCGGTTGGGTTCCCAGCCAGACCGACAGCGGCGAATTCTCCTTCCAGAATGATGGCACGACCACTGGGACCAGCTTCACCTGGAACGGCAGCGATAGTTTCCCCGCCCTTCGTCACGGTGGGTGCGCTAACTTTGTCTTCGTCGATGGCCACGCAGAAACAGCCAAACTTCCCACCGCGAACTATACCATCACTACTCCCGCCATCACGGTAAAGGTCTATCAATCCGAATACCTCAGCGGCACCCAATTCGCCCGTACGCTCAATCCCCGCCTTTCGATGGCTCAGAACAATATCCAGCGTAATCCCAACATGCCCTATGAGTGGTCCGATTTGGGCCGCTTGTACCGCACCGGCGCTACCGGGCCATGAGTTGTTTGTATTTACACTGCTCAGGCGTGCTTACTTTTCCAATATTCCCGAAATGCTGAGAGTCGAGGAAGGCTTTCGCGGTCCTTAGGGCGATTCGTAGCCATTTTGCTGGCAATAATGTCGTCGATATGGCAAACGGGAAATCCCTCCACGTCCACATGTCTCGCCCAGGCATCATCAAAGCGCTCGATTCCATCTGGCGCAAATATCAGGTCCAAATCAAAAGGACCATTTTTTAATTGGATAAAGTCTTTTCCCCAGACGATCTGTTCCGATTCTTCTGCTGTGAGAGCAAATCCCAAATCTGACAAAGCGGATGCAGCCTTGCGACCGTTGTCAGGATTTTTGGCAACAAACAGATCGGCATCCTGTGTTGTATCTGGAAAGCCCAGCAAAATCGCTCCGGATTTCCCAATGAAAAGATAGCGCACTCCGTGCCGCCCGAAGGCATCCCGCACTTCCTGTGCCTGTCGATAATCAAATACGGCCATAACCCAACCAATCCGGCAAAGCTTCCTCGCACCAGCGCCGGTAATCTGCAGTAGTATCAAATGCTCGGAAACGGGCATCATCCATTACGGGTTTGTAGGTGCGAATGAAAGCGTAGCGCATGCGCAGTTCCAGCGGACGCTTGGCAGCTGCCTCGAATTCTTCGAGCCACTCGCGAGGAATATTAACTGTTGTGGCAATACCCATTAGTCACATTATAGCAACTTGCGTTTGACGACTTCCGCCCGGCAACAAAATCTGGTTCGCGAGCTGCCCGATAAATCGAGTTGTTCCTACGCCTTTACACCCCCACCGACTCCGGAATCTCCGCATTATGCGAGACATTCTGCACGTCCTCATTATCTTCCAGTGCATCAATAAACTTCAGCAGATTTTTGCCAGCTTCGACATCCACCGGGACCGTGGTGTTAGGCAGGAAAGTAATTTCGCTGGCCTCGATAGGAATTGCCGCCTTGGTGATGGCCTCTTTGACCTTCAGGAAATTCACAGGCGTGGAGACGACTTCGAAAAATTCGCTGCTGCTGCTGACGTCTTCAGCACCGACTTCCAGGGCAAGTTCCATCAGTTTTTCTTCAGCCACGGCGGATGATTTAATAGTAATCACCCCCTGCTTGGTGAATTGAAATGAAACCGAGCCGCTTTGACCTAGATTGCCGCCGTGCATTTCGAAAATTTTGCGCAGTTCCCCAGCCGTGCGGGCGCGGTTATTAGTCAGCCCTTCGACGATCATCGCCACGCCCCCCGGGGCATAGCCCTCATACTGAACAGCTTCGTAATTCTCAGCTCCGAGTTCTCCAGTCCCCTTGAGGATCGCTTTCTCGATCGTGTCCTTGTGCATGAGAGCGCCGCGCGCTTCGTCGATCACGTAGCGAAGGGAAAGATTCTGAGCGGGATCGCCGCCGCCAGCTTTGGCGGCAATGATGATCTTGCGCGCGATCTTGCTCCAGAGTTTGCCGCGCTTGGCATCGTTGGCGCCCTTGGCTCGTTTGATTTTTGCCCAGTGACTATGTCCTGCCATGATTGGTTAGTTGTTAATTGTTATATGCGTTCTACTAAATTATCGCGCTTTCGTTTAGCCGCCGCGGCCTCGCGGCGAATATGCAAACCGCCGCGAAGCCGCGGCGGCTAAACATGCAACGGCAACTAGGGGTTAGTTGCCCAATGCGATTATCAACTATCAATTAACAACTAACAACTATCACTTCTGCGCCGTCGGCGCAACCTCTGCTTTGCCGCCGTTCTCAAAAGCCTTCAATTTCCCCGGCAGCCGCTCGCGCAATTCGCGCAAGTCATCGCGGTCTTCATTCACCTCCGCCAGCCGAGAGAGCGCTTCATGCCAGGTCTTCCCCGCATCACTCTTCTTGCCCAGTCGATAATATGTATCCCCCAGATGATTCAGCACCACCGGGTCCGGCTCGGGATTATCCGATACCGCAGCCTGCAGGGATTTCAGCGCCGAGCTGAATTCGCCGCGTTTGTATTGCACCCAGCCCAGCGAATCCAAAAACGATTCATTATCCGGCTCATCCTTCACCGCCAGGCGAATCAATTTCTCCGCTTCATCCAGATTGCGCCCCTCATCTGCCCAGGAATATCCCAGATCATTGGCCGCGCCACTGTGCGTGGGATCGATCTTGAGCACTTCCGCCAGCACATCCTCAGCCTGCGGCTGCTTGCCGATCATCGAATACAAATGCGAAAGATAATAAAGCAGATCCGGATCATTACCGACCGCGGCATGCGTGGCGTCGAGCACGCGCTGTGCATCGGTTAGCTCGTGCCGCTGCGCATATAGCTGCACCAGTTCCTCAACCACTGCCTGATTCTGCGGGCTCTCCTCGCGCAGTTTTTCCAGGGTGCGAATATATTCCGGCAGCTCCCCAGTCTGCTGATAAATCGCCGCCGCCGTCCGCAGCACATCAAGATTGTCCGAGTGCGTTTGCACCAGGGACGCCATCGATTGATCCGCCAGATCATATCGCTGGGACTGGAATAGAAGGGTCGCCTGAATCAACTTGGCATTGATCGAGAGCGGCGCATTATCCAGCCAGGTGCGCAGCACGCGCATCGCTTCGTTGGGCTGGCTCTGATTGAAATAAAACTGGATCAGCGCGTCGTATCCATCATCGCAGGTGGGAAAATCCGTAGTGATTTTCCACAGGGCCTGCTCAGCCTGGGCGTTTTGTTTTTCAGCCAACAGCGCCGAAGCATAGGAAATTTCCAGATCGGGAGATTTGCCGCCGAGCTTGCGCGCTTGCTCGAGTTCATTGACTGCTTTATCAGGTTCTTTCTGAGCCAGAAACGAAATCCCTCGGAGCTCGGCAGCCAGCGCCTGATCCCCCTGATCCGCTGCCCGCTGCGCCAGGTCAGCGACGAATTTTTCTTTTTGCTTGTCCGTCCAATCTTTGCGCGCCCAGGTTTGGGAGGTGATCAACCGATATGCGGGCGCAAATGGCTTATTGCCTTTCACTGCAGCCGCCAATGAATCCTTGGCCAATTCATCACGGTTCCACACATCAGCGACGCGCGAAATCCAGAATTGCTTGGCGGGTTCAGCATCCGATGAAACCGGCAACGTCTGCAATGTACTCAATTGCAACCGGTTTTTTCGCGTCGGCTCCAGCAGCTCGCTCCACATGGGGATCAGCTCGCGCAGCGAATCGGGGCGCGCCGCCAGCGCATCAATCAACAAAATTGCCGCGGCATTAGTGTCCCCCCGCTGCTCATACATGTCGAAAAGTCGCTGCACTAAATCCGGCTCGTAAGCATCCCGCCGGGCTGCATCAGCCAATAATTGTTCGCCCTCAGCCTGGCGTCCCTGGCTGCGCAGCGTATCAGCAAGCGTGAATAAAATCGCGCGATCCTCGGGCTGGTCCGCATGCAATTTCGCAAGCTGCGCGATCACGCCCGCTTCCGATCCCACCTGCTGATAGACCTCGCGCAGCAAATCCATGGATTCGGGGCTGGCCTGGAATTGCCGGACTAACTTTGCAGCCTCGGCCGCGGCGTCTTCGGATCGACCCATCTTCAGCAGCACGCGAACCACGTGAGCCCGCGTCGAAAAATTATCATGGTCGATGGCGGCGGACTGCTGATATTCCTCCAGGGCAGTTTGATAATTGCCCATGGCCTCAGCCAATTCCCCCAATTGCTCTGCGATTACATCAGGATGCGCAATCAGGAATGCCAGCTCCATATTGCCGCGCATGGCCGAGGTGGGATTCTGTAAATCATCCAACACAAGCTCGTATTCATCGCTAGCAGCGCGGTCATACCCCTTTTGCTGCAGCGCGCGCGCCAGCAATAAATCCGTGGTCGCAGCAAGATCAGATTGCTCCTGGTAATCACTGGTGAGACGAGCAAGACGCAAATGCTGGATCGCATGATCTGGATCACCACGCATGAGGTAAAGCCGAGCCAGTTGCAGATGCACCGTTAATTCGCCCGGCTTGAGCGCCGCGGCTTTTTCGAATGCGTAGGTCGCGGATTCAATGCTGTTGCCAACGCTCAGATAAGCGCGGCCCAGCTCGTAATAAAGTGTGTAACTGTTCGGATCGAGATGCACCGCGCGCTCGAGCAGCCCGATCGCGGTATAGCCACGATTTTGCAGAAGCGCATCATGGGCTCGCGCAAAGAGCATGAGTGATTGAATGGATGGCCGAGTGGCGGGCTCTGGCGGTGCGGCGGAAAGTACGGGGGCGGGTTGGATCTGGTCCAGAGTTAAAAACGCGGGAGAACTGGGCGGAGCTGCTTTGCTCAGAGCGGGTCGCGTGGTGGCTTGGCGATGAGTGGATTGGCAACCCACGGCAGTGGCGGCGAGGAGAATCAAGATTTTTGCGCGATGGTGCATATGGCTCTTTGCTTTGGCTTTCGCGGGAAATTATACGCGCAATTTACCAAACGTGGTTGCAGAGGGCTTCGATACGTTCAGTCCAAAACAACCGTGCCGCTGGGAAACCATGGTTTTAAGGAATTACTTTATTCAGCGGATAGGTGATGATCCCGGTGGCGCCGGCGCGTTTGAGGCGGGGGATTAGTTCGCGTTCCTGTTTATCTTCAAGGATGACCTCAACGGCGACCCATTTTTGATCGGCCAGGCGAGAGACGGTGGGGCTTTTTTCCGCCGGCAGGAATGCGACGACTTCGGTGAGCCGATCTTCAGGGACATTCATCTTCAATCCAACCTTGGATTTGCCCTCGATCGCCCCTTTGAGAAGCATGGCAATGTTTTCCATCTTCTCGCGCTTCCAGGGAATTTCCCACGCTTTTTTATTAGCGATGAAGCGGATCGTGCTGGTAAGGATGGTGTCGATCACGCGCAGATCATTGGCGCGGATGGAGGAGCCGGTCTCGGTGACATCGACGATGCCATCAAGGATTCGAGCTTTGATTTCCGTCGTGCCCCAGGAAAATTCGACGTTCACATGAACGCCATGCTTCTGGAAAAACTTTCGCGTCGTTTCCACCAGTTCCGTGGCAATCAGCTTCCCCTCAAAGTCCTTGACCGTTTTAATATTGCTCTCGTTAGGCACTGCTAAAACCCACCGCGCTGGATTGCTGCTGGCGCGCGAATAGGTGAGTTCCATGACCTCGATGACATCCTGCTCATTGCCGTTTTCGACGATCCAGTCATATCCGCAAACGCCGCAATCGATCAGGCCATCGGCGACATAGCGGCTGATCTCCTGCGAGCGAAAAAGCACGCCGGAGATTTTGTCATCATCCACACGAGGAAACACGCTGCGATCGGGAATGTTTACTTTGTACCCAGCACGGGCAAAGAGCTCGATGGTCGAATTCTGCATCGATCCACTGGGGAAACCAAAGCGGAGCGTATTTTCCGGCAATCGATCGTTCATAGTCGCATTTCCCTTGTCCCTTGTCCCTTCTTACTTCGCTTTTACTTTTTTCTTTTCCGTGATATTCGCTGCAGCGCGGCGAAGGGAGCAATACAGCTCATAATGATCTTCCGACTTGGTATGGTGCTCGATGAATTTCTGCACCTCGGCAGTGGGCATTTCCTCTTCGCAGATTCCCTTTTGCTTGAGCAATTCCGCCATGGATTCATCGAGCGGAACCGCCGGAGCATCGATGCCGAAGAGCATGACGTAGCCTTCCACAAAAGGATTCATGCCCGGCAGATCGCGCAGAAACTGGCGAGTATCGCGGTTGGAAATGGTCTTCATGCGATCGAGGCTAAGGGTATGCTCCTTTTCGAAAATCGCATTGAGCGCGGAAGTGATCAGGGTGACTCGCTCTTCGATCGCGGGATAGCGCGTGCCAAGGAGTTCCTGGATTTCCAGCTCGGTGGCGACGCGGAGTTCGTTGAGATCGACAAATTCCTTGGCGATGGCTTTTACCGCCTCGGCCGCTCGGGTGTCGGAAACGTCGTAGGACATCGCTCCGCGCACGAGGGCGTCGAGCGGTTCATAGGTTGGCTTAGCTTCAGACTTGCCTTCTTTGGCCAGCTTCTTGAAAAGCGATTTGAGTTCATCAGCATGTTTGGTCGCGTTCTTCATACTCACTGCGGTGTATCTCCTGTCTTTTGTTTCTGCTCTTCCTCGACCTTGCGAAGTAAATCCATCAGCGCCAGCTCTTTCTGCAAAGCTTCATCGATATGAAATTTCAGAAACGGCGCCTGTCGCAAGCTCATATTTTTCGTCAGGATCGTGCGTATCAACCCAGCGGAGTGCCGCAGGGCATTCAGGCCGGCAGCCTGCTGGCCCGGGGTGCCCATCATGCTCACAAATACGTCGGCTGTGGAAAGATCACTGCTGACTTTCACGCGGGTGACGCTCGTGATCGTCGGCAGGCGCGGATCGCTGAGCTCGCGCTGGATAATCTCGGCGATCTCCTGTTGCATCATGCTGGCGATTTTTTCAGTTCTGTGGTTCACGATAGTGATGGTTGTGAATAGTTAATCGATAATCGTTAAAGCATCTCTAACTGGTAATCCAGCAAACTAACCTGCGCGGTCATTCGCACGAGGTCCACGAGTTTGCTGAGGGCTCCTTCC
>DASXDR010000024.1:0-11435 GCA_036490535.1 Tepidisphaeraceae bacterium | reverse complement strand
AAAGTGTTTAATGATCGCCCGCCGCTCTCGCTGCGTAAATGCTTCCCTGCTTGGCATATGGCCTCCTTGACGTAAAGAAAGGCACAATACCTAAGTCCTGGGCCTGGCGCGAGGACTTTGTGCTCGCCGCTCTAGCGGTGGTGCGCAGCACTGCGCTTTTGCTTCATCCAGCGCAAGAAAAAAGCCGCGAAGGCGAACCTTCGCGGCCTCAAAAAATGTCCAGCTAACTCACTACGAGTTCTGCAGCAGTGTCAGCACCGATTGTGGCCTTGAGTTGGCCTGCGATAGCACCGTTTCCGCAGCCTGCGTCAGGATCTGATCCCGCGTCAGGTTAGACGTTTCTGCCGCGAAATCCGTATCCGTGATACTGCTTTCCGCTGACGACACATTCTCATAAGCCACCGATAGCGAGTTGACGGTAGAACCGATGGTGTAATCCTGGAACGCGCCGATTCGACCTCGTAGGTCCGAGACCTGACCGATAGCCGCACTGAGAATGTTCTGAGCGTTCACGAGGTTACCACTCGATAAGGAGTTCGCGCCGCCTGATCCCAGTGAGTTGAGATAGCCGTTCGCCGACGAACCCAAACTACCCGTGGAAACCGAGGTGATACCGATGGACGCTTTATCTCCTTCGTCTACCTGAGCACCCAGGGCAAAGGTCGCCCCACCGCCGGTGATCGCGAAGGTCTTGGATGCATTGTTAAAGTTCGCAGCTTTATCGATGTTGAAATTGAGATTGAGCTGTGCCGAATCGTAATCGACGCTAAGTCCCTGTGTCTCAGCCGCAGCACCGTTAATGGTGACAGCAGCGTCGCGGCCGTAGGTGATGCCGCTGCCAGGAACCGTGAAGTTACCGGAGATCGCCTTGAGGCTGACGAATTGCGAAGAACCGTACTGGGTCGAATCCATCGCGAAATGGCCCGTTCCGGTCACGGTTGCACTGACACCCGTCTGGTTCGTCACGCCATTGATCGCGGTAACAATCGAGCTGACCGTGGTGCCGCTGGCAAATGAAAGCTGTGTGCTGCCAAGGTTGCCGGCAATCTGCAGCGTCACGGTCTTGCCAGTTACAGTGCCACCGGTGTAGCTCAGTGCAGCCGTCTGTGCGCTGTTAGTGACCTGCACGACCACGCTTACTTTGCCGCCATCAGGAACGCTGGCGGAATTCACCTGCAGATCGCTGATCGCCGAAGTGCCCACGCTGCTCGTGGAATAATCAAAGTTACCATCCAGCAGCTTGGTCCCTTCGAAGCTCGTCGATTGTGCGATCCGGTTGATCGTCGAGAGAATCGAGTCGACCTGGAGCTGGTTCGCCGAGACTTCGTCGGAAGAAAGGCCGCCGGTGTTCGCAGACTGGCTGACCAGACCCTGAAGCTCAGTGAGCAGCGAGCTCACTTCGTTCAAGCCGCCTTCGGCAGTGCCCAGAATGTTATTGGCTGCCTGGGCGTTGCTGATGGCGGTGTTAATACCGGTCTGCTCGGCCTGCAGATTCTGGCTCGCGATCAATCCTGCCGGATCGTCCTTGCCACTGTTGATCTTCAAGCCCGTGCTCAAGCGCTCCAGGCTGGTATTTTCGGACTGCTGATTTTTGTTCAACGCATTTTGTGCGATCAGCGAGCTGACGTTGGTATTAATTACGCTCATTGGTCTCTCCGTGACACCTTCGAAACATTCCGCCGAACCGGGCGGCGGCTGCCGTGCTTACTTCCTTTGTAAGTGATGTTCGTATCGACGGGGCAATAAAAATGTCTTGAGTCCGATTATCGAAATTATCCGGTCCCAAAGTTATCGGAACATGCTGTTTTTCCAGCGAATAACCGCACATGGACCGTCCGATATGCACGCGACCAATTATTATCTGACCTAGAGCAAAAACTGCCGGCATTTCCCATAAAAATAAAAAATTTCCAAGGCTCGGATTTTTTTTGCTGAATCCAACCCACCATTACGACCTCGTGGGGCTCCCGCTTTCTTGCCTACCCAAAACACGAGGGATTTTTCAGGTCGTCACTGGGTCATTGCCATTGCCGAAACTCGTCGAGATCGCGGAGAATTTTCGAAAAAAGCCCAGGTCCAATAATTTCGCCACTGTGAACCGGTATGACCGTACACCTTCCATCAGGATGGCGCAAAAAATGATGGCTCCCTTTTATCCGAATAATTTCAAACCCTGCCGCCGGAGAATAGCGATCAACTCCCTGCCACGTAATCGCGGAGGACGAGGCATCTTAAATCGCAATCCGTTGAATGCCTACGAACTGGTTTGGTGGAGGTGCCCCTTCCACTTCTAAACACAGTTCAATCGCTTCGCGAATCCGTTTCATCAACTGATCGAGCGATCGCGCTTGCGTATGGCATCCCCGCAGCGCAGGAACTGTCGCCACGTAATATCCCTTTTCATCGCGCTCAACGATCACGCTGAATTCCATACCAATGATATGCCCTAAAACAGAGGCTAAAGCAATAAAAAAGAACCCCCGACCGAGGATCGGCCGGGGGTCTTTCCAAATCTCATTCGTACGCGGCTCAATCGCGCACGAGTCTCATATAGGAGGGCCCTACTACGCGTTCTGGAGCAGCGAGAGGGCGGACTGAGGGCGTGCGTTCGCCTGAGCGAGCACCGTTTCCGATGCCTGCGTCAGGATCTGATCGCGCGTCAGGTTTGAAGTTTCCTGAGCGAAATCCGCATCCGTGATGCTGCTCTCCGCAGCAGACACGTTTTCGTAGGCAACCGACAACGAATTGACGGTCGACCCGATCGTGTAATCCTGGAACGCGCCGATTCTGCCGCGCAGGTCGGAAACCTGGCTGATAGCAGAACTGAGAATATTCTGCGAGTTCACCAGGTTGCCGCTGGACAGCGAGTTAGTGCCGCCAGAGCCCAGTGAATCCAGATAACCCAGCGCCGAAGAGCCAAGGCTGCCGGTCGACACCGAAGCGATGCCGATCGAGGCCTTGTCAGATTCGTCGACTTGCGCGCCCAAGGCAAAGGTTGCCCCGCCACCCGTGATCCCGAAGGTCTTGGAGGCGTTGTTGAAGTTCGCAGTCTTATCAACGTTGAAAGTCACGTCCAGGCTGGATGAGTTGTAGCTCACTGCCAGACCTTGCGTTTCAGCAGCAGCACCATTGACGGTGACGCTGGCGTCGCGCCCGTGCGCTTCCGTGGTGGACAATGTGAACGAACCGGAGATGGCCTTGAGACCCACATACTGGGCCGAGCCATAACTGGTCGAATCGATGCTGAAATGACCAGTGCCAGTGACGGTGGCGCTGGCGCCCGTCTGTGCGGTGACCGCATTGACAGCCGTAACAATCTGGCTGACGGTCGTGCCGCTGGCAAACGAGAGCTGCGTGGTACCGAGGTTACCCGAAACCTGCAGCGTAACCGTGGAACCACTGATGGAACCGCCGGTATACGAAAGCGCCGCAGTCTGTGCGCTCTGTGTAACCTGAACCACCACGTTGACCTTGCCATTATCAGGCACGGAAGCGGAGTTCACCTGAAGATCGGTGACAGCCGATGTGCCGACGCTGCTGGTGGTGTAATCCAGCGAGCCGTCCAGCAACTTGGTGCCATCGAAGCTCGTCGACTGAGCAATACGATTGATCGTCGAGAGAATCGAGTCCACCTGCAGCTGGTTAGCGCCGATTTCCGCGGTGGACATGCCACCGGTATTGGCCGACTGGCTGACCAAACCCTGGAGGGTGGTAAGCAGGTTGCTGACTTCGTTCAGGCCACCTTCAGCGGTGCCCATGACGTTATCAGCAGACTGGGCGTTGCTGATGGCGGTATTGATGCCGGTCTGCTCGGCCTGGAGGTTCTGGCTGGCGATCAAGCCTGCCGGATCATCAGCGCCGCTGTTGATCTTCAAACCTGTGCTCAAACGCTCTAAGCTTGTGTTCTCAGCCTTCTGATTCTTGTTTAACGAATTCTGCGCAATCAGCGAGCTGACGTTGGTATTAATTACGCTCATAGTGTCTTTCCTTGACTCTTACGTCTATGTACGAGCACCAAAGCTCGTAACGCTATTGGAGCGCTCGTACAAGCGCTTCATCCCTTGAAGCATTTTTCCCGACGAAATCGAGCCCAGGGAAGAATTAGCTCAACCGTCGACGGAAAGGACAATCCTTTCCTTCCTGAATCTGACCACCGCTTTCTCTCTAGAATAGACAGCTGCAATCAGAGCATCAGGACGTGTTATCGTATCGACAGAGAACTTGAACCGGTTTAGGTTCGCGGACCCTTTATGACGACCTTGGCGTTATTGGGCATCGTCCATATTTATTTAAACTGCCCCCTTTCCCACCAACCTTGCAATCCCCCCGAGCTTTTATCAGCACCTCGTAATTCTGCGCGATCGCGCAAAATTAATCCGTCATGTTTCTTGCTTTTAGTTATGGGCGTGCCCGCTTTATGAGTCATTCAGGCAAAATCCGCGCTTTTTCTTCGAATGCGCCTCCCCGGTGTGCGTTTATCATGTCGATGGCTATGTCCGACGCCAAACTTCTCCATCGCTATTCGCTCCAGCGCGATGCCGAAGCCTTCGCGCAGATCGTCGAACAATATCAGCGACTGGTGTTCAGCACCTGCCGCCGCGTGCTGCGCGACCCAAATAATATTGCCGACGCGACGCAGGAAACATTTCTGCGTTTGGCGCGAACGGCGAGCGCGAAACAAATTCATCTCGGTGCGTGGCTGCATCGCTGCGCGATGAACGTAGCGATTGATTTCAACCGGCGGCAGCAGACGCGCCGGCGCCACGAAACAGCGGCGGCCAGATCGGAAAAATCCATGGACGCATCACAGCACGAATTGACGGAGCTCCGCGAGCACCTCGACGCGGCGATGGAAAAATTGAACGAGGAAGATCGCGAGCTGATTATCCAGAGGTTCTTCACAGGCCGTCCACAAACGGAGCTGGCGGCCGAGGCGGGCGTGGCGCCGGCAACACTGAGCTATCGCATGGAGCAGGCGATTGAAAAACTGCGGCGACATTTAGAAATGATGGGATACGCTGCAATGGCGGGCGAGAATTGGACGGCAATACTCCAGACTGAACACGCATCGAGCGTAGTGCCGAAGGAATTGACGGCAAATCTGATGAAGATTGGATTGGCTGGCGCGCCGGGGATTGCTTTGGGCTTTGCCGCCGGGTTTTTGAAAATCGCGCTGGCGGCAATGGTGTTGCTCGGGGCAACGTGTGGCGGATGGATCATGCTTCACCGTCCAACTCGCAGCGTGGAGATTCCCGCGGTGACAGCCGCGCCGGATGGTGCAGTGCCGCGCTGGCAAAATGCGCCCGCAACAACGCAGCCATCTTCCTTGGCGGGGCGGATTGTCGATGACGCTGGCCATCCGATTTCCGGCGCGGCAGTGGTATTGCTCGGCACAGAAAGCAGGAAGGCCGGTTCGAGCAGTTTTCCATTTATCGCCGAACGACATGCCACGAGCGACGCAAACGGGAATTATTCATTTCCCACGAATCTGCCGGGTGGGATTTATCATGTGGGTGCGGCGGCGGATGGATTTGTGACAATTGACGCCAATGCCGCCCCGGAACTCGATCTTGACGCCGGCATGCAGGCGCGGCGGGACATCGTGATGCGGCGCGGCATGCGCGTGAAGGTTCTCATTGAAACGCCGCTGGGTGAGCCCATCAATAGCGCGGTTATCGTTGCTTTCCAGCATAACAACAATCCAACGATCAACGCACAGGTGGACGACATGGGAAGCGCCGAAATGATGCTTCCACGTTCGCCGGAACCATACACTGTTGCGGTTCAAGCGGCCGGCTATGCGCCGGTACATGCCGAGATCACTGATTCCATGTTAGCGGTGAGCTCGAGTCTCTCCTGGCGGATGGTGCCGGGGGAAACCATTCACGGCGTGGCAGTTTGCTCGGACGGAAATCCGCCGGCGGGGGACAGAATTGAAGCGATCCCGGAGTGGTGGACGGGAATGTACGTTCTCCATACGGTTGGAATTGATTCTGCCGGAAATTTTACGCTGCACGATATGGGCCCGGGGCGTTATCGGATGGGGCTGGTGTCGGACATGCAGGATGAGGTTGTCGTGAGTGCGCCGACGGATGGGAAGGCGATGCGGGTGAAATTTTCGTTTCCATCGCCAGGATCGGTGCCGCAGTTGAAGGGGATGGTGACGTTTGTTGGCGGCCGGCCGGGACAATTTGATGTTCACGCCTCAGCATTGTCTATTACATCAGAAGACGGACATCCCGTGGAGGGGCTGAAACAGTATTTCACCTGGGTGCAGCAGCCGGCTCCGGGCGAGCAAACAGTGGCGATCAATTTCGGTTCCATTCCGCCCGGCAAATATGATTTGCATTTTGCCGGAGACGACATCGAGACGAAAGACGTGGCCAACATCACCGTGCCGGGAAAACTACCGCCGATTACATTAAACGTGATCGGCGTCGCGGTGATGAAGGGAAATGTCGTCGATGCCCGGACAGGAAATCCGGTCACGCAATTTGCGATACGGGCGCGAGAGTTTCCATGGGCGGCAGGGCAACCATCGGTGCCGCTGGGAAAAGGACAATGGACGCAGGTGAGCAATGCCGAAGGGAAATTCTCCCTGACCCTCAATGGCCCGGGGATTTATCAAGCGGAAATATCATCCGAGAATTACCAGGCCACGCTGGGCGAAAAGGTACAAGCGCGGCCCGGAGCGATGTCCGCTGCGATAACTCTAAAGCTGGATCATCCCCGATAAATGTCTACGATCCCATACCGTTGTATTCAAACTAGCGCAACACAAACCGGCGGTGGCGCTTCAGTGCCACTGCTAATCACCTCCATCGCGCCACGCCGCAGCAAAGCCGCGGGATCAACCGATCCCACGCTTGGTTTACGGCCATTCAACTCTCATTCACTTACGAATTCTGCAACAGCGTGAGCACACTCTGTGGCGTCGAGTTCGCCGTCGACAACACGCTCGTTCCAGCTTGCACCAGAATCTGCGCTCTCGTCAGGTTCGACGTCTCTGCCGCGAAATCCGCATCGGTGATGCTGCTCTCGCTCGAGGTAACATTTTCCAGCGTGACGTTGAGTGAATTGACGTTGGTCTCCAGCGTATTGGATTCAAATGCGCCCAACCTGCCGCGCAAATCCGCGATTTGGCTGATAGCTTCGGTAATAATCTGCGATGCCTTGGCAGCATTGCCCGAGGTAAGCGATGCATCGCCGCCGCTGACGATGTCATTGAGGAATCCGACATCCGAATTACCCAGATCAGAAGCCGCCACCGAACCGATGCCGATGCTGATCTGCTGGTTCGACGTCACTGCCCCACCGACCTGGAACATTGCCCCACCACCGGTGATGGAAAAGTTGGTTGAGCCGACGCCGAAATTCTGACTCAGCGTCAACTGCAAATCCAGCGAGGAAGTATTGAGCGTGATGTCGCGCCCATTGCCTACGGTCAGTGCGCCGTTAACCGTCGCCACCGCATCTTTACCGACTGCGCGGGCTTTGTCATTGCCATTGAGGTCGGTCGTCTGAAACGTGCCGCTCTGCGCGCTGATCGAGACATAACTCGAGGAGCCATATCCCGAAGAATTCAGCACGATGCCGCTAGCTGCATTGGACGGATCGATATACGCAGCCGTCACGCCCGTGGAATCGGAAATCTGGTTGATCGCCGCCGCGATCGACGACGCGGTTGCCCCCGCGGTGAAGCTGAGCGTGGAAATTCCGTTGTTCCCCGAAATCTGCAGCGTCACCGGCGCGGTGATCGAGCTGGCGCGATATTCCAGCGCCGCTGTTTGCGCGCTGGCCAGCACGTTAACATTCACCGGGATGTTTGCCGCCTGCCCGAAATCCGCCTGCGTGATGGAAAGCGCGCTGATCGCGCTGTTATGCACGCCCGAAGTGATGTAATCGAGATTGCCGTTGAGCAGATTCAGACCCGCGAACGATGTCGTATCCGCGATGCGCGTGATCGATGCGATCGCCGAGTCAACCTGCAGCTGATTCGCCTGGATCTCATCCGGGCTCATCGCGCCGCTGTTGGCGGCTCCCACGACCAGTCCCTGGATCGTCGTCAGGAGGTTCGATACTTCGTTGAGCGCTCCATCTGCCGTCGAGATGACGTTCGTTGCCTGCTGCGAATTGCTCAGGGCCTGAGTCAGCCCGGCCATCTCGGCCTGTAAACGCTGCGATGCGATCAACCCTGCCGGATCATCCGCGCCGCTGTTGATCTTCAAACCCGTACTTAATCGCTCCAGCGAAGTATTTAGCTGCGTCTGCGACTTGGCTAAGTTGCGCTGCGCAATCAGTGACGGGACATTGGTATTAATAGTGGCCATGTCAATCCTCCATGACTGTTAATGGCGAATGTAAATTCCTAAAAGTTCAAAACCTAAAACCATAAGCTGCCCAGCAGCTCATTCCGGATTTTTCTTGTCCTGATCATCCGGGTTTTTCGGCGCGATCTTTCCTAGTCCCGAAAGATCCTCGGGTTTGACGCGGGCCGCTTCTCGGTTCTCCCTGCGGATGGCGTCATAAACTTCCTTACGATGAACGCTCACGCTCTTGGGGGCGGTTATTCCCAGGCGAACTTTGTCGCCGCGAATATCCACGACCGTGACTTCCACGTCGTCCCCAATCATGATCGTTTCATCGCGCTGTCGCGAAAGCACCAACATGTTGGCTCCTTCCTGGGCGGATGTGTCCCATCCGTCACGCAACATCCCTGTCGCGCCGGCGCCAATTCTTTCCAATTGCGCCGCCCAAGGTGCGGGGTTATTGTCTTCTCGTTTAGTTGCAATGCTCCAGGCATTCCAACTTGCTTACACGTGCGCTGCTTTAGCAGCGCCGCTAAACAACATCACTCACGCCGACTTGGCCAGCGGCATCTCAACCTGCAATCGCAACAGCGGCTGACGCGTTGTCCATTTCCGCTCCTGCAGCACGATCTGCTCGCCAACCCGATTGGCTGTGTTATAGACCAGCGGCCCCAGCAGATTTCCCGTGAGCCATTCGCCCACGCGGTTGCAGATCACAAAGACATGCATATGCGCTGGATCAGCCAGCGCGATGGCGTCGCGCAGCTCGTCCTTGATCGGGACCGTAAAGTCCTTGAAGAACGTCGTCGGGTCCGTCACCACGAACGCCAGTGACGGATCATCCAGCGATTGCAGCCAGAAGAAATAATTTCCCGCGCTGCTCTGAATCAGCGCAAAACGCTGGTGCTCAGGAAATCCGAGCAATCCGTTGGGAAAGGTCAATATCCTTTCCTCATCGATGCTCATTTTGCCGAAACGCACGGTTTCGATTTGCATGACAAAACTCCATTTTTGCCCGCGGCTTTTCGGTTCCAACCGAACAAGACGCAACTACTTAAACCGGACCTTCCATTTCTTTCCGCCCGCTTGTTGCATTCCATCGCATTCAAGCCGACGCCTCACAGCGAGATCCACACGCCATGAACTTCTTCTCACTTCTACGCGAACTTCCTTCGCGTCTCTCTTCGAATACCCAGGCTCTTTTACAAGCCTGCCCTCTGCGGGCTGACCACTTCAATGGTTAGCGTATTCTCACACCAGTTCCACCGGTGCCTTTTTCACTTTCATTTTCTCCCGCGCATATCCCGCGCACATTTGCGCTGATTCTTGCGCCACACCCGTAATTTTCCTTCTGTACACACACATAGCTCTACTCTGTATCAATCTCAGCAATATGCGTGCCATTTATGCTGATGATAGAAAATTCAACAAACTCTCATTTATCGTCTGTCCCGCTGCTTCCATCGCTGCCTGCAGCGAAGTTTGCAGCTGCTGAAATTCCGAAATCGCTGTCGTTGGATCAACCTGCTGCACATTCGCGAGCATGGTTTTCAGGCTCGTGTTTTGAAGTGTTAAATCTGTTGTCCGTGCTGACATCGCAGATGCTTGCGCGCCGGCAGCGCCCTGGACTGCGGTCATCTGCGAAGCATCCTTCGTCAATTTCTCAGCGGCAGCGGTGATCCCCGCCGTATCATTCTGTTCCAGCGCCGTCTGCAGCGCCTGTAAATCCGAAAATACGCCCGTCGATTCCACCGGATTCACATCCGTCCCCGTAATGGTTGTCCCGCTGCTCGAGCTGGCAATCCCCAGATCGCTCGCAGCCGTCGAGCCATTGATCGACGTCACTTCAAACCCGCTCGATCCCGCCGAGTTATCCGTCAGCACAATTCCATTTCCCGTCGTCGCAAATGATGCCATGCTGTAACCAGCAACCGAATTGATCGAGTTGATCACATCCTGCACCGTGGTATCGCCAGTCAACGAAACGCTGATCGTGGTTCCATCATGCTTGGTAATCTGAAAATCTCCGCCCGTTGCAATGTCCACACCCTGGCCATCATTCAAATCCGACAACGGCGTGGTCGGCGAATAGGATCGAATCCCCAGGTCGCTCGCGGTAGTCCCGCCATTCTCCCCAATCGTCAGCGACACTCCCGAGGTCGTATTCGCAACATCAAATCCCGTCCCCGTCGAATTAATCGTTGCATTCGCAAACGTCGCCGACGAATTAATCGTATTGAGCAGATCCTGCACCGTCGCCCCTGGCGATGTCGGCACATTTACCGTCGTGCTGGTCGTCCCATTCCCAATCACCAACCCCGCCAGTCCAATTCCCGCCCCACCATTTAGCGACGAAAGCAATGTGGTGGAAGTAATCTTCGCGTTCAGGTTCTGCCCATTCAGTGCCGTTCCCGCCGCGAGTGGCGTGCTTTGCAGAATCCCCAAACCCTCCGCCGTCTGCCCCGTCCCCACATCTTTCACGCTGATCTGATCAGTCGTCCCTGCCGACAGCGTGATCGATTGATTATTCGCTCCCACCGACGCGGTAATATCCGTCCCCGCAGCGTTGATCATGTTAATGACGTCCTGCAAATCGGATGCTTTGGACAAATCCACCGTCTTGGTCGTCGTCCCATCCGAAATCTGAATCGAGCCCAGGCTCACGCCATTATTGGTCGCACCGCCAAGATTAGAAATCAGTGTATTCCCCGTAACGCCCACCCCCAGCGTCGACCCGGTTACCTGCGCGCCCGAAACACCGAAAGCATCTCCGCCCGCAACCGTAAACGGCGCGATACTGGAGCCATCGAACGCATTACTTAATCCTTGCGACGTGCCGACATATTGAATGCCATTTCCATTTTGCACAAACGGCGCCGAGCCCGTGGAATTGCCGCCGAAAATATACTGGCCATTTAATTGCGTATTCGCCAGCGACATCATCTGCGTAATCATGCTCTGCACCAGCGGTGCATCCTGACTTCGCTGGTCAGCGCCAGTGGTCGTGCTCACATCTTTTGACGCGAGTGTCTGGGCGCTATTAAGAATATTCGCAGCGCTCGTGAGTGTTGAATCAGTCTCGTTGTAGACGCTCGACGCCGACTGCATATTGTTCAAATAAGTCTG
>DASXDR010000182.1:0-1821 GCA_036490535.1 Tepidisphaeraceae bacterium | reverse complement strand
ACCGCCGGTTGGGGAAAATTCCTAATACGCCATATCCCGCAGGCGTGGCTCGATCGCTCCGAAAACCCATAGCGAATAAATCGACAGCGCGAACAGCGCACCAAACAAAGTCGCGTGCACCGTTCGCCACCATCTATTTTCGATCTTCCAGGTGCCGGCAAATAAAAAGAAGATTGGCACGAGGGCTCCGAACAGATATCGCCCCTGCGGCTGATAATCGATGTGAAGCGATTGGTACATCGATCCAAAAACACTCAGCGCAATTAATCCAGGCGAAAGGAGCAGGCAGATCATGGTTTCCCAAGGCATGTTCTGGCGAAAAACTAATTGCGCAGCCAGAGTGATTAGCAATCCTGCAACGCCGATCCATCCAGCAACCACAAATATCCATGCCGGATGCTGTACCCTCCATCCGCCAAAGCGGCTGTAAAAACTCTGGCCCGTGCGCTTGAGCCACATTGAGTCATACAGGTGCATCATCTGCCCGTAGTCCACGCCTTCGGAAGCCATGTAATAATTGCGATCATGTGGGCCGGTCGGCCTGCGGCCAGCGATGGCGTGGTCTTCCTTCATCTCGGTCATCTGCTGATCCCATTTGGCATGCCAAGGCGACAATTGCGGATTCCACCAGGCGGCAAAAATATAAATCGCGAGCAATGGCACAATCAGACGTGTGAAAACAAATGGGAGCGAAGTTTGCGTTCGCGCCAAATGAAATATCAGCAGCGCCAATGGCAATATGATCGCCGCGAGAAAATCGATTTTGGATAGGAGCGTGCAAAGCAGCAGAATCGAAAAGCAGATGAGACGAGAAACTCCCCATTTTCGTGGCTCAATCTCGATCATTTTGGCGGTAATCAGGAACAACAGCACGGATGCCGAAATTCCGAATGCATCCGAATTCGCATAAGCATAGATATACGGAACCTGCGGTATGCAAACCAGAAATAATGCCAACAACCAGGGCGGAAACCACGCACAACGCACAAATGTCAGGGCGGTGAGGGTTACCAGCAGCAACGCTACATTCATGAAGCGATAAAGCTGCGTCAGATTGGTATCCGGCCAAAAGTGCAAAACAGCTGCGCCGATTTTTCCGTAGAGCAAATAGACCATTTCGCCCGTGTAGACGCGCGACCAGCCCATCGGTGAATAGTAAACCTCGTCCGAATCTGGCTCGGGGCGCGTCCAATGCGTTTGAAAAAACGCGAATGCATCCAGATGCATGTTCTCGTCCGGCTGCACACGCTCGCTGGCGACATGGACGATGATTCCCGCCAGTATTACTGCGGGGATGATGATCACTAACCGCAAAAATATGCCGAGAAGCAATCGCATATTTAATTCGGCTTCACCGTCAGGATCACCGTTTTCCACGGATTGACCTTGGAGATATATCCAAAGTGCAGCGTTTGCGCCTGCACGATTTGCTGATCGGGGGTCTGGTTCTGATAGGCATCGGCACCGTGGCGCAGCGTGCGCGTGAAAATGAGCTGCCGGGGAGCGCGCGGGCGATCCGGTAAATCCAGCGGTAGATACACGGAAACCTCGATAGGCACATTATGAAATGCCAGGTCAGGTTCCTTCAGCATAGGCAGCACCGCATCGGCGAGCGGACGCGCCGAGCGCAGATTATCTTTTGTTCCAGAATAAAAAGTCACGAACGCAGTGACGGCCAATGCCCCGGCTACCGACTGCCATAGTATCCATCGCCCAATCCGACCCTGGAACGCTTGAACGATGGCAAGAATCGCCAGCGCAATCGCGGGGATGGCGATGACATCAACTTCCATCAGACCATGCGCTGTATGGATCGATAGC
>DASXDR010000144.1:0-41939 GCA_036490535.1 Tepidisphaeraceae bacterium | reverse complement strand
GCCCCGCATATCATGCGGGGCTCGATCGAAACCATTCAACATTTATTTCAGCGAGCTATTCCTTGCTCACTTCAATAATGGACTGCGTCTTGATCACCATGCAGTTTTCATCGAAGAGATGGAAACTCTGCACGCGTAGTTCATGGCTGCAGCGCTCGATATCCAGAACGCTCAGGCAGGCGGAATTTTCGCCATCAGCGGGAACTTCAGCCATCATCAATTCGCGCTTCTGTGAGTAAACCTGAATCTCACGCTTGGTTGCATCATAGAGCGTGCTGGTGAGCTGCTCTTCCTGCGTGGAAATCATATAGCGAATGTTGTCGCCATATTTTTCTTCGTGATATTTTTCGCCTCGACATGGAATCGAGTCGATCAGCCCGCGGTCCGAGACCGGATCAGGCCGAGTGATAATCGCCTCAGCCAGCGTATTTTTGCCAGCAGTCAGCGTGATCACGTGTCCACCTTCGACGAGCCAGATGTCCGCTTCATAAGCGCGGCGGCTGACTTGCTCGGTGGCGAGGATTTTGAAAAATTCCGGGTGAGGTTGGCGTTGATAAAGAAGAAGCGTCAACCCGCCGGTGCGGCGTTGTTTGGTGCGATTCGACATGCTTCCTTGCTCCATAAGTAAAAAACGGGAGAATCCTTGGGGGATTCTAGAACCCACACTCCCGTCCATCGTCTCCTGGGAAACCGCCGGGCACACGCCCATTCGGCTGCATTCGAGAGGAGCATTATAGAAACATTAACGAAAAAACCTAGTTAATTTTTTAAATTCACCCGCCGCCGAGCCCGGATAAAATCACGATCATCGCATCATAAGCCGCATGAGAACCAGCGGTTACACCAAATCCGCGACATAAAAAAATCGCCCCAAAATACGCTCCCGCTAGCATGCGAAAAACGAAGCTTCGCCATGAAAAATGCTCTGGCCCCAAGTAATGGTATAAACTAAACAGAATCGCAGGAATAAGCACTATTAGCGGACCTGCCACATTGCGCCGCACTTTCATCACATCCAAAAGCAGGATCGCCAGCAATGTAAAAGCAATCAATCGAAAAACCAGTTCTTCATAAACACCTGCACCAACAGACAATACCAACATCTCGCGCCAATTCGTTGAGGCGGGATGGGCCAAAGGGAGATGCCGGGCACATAAAAGGCTCAATAAGATCACCGGCAACCCTAAAAGAATACTTTCCAATCCCATCTTGAAGAGAATACCTGGATCAAATTTCCAGGAATCATTGCGGGCAATGTGCCAGGCGAGCAGGATGCCCACTACCGCCAACGGGGGAATCTGCCGGCCGGTCACGCCAAAGAAAAAGAAGAAATTCTGGATCAAATCAAAGGCGAGGATCCGCACCTGCGTGTGATGCACCGGATCAACCGCGAATAGTCGGGTTCCCAGCTCATAAAACACCATTAAGGGAAGCAAAAAGATCAGGCTGGGCCAGGGTTGCCACGATTTATTGAAATAGACATTGGAAGGAATCAGCCGGCGATTTGCCAACGGCGGCTCGGAAATAACGCGCGACTTTCTGGATTTGCCTGCGGAAACAGCACGCGTCATCGAACTCCCCTGGTAAACATTCGAAAAAACACAAAAGGATTATCGGAAGGGGTCGGGGAAGTTCTGCAGAAAGAGGAAAGCTAACTCCGGGCCAAGGACGGCTCGGCTCTCCTTGCGTAACGGGTTTATTGGATTGATTAACGCTTTTTGTAAAGCACCCAGTCCCACCCGGAAAGGCCGTAGGCGGGGTAAGTGGAGTCGAATTGATACAGACTGGTTCCAAACTGGATCGTCGGAATCGGCGTTTGGTCCTGAACATTAAAGATCAGCCAATCCGGCCGCGAGGATGGCCGGATGGTTGCTCCCGCCGGAAGGAAGCGTTCGTAATACAGCATGATCGTATTCACGCGATAGATATTGGCAGCATCGTCCGAAGACCAGGCAATATTCCCTTGCGGCGAATTCGCTGCCATGTGTTCCAACGCGCCCCGATAATCCCCCCTACCCACGGCGAGGAATCGGCCCAGATGATAACCATTTCCCAGCGTGGCCAATCCCAAAATGGCCATGGCAACCCCTCGCCGCCAGGAACGCTGACCCATCATGGCCCCGAGATAACGAACCAGAAGAATCAGGCAAAACGTTAATGAAATCAGCAGATACCGCACCTGAATGCTCGGGCTGCGATTGGGGGATAGGTATTGCAAAAAAATCGTGATGATTGGAACCAGGAAAATCACGAAGAAAAAGAAAACTGTTTCGGCGAAAGATTGCCGGTAGATCCAAGCCAGTGCGGAGATAATCAGGATGAGCGAAACGAACGCGATCAGGTAAATCCACGGGCCAGTTAGAAAACCACCTAAGAGCAACGAGAGACATGTAGCGCAAGTCTTAAACGGTGCCGCGTCGGGAGCGCCGCCGATCTGGATATGCCGCAGGAAAATCCAGATATAAAACAGAAAGAAAATAATGGGCACGGCAAAGAGCCAAAGCTTTTTAAAGCCGCGCTCCGCAAAAACCCAGACGATGGCGGCCAATAGAAAATGAAGAAACGTCGCGTGGGCTAAAAAGCCAATCACGCAAAGCCCCGCAAAAATCGCTGCCCGATTCTGTTTGGAGCGCAGCAGATAATATCCCGCCACAGCGCACAGCAGCATTGGTGCATAACCGCGCGCCTCCGAGCTATAGGTAATCAACGGAAACGACAGCCCGACCAAAAGCGACGCTGCCATCCCACCCCAGCGCGAGAATTTTTGTTCTTTGCGAACAATCAACAGCGCCATGGCGCAACCAGTGACCAGCGAAAGCAGTCGATAAAGCCACCAGTTGCCAGTATCGCCGATCAGGTACATCCACAGTGTATTGAGCGGATGGTTGTTATCGCTCTGCGCCAAAGGATTGGTCAGAATTTCCCACGGATAACGAACTACGCGAGAAATCTGCCAGGACCAGATCTCATCGAACCAAAATGCAGTATTGAAGCACGGAATCAGCCGAAACAAAAAAGGCGCCAATACCAGAAATATTGAAATGCGCTGTTTCCTTGGCCTGGCGACCGCGGTGGCCGGTATTTCCCTAGCGGTTAGGCCTGGCTCACCGGAGCCTGTCTTGCCGCCTTGGCTGCCGTGAGCTTCGTCGAACGGTCCCGCTCGGCTGAGTGGAGTCAAAGGCTCGTCCGTGCTTTTTTCATCATCCTGCATTGCCGATTTTGAGTATATCATGAGAGGCACGATGCTTGGCGGCACATCGACTACACGCCTGGTGGGCCTGATCATCCTCTTGCTGCTCATCGGCACGGGGATCGGATTGCTCTTTAGTACGGCGCGGGGCCAATTGCTGCTACACGACCCGCATGCCTTGGCCAAGGATATTCACACCGCCGTCGCCGACCATCCCGTGCTGGCTCCCGTAATTTTCGTGAGTTCTTACGTGGTGCTGGTGACGCTTGCTTTGCCAGTGTGGTGGCTGGACGCCTTAGCTGGATATGGCTTCGGGATTCTCGGCGGAATTCTCTGCTGCGAAATCGCTGGCACGCTGGGAGCCACTGCGGCGACGGCAATCGCGCGCTGGCTGGCGGCGGATTTTTTCGCCAAGCGCGTCGAAGGCCGCATCGATAAACTTCGCAAGCTGGATGAAAAGCTCGACCACAACGGCTTTCTCGCTGTGATGTGCGTTCGGCTCATCCACGTCGCGCCGCTGGGAATCAGCAATTATATTTTCGGCGTCATTCGCATTTCGCTGCCCGATGTGATCGTGGGGACTTTTCTCGGCAGCTTACCCGTCAATACCATCAGCGTAACCTTGGGATACAACGCGCGTGAGGTATGGACGAAAGCATTTATCGTGCTGATTGTCTCCATGCACGTGCTGCTGCTCATCCCCCTGCTGCTGCGCTACCTGAAACCCGAATGGTTCAAACGCATCGGTGTACAATGATGCGAGTGCAGAACGAAAGAACACTGATAGGGGCGGCTGAAGCCGCCCCCTACAAAAAGCGAAAGATCAAATGCTGGCAGAGAAAACTTTGAACACCGGCTTGAAAGAGTGGGCCGCCGTATGCCACGCCCTGGAAACCGGCCGCCAATTAATCTTATTCCGCAAAGGCGGGATTCACGAATCCGCCGGCGAGTTCGAGCTGGATCATCGTGAGTTTTTATTATTTCCAACTTACTTGCATCAGAAATTGGAAATGATTCAACCGGCGGAGCGCGCCGAAGTAGAAGAAAATCATAGCGAACCCGCCACCGTGCAAATCAGCGCCGCCGCCGAAGTAACAGATATCCGCCAGCTCAAAGAGCGCGGCCAATTAGACGCGCTGCAACACGAACATATCTGGATGCCAGCGTTATTGGATACGCGCTGGAACTATCGCCCGGAAAATCCGCTCTATCTCCTGATCCTGCGCGTCTATCGCCTGGCCGAACCCAAAATCATCAAAAATTCACTCGAATATGCTGGCTGCAAAAGCTGGGTGCCGTTGAAGGAACGGATTGAGGTGGTGGGGACCACGACGGTGGCGAGCGAAGAAGAATTTGAGGAGAGACGGAAGAAGATTTTAAGGGTGGCATAATTGGGGCAAAGATTTTTGCGATTTTAAGATGAAATCCCGCAGCTTCGCTGCGGCGTGGCGCGTGCGGGGCGCTAAATAGGTAGACAGGCATAGTTGAGCCTGCGGCACATCATTTGCAAAACCCTCTCCGTCTTTTAACCACGGAGAACAATTATGGAACATATGATGCAACTCATGCCCATGGCCGCGGCCGGCTGGGCTTTCTTGGTCTGGCTCTGCGGTGGCGGCTTCGGACTGGCTGTCGTCGTCTTCATTGTCCTGAAATTGCTGGGCAAATAGTCTTAACTGCTATGTCAAAAACAACCCCCGGCGGGCCATTTCGGCCCCCGGGGTTTAAAATTGGGATAGAGCATTCGCCATTCGTAAATCACCAAAGCCCGCGGCCGAGCCGTGGGCTTTTAAATTCATTTCTCTCTGTAAACTCCTGATTCAGGCCGATAAAGAAAATGGTGCCAGCCCCTTTTCGCCGCTAACCGATAGCGGCTCGAGGTGTCTGATTCAGACAGGAGAAAATCTCTCCTCGGCATCAGTTTGTTTTATGCGGCCGAGCCATTGGTCCATCCTCTTTCTCTGCATGGCTGGTTCTGCACTGGCCGCTACCGATGCTGCGCGCCAAGCGCAAGTCACGGCAGCAACAGCAAATGCGGTCGATGCTCTCGATCAGGAGATCAGCAACCAACCCTGGGGATCCCAGCACACGCTCCGCGATTTCCTCCAGCAAAATCATGGCGATCCTGCCCTGCGCGATTGGCTTAAAGGACTCGCTCCCCTGGGTGGCCCGCGCTGGCTGGATGATCAGACTTGCCAGGTTCGCCTGGAGGCTGATGGGGACAAAATTGCCGACGAGTTGGTCTCCATCGCCAGGCAGCATCCCGGAGCGACGGATGCTGGCTCCTTGGATCAGGCATTCGCCGACCTGCGCCAGCGCCGCTTCGAAGCCACCTCCACCAGCGCAGCAGCGGATACCGTTAACAATTTATCCCCCACCACTCCGGGAACCACGTGGGACAAGATGAACGCTGGTCAACGACGCCAGGTATTGATTAACGCCCGGCAATCTGCGGCCAATCGCGTGCTCTTGGCACTATCTCCCCTCGAAATCTCCGATGGCCAATCCGTGGGGCAGGCATTACAAAACGACCCGAATCTGCGCACCGAATTATTCAACTATCTTCAGACCGCCCCTGTCACCAGCGTGGATTTTCAAAATAATCTCCAGGTTCAAATCGAGTTGCGCCCCAGCCATGAGGAATTGGCGCAGATCATTTACGCAGCGGTCAACCACAAAAAAGCAGCCGATTTCAGCAGCGAGGATTTTCGCAAGCTCTCCGATTTCCGCGCCCGCATTGCTTTGCATATCAACTCTGTGACTGGTAGCGCCTCGGCGGCGGAGGAATACAACTCTGCAGCTCCATTACCCGCATCAGCCGTCGTCGTCATTCCGCAACAGCCCCCGGCCTGGGTGGATGATCAAATGGACGTGATCGGCCACGGCTTTGTCCCCGGATCACAACTCAAGAGCATCCACGCCGCCGAGCACGATGCCAGAATTAATTTGCGAACGCGCCTGCAAGCGCTGCATCTGGATGATTCCCACACCATCATGGATGCCGCCACCCATGACCCGCACGTATCGGATGCGATCAATCAAGCCTTGGAACAGGCTCGCCCCTACAAATCCGATTTCAATGCCGACGGCTCGGTGACCACCCACGAAATCCTCGACCTCCACGATTTCTGGCAAGCGCTCGCCGGCGCACAATAACTACCTAAACGTAAAAAAAGCCCTGCATATACATGCGGGGCTCTAAGGAAAAGTTTTCTGTAAGATTACTCCGCCTGTCCACCCGTAGTGCCTTGATAACCCGTGGGATCCCACGGATCGAGCATCTGCCCAAATTTACTGACAGCATTCGGATCATTCTTATTGATCCAAAGCAAGCCTACATGCAGATCGAGGAAAAGATAGTTGGAGCCAAGCTGGATTCCGTGGCGATAGGGCTCAACTTTGCCCGCTTGGTAATCGCCAATGTCCATGTAGTAATCAAGGACTTCTTTACCATTCCCAGCGAAATCCGATTTTTCTCCCATGACCACAATCTGATCCGAAGACATGCCCCGCAGATGCGTCGAGTAACGAATGCTCTCGCCCTGCGTTGAGCTGAGAATTTCATTTTCATTCGGCTGCAGGTGCGCATTGAGCAGATAGGAATGCTCATCCGGCCCCGGATCAGGATCAGCCGGGCAGATCAGCAGTGGTGAGTTCCACAGCCCCGGCTTAAGCACATATACCGGCCAGGGCGTGTTGGGATTGCTGGGATTCTCTGGAACATTGTGGACGAAATTGGCTCCCTGGTTATAGGGAAACATCTGCCCATTATTATCGTTGGCGTATACCAACATCGCCTGGCCAATTGACCGCATATTGCTGGCACATTGAATCTGTTTGGACTGCGCCTGTGCTTTGGATAAGGCCGGCATGAGCATGGAGATCAGGACGGCGATGATGCCGATGACCACCAGAAGCTCGACGAGAGTAAACCCGCTTTTACGTTTTGACATAAAACCACCCTGCTTGGGACTACTGTAGCTCCGCCTTACACCGATGAAGACGTGGCCGAATCCGACAGAGATATAACGCCGCTGCCGGGTAAAGATTGATACCCGGAGCGGGAAATGTTGTTGAATTACTGCGGTTTTTCGCGCAAATCTTTATGTGGACGCGATTAAGATCGCAATCCCTTAAGGCGGGAAGCGACGCGAGCGACGCGGTTACCCAGGTTACGGGCGGTTAACAGCTCGGTTTCGGCAACTTGGCGAGAACCATCCACACCGGCCATGGTGCTGGGTCCGTAGGGCGAACCGCCCACGCCATCGGTTACCAATATGTTCGGATTCTCGCCATAGGGTGTTCCTACCATGATCATTCCCAGGTGGATCAGGGGGACCATGGTGGTGAGGATGGTTGTTTCCTGTCCGCCATGGATGGTGCCCGTGGAAGTGAAGATGCCGGCAGGTTTGTCTTCGAGTTCGCCTTTCATCCACAGACTGCCCAGGCCGTCGATAAACTGCTTCATCTGCGCGGTCATATTCCCGAAACGCGTGGGGGTGCCCCAGCAGATGCCGTTGGCCCAGCGGAGGTCATCGTGCGTGCAGATGGGGATGTCTTTCATCGCTTCCTGCGCTGCAACGTAGGGAGGTTGCTTGCTCATGCCGGTGCGAGCGGCTTCCAATTCGGCAACACGACAAAGGCGCACCTCGGTGTCGGGGACTTTTCTGGCTCCTTCGACGACGGCGGTCGCCATTTTGTGGATATGGCCGTAGGAAGAATAGAAAACGACGAGGAGGTTGGTGGGCATGGGAGTTTTTCACGGCCCAGGGGGCCGCGGCTAAACAAATTAATCGCGTCGATCAGATTCGGCATTGTTCATCAGGGCGCGGGCGCCGTGGATGACATAATCCCATTGGAATGCCGGGCCGGGGTCGCTCTTTTCCAATTGGATGTGGTAATGGCCGAGGACGCCGTGGAAATTTTCCCACTGCTCGTGGCTCAGCACGTGATTGATCACATGGCCCTGGGCATCGCGCGGAGCGTCGCACTCGATTCGCGGGAAGATTTTGCAGAGGGCAGCGGTCAGGTGGATGAGAGCCTGGTATTGCTGCGGGGTGTAATCATATTGCTTCTGCATGCGTCCCTGCATGGGGCCGACGATCAGGCTTTGGCGCGAGGGATATCCAACAAAGTGCGGGGTCATGATGCCGCCGTTGCCGTAGCGAGCGGGAATGGTGATGCGGATTTTTCCAGTTTCAGGATCACGGTGATACCACTCGCGGAGCGGTGCGATCGATTCGCGCGGGCCATAAGAGCCCATGTTGGCAATTTCAATTCCGACGGAGCGGTCATTGGAAATGGTTGCGTGCCAGGCGCGCTCCTGGAGATCGAGGGTTTGATAGATCGTGCCATCCAGATCAAGCATGAAATGCACGCTCAGGTTGCGCTGGTCCTGAAGGACGCGGAAGCAAACCTGGCTGGTGCCGCAATCGTCGTAATGGATGACGAACTGATCGACTTTCTTTTGCAGGTCAGGCAGAGTCCAGCCAGCGCGGATTTTTTCGATTTGCTCGGTGGTGGCGCCTTTGATGCGATAGCCGTAGCGGTTGGGGGACCAATCGGGGTGGGCCTTGGGGATTTTTTTGGGATCGGTGATGCCGGCATCTTCGGCATAGGGGGCGGGGTCGGTGGTTGCTTCGTACGATGCCAGGGGGAATGGGCCGAAGCGCTTGTAGGTGCTGTAGGCGTTGTATCCACCCGGGTCATCCCAGAGCACGACGCGCGTGCCGGTGTGGAACATCTGCCCGCAGACGACGATTTCATCACCCGCTCGATGAGCCTTCGTACCCGGGGGCGGATAGCGATGATGCAAGCAGCCAATTATACCAGCCGCCAGAGCCATGGCTGCCGTGAGCGTAATCGTGCGAAAGGGAATTTTATATTTCATCGACCCGGAGTCCTTTTGAAGAGTGAGGACAATTTAACAGCGCGGATCGAATGAGGCAAAAGAGAAGGTTTGTGGTAAGAAAAAACTTTGGTTCCTAAATGGGAAGAATACCAACCATGATTAAGCGCCATGTTTAGCCGCGGCGGCTAAAAAATTATTTGCGCGTGACTTTATTTGAGTCCGTATGAGTGCTTCTAAAGATGACTCAACACACGGAACTGTTCTGTGGGCTTTTTGGGTTGAGGGGGGCAAATAGGAAAGCGGTTTTGCAGTGGCACTGAAGTGCCACCGCCGGTAAAGAGAGTGGCGAATTGATGGAGTATTTTTTGACGGGGAGAATTATGTTGTGCGGCGGTGGCGGAGCTGGTCTAGGGCGACGGCAACGATGATGATCACGCCAGTCACGACAAGCTGCACATGCGTGTCCCATCCTTTATACGCACAACCCGTTTGGATGACGGTCATGATGAGGGCACCGATCAGGCTGCCCAGTGCGGAACCTTCACCGCCATTCAGTGAGCCGCCGCCGATCACGACAGCCGCGATGATGTCGAGTTCGAGCCCGACAGCAACAGTCGGGTCGCCAACAGTGAGGCGGGCGAATTGTGCGACGCCGGCGATGCCGACGAGGAATCCGCCGACGGCGTAGATCATGATTTTGACCCAGGGGACACGAATGCCGCAAAGGCGGGCGGTTTGTTCGTTGGAACCCAGAGCGATGGCGTGGCGGCCGAATTTGGTATAGCGCAAGAGGGCAGCCATGCCGAGGACAATCAGGAACATGAACCAGACGGCGGGGGCGAAGAGCATCCACTTTTCCGATTTCGGGAGCATGGCGATGAGATTAGAGAGAAAGGTTTCGGGGGCGTCGATTTTCTGATCGTTGGCCCACCACTGGGCAAGGCCGCGAAAGATCAGCAGCGTGCCGAGGGTGATGATGAACGGGACGACGCGGAGCGCGGTGATGAGGATGCCATTGAGCGCGCCGCCGATCATGCCCGCGAGCGCGCCGAACAGGGCAGCCATCCACGGGTTGTAGCCTTGCTGTAAAGCCAAGGCAACGACGACGGTAACGAGGGCTACGAGAGAGCCGACGGAGAGGTCGATCCCGCCGGAGATCATCACCAGGGTCATACCCATCGCGCCGATGCCGACGATGACAGTTTGTCGAAAAATGTTTTCGATATTCCGCATGGTGAGGAACAGATCGGGCACGAGGAAGGCGAAGTAGCCGAAGATGGCGAGCAAGGCGAGGAATGTGCCCAGAATGTTGAGCCATTTGATCAGGGTATTGGATTTAGCGGTTTGTTCAGACATAGTTCAGGGGGGAGGATACAAAATAATTCGGGGAAGTGCATCTTATGGGGAAAGAGATTTGGAGAATGAGATTTGGTATTCGAGAGCGAACTGTCAGTGGCACCGAAGTGCCACCGCCGCAGTTGGCAGGGAGTGGTGATTGGTGTCGATGTCACTCAGTTAGTTTTCGGTGATGTTGGTGGCTTCCTGCATGATGCGGTGAGCATCCACCTCCTTGACCGGCCGAGCGGGGCCGAGTTTGCCTTTGCACATGACGGCGATGCGGTCGCAGATGCCCATGAGCTCGGGGAGATAGCTGCTGACAACGAGGACGGCTTTGCCATCACAGGCGAGTTCGTCGATCAATTGGTAGATCGAGGCTTTGGAGCCGACGTCGATGCCGCGGGTGGGCTCGTCGAGCAATAACACATCGACGTGATGATGCAGCAGACGGGCAATCGCGACTTTCTGTTGATTACCGCCGGAGAGCGATCCGACCGGCTGGCGCGCTTCGCGGCAGCGAATGCGTAGTTTTTCAACCCAGATATTGGCGGCGCGCTGCTGGCGGCTCGGAAAAATCGTCGGGCCGATGCCGAGCCCTTTCATCTGAGAGAGGGTCATGTTGTCGGCGATAGACATGTTGAGCGCGAGGCCTTCGCCTTTGCGGTCTTCGCTGACCAGGCCCATGCCCTGATCCCAGCGGCGGGCGGGGGAATAATTGCCGACGATTGCTTCGAGGCGCACCGTGCCACTGCGCACGGCATCAAGACCGAAAATCGTGCGGAGGAATTCGGTGCGGCCCGCGCCCATCAGGCCGGCGATGCCCAGAACTTCGCCGCGGCGAAGCTGCAGACTCGCATCCACCGGCTTGGATTTGCCGGCGAGGTCGTGGATTTCCAGAACCACTTCGCCGGGGTTTCGCTCGGAGCGCGGATAGAGATCATCGACGGTTCGGCCCACCATCATCTGGATGATTGCTTCATTGAGCGTCTGCGCAGTGATGCCGCCGCCCACGGTTTTGCCATCGCGCAGGACAGTGAAGACGTCGGCGACTCGGCGGATTTCTTCCATGAAATGCGAGATGTAAATCACGCCGATGCCGCGGCCTTTCAGGCGGTCGATCAGGGTGAATAGTTTTTCGGCATCTTGTTGCGTGAGACTGCTCGTAGGCTCGTCAAAGACCAGCACGCGGCAATCCATGGCGATGGCGCGGGCGATTTCCACGAGCTGGCGAGCACCCACGGAGAGTTGCGATACTTTCTGCCGCGGATCGATCTCGGCATGTTCGAGCTCGCCCAGGGCGGATCGAGAACGGCGGCGCGATTCGCGCCAGTTCATTAATCCCAGAACGCCCGGTTCGACGCCGAGCAGAATATTTTCAGCCACCGACATATGCGGGCAAAGGCTTAGTTCCTGGTAGATCATCGCGACGCCGGCTTTGCGGGCATCGAGGGGATTGCGCGGATGATAGGGTTGGCCGGCCAGGCGCATTTCGCCTTCATCGGGGAGATGAGCACCCGAGAGAACTTTCATCAGCGTGCTTTTGCCAGCGCCGTTTTCACCAACCAGGGCGCGAACCTGGCCGGGTTCAATGGCAAGATCGACGCCATCGAGTGCGATGGTGGCGCCGAAACGCTTTTTGACGCCGATCATTTCCAGAAGTGGTGGCATGGTGCCGCGGCGGAATAGAGAAGTTGCGGAATTCCGGGAGTCGTTGACTCCCGGCTATTTGAGGGAAAAAATTATTTGCCGTTCAAATATTGATCCAACGGTGGATGGATCACCTCTTTAATGTCTGGCGTTTCCATGTTGTCCTTGGTGACCAGGTATGCGCCGGTGTCGATGCGCTTTTCTACCTTCTGGCCATTCAGGTCAGCGACCATGGTTTTGACAGCCAGGTAGCCCATCTTGAATGGATTCTGCACGACCGATGCATTCATCTGGCCCGCTTGAATGGCATCGAGAAGTTTCTGGGATGAATCGAAGCCGACGAATTTTACCTTGCCGGCATAGCCGCCGTCCTGAAGGGCGCGGAGCATGCCGAAGGCAGTGGATTCGTTGCAGGCGAAGATGCCGTCGATGGCAAGGGTGCCGTCGGCATTTTTGAAGCGTGCCAGGAGGTCTTCGCTGGCGGCGTAGGCGGTTTCGGTGGTAGCTCCGCCGTATTGGTTATCGCTGACGATATCGAGGCCGGGGTTTTCTTTCATGGCATCGAGGAAGCCGTCTTCACGGTCGGTCGTGCTGGCGGAGCCCTGGGCGTAGCGGAGCATGGCGACTTTGCCGTGACCGCCCAGCAGGCGAGCCAGTTCCACGCCGGCCATGTGACCGCCCTTGCGGTTATCCGTGGCAACGAAGGAGACGTAATCTTCGCTCTTCAAACCCGAATCGATAATCACGGTGGGGATGCCATTGTTCTTGGCTTCGGCGACGGGTTCACGTAGGGCGGTATCATCAAGGGGGGCAAGCACGATTCCGCTCACGCCGCGGGTAATGAAATCTTCGACAACTTTGATCTGATCTTCACGGTCATCTTCCTTGAGCGGCCCTTTCCAGATGATCTGGCAGCCCAGCTCCTGTGCCGCCTTGATCGCGCCGGCATGCATGGATTTCCAGTATTCATGCGTGGTGCCCTTGGGGATTACAGCAATGGTGTATTTTTTATTGTCGTCGGCTCGCCCCATTGTCGCAGCCAACAAAATGGTTACCGCAACAATGGCCACTAAATATCGAATCGTCCGCATAGAACCCTTTCCGTTTTTAAATCACTAGGCTGGCAAATTTTGTTTGAAAAACAGCAGCCAGTTTTCGCCCATAATGGCGTGTACGTCAACATCCGTGAAGCCGGCGGCAGCGAGAGCGTCGGCGATGCGATGCAGATCGGCGATCGTTTCGATTTCGCGCGGGATTTGTTCTCGGCCGAGGCCGCCGTCCATATCACTGCCGAGGGCGGCATACTGGGCGCTGCCGGCGAGGTCGCAGATGTGCTGAATATGGGCGATCATGTCGCGCAGCTCGCAGCGGCGCTTGCCATAGTCGGCGGGATTCATGAGAAATTTGTCATAGAAATTCATGCCGATGACGCCGCGGCGCTCGATGATAGCGCGGATCATCGGATCGGAGAGCTGGCGATCGGTGGGCACGATCGAGCGGCAATTGGAATGCGAGGCGATGACGGGTTTCTGGGTCATTTCCAGCAATTGCCAGAATGCTTCTTCTGCCAGGTGCGACATGTCGTGAATCATTCCGACTTGATCCATGGCTTTAACCACGTCGCGGCCTTCATCGGTTAAGGGTCCAGGTTCGCCGGTGCCGCCGGCCATGCGGGTGCGACGCCAGGCCAGGCCCATGATCCGCACGCCCTTGTCGAACCATTTGCCAACATCGCGCGGCGATTCCATGGCGTCGGCGCCTTCCATGAGCAGCAGCATGGGAATCGCGCTCTTTTTAGGCGGCTCGGGCTCGCGCACCCAGGCGAACATGTCATCGCCTTTCTTTTTGGTTTCAGGCGAGGGTTGCGGTAATTCGCTGGCGGAGCGCACCAACTTCAGCTCATCTGCATCCCACTGTTTCTGATACCAGTCGTATTGTTTTTTCGCCTGCTCGGCAGCTTCGGCGGCGTTGGTGTAGCCGGGCTTATTGCCGATCCTGGGCATACAGAAAATGGTCGCGCAGATCAGAGTGATTTTGCCGGCACGCAGGTCGGGCAGGCCGACAGTGGCGATTTCGTTTTCTGCGATGGGTTGCTGGGCAGCAGGCTGGCGGACATCGCGGCCGCGCCCGACGTTGTAGGCGAGATCCAAGTGCGCATCGACAATGGTCATGCGTCTATTGAATCAGCAAAGCGGGAAATTTGCCAACTCATTTTCGTTTGAGCGACCAGATTATGCCGACATTTTCAAAGCTTGCTTCGCCAAGGGGCGTGTAGCCGGGGATGATCTGGTCGGGCGGGACTTTGCAGTCGGTTACCAGGGTGATGTGAGGATATTGCTTTAATTGCTGCATCAATTCGGGGGACGGCTGGCGATCGCTGATGGCTAGGGGGCGCGGCCAGGGGTTGATGTAGAGGTTCATTCCCAGATAGAGCCATGAAAGGGTCGGGCGGCCGCTGCCATTGCCGGCAATCACGACCGGCTCGCCGGGGTGCGTGATGTCCACTGTAGACTTCGCGAAATCGGCCCAATCCCCTTTCCAATCATGATACTTCTGTGGGAGGAAGGTGATCTCCAGAATCACCAGAGCTGCGGGCAAGACATGTCTGAATCCAGGAAACTTTTGCGGAAGCCACGCGGCGGCGATGGCGCAGGCGGCGGGGCCGGCGAGAATGGTGTATTTCACCATCGTCAGTTGCTCTGCGGTGTGGAGGAAATCAAGTATGGCAACAATTGCGATCGCGCCGACGAGCCAGAGCCACCACAGAAGCAGGTCACGGCGGCGGTAGAGGATGGTGAGGAATAGCGCAATTGCCAGGCCAATACCAGCGAAAAGTTCGATCTGATCAGAAATCGCGACGCCAATTAATTGGCGATAGGGCAAGGAAATAATTCGCAGCCAGGTTGCGGTCGCGTGACCATTGGGATCAGCGTACATCGGAAACGTGTGCTGCATGACAGGCCATTGAATAGCGAGATTTTTGCCCCAAATGGCGAGAAAAACAAATCCGGCCGAAACGAAAGACAGCAACACCAGCCAGCGCTCGCGGCGGCGCAAAACGATCATCGCATAGACCAGCAGCGCAACCAGAACACCGAGACTGAAATAGTGCGTCATTGCCGTTGCTAATAGCGCGAGCATCAAAGCGATCCAGCGCCAGCGGCTCAACCCGTGCAGTTGAATGCGCACCAGGAAAAGCGCTGCCAGTAGCGCAACCGCGAGCAGCATGGCATAATTTCTCGCTTCCTGCGCGTAAGAAATCTGCGGCAGCGAAAACGTCATGAGCGCCGCGCTCCAGAGCGCAGCAGTATTACCATTCAGCTCGCGTACCACGGCGTACAAAAGAACGATGGCCAGCAGAGAAAATACCACAGAGAGCGATCGCATCGCGCTCTCAGAAATTCCAAACCCATCCCGCCACCACCTCGCCAAAATAAAATAGAGCGGCGGATGCCCCTCATCCTGCAACCCATTCCATATTGTCCACCACGGCGCGGCCGCTTTAGGATCAGTTAACGACGGCGGATGTTGCATGAGCACATTGCGCGGCAAATACAGATTCTGGTGGCCACGACCATTGATGACTTCCATGGTGAGCAGCTCATCAACCCAATAGCATTGTTCGCCGAGTCGGTAGAGGCGCAGGGTGAGGGCTATTCCGAGAATCGCCACGAGAATTAGCGCGGCACGGGCGTGAAAACGCCGCGAAGTCTGCTCGCTCACATTTCCCCCAGGGCAATTAAATGTTGCACCACGCTTTGGCCCAATGCGTGAAGATTGTAACCGCCTTCAAGGGCGCTGATTACTTTGCCGCCACAACAGCGGTTGGCCAGGTCGCATAATTGCCGAGTGATCTCGCCGAAGCCTTCCGTGGTCACACACATTTGCGCCAGCGGATCATCTTGATGGGCGTCAAAGCCGGCACTAAGCAGGAGTATCTGTGGCTGAAATTCCTCCACGCGCGGAATAACCTGTTCGTTGATCGTTCTTAAATATACAGCATCATCCGCGCCGGGCATGAGCGGGATGTTCAAAGTAAATCCCTGGCCCGCGCCGGTGCCGGTTTCCTCGCCAAAGCCGCTACCGGGCCAGAGCGTGCGCGGGTCCTGATGCACGGAGATGAACAGAACGCTCGGATCGCTTTCGAAGCAGGCCTGCGTGCCGTTGCCGTGATGCACATCAAAATCAACAATGGCAATTCGCTCAAGGTTGTATTGGTTCTGCAAGTATTTCGCAGCGATGGCGATATTAGCAAAGAGGCAAAATCCCATCGCGGAATCCGGCAGCGCGTGATGTCCAGGGGGGCGGGCGGCGGAAAAGCCGCGGCGGATTTGGCCGGACATGACGGCATCGCAGACGGACAGCAATGCGCCGGTGGAGAGTTGAGCGATTCCGAAGCTTTCTCTTGCCACGGGGGTGTCTGCGTCAAGCATTCCGCCGCCGGCTTCGCATATCTGGCGAACGCTTTGGATGTATTGCGATGAGTGGATGGTTTGCAAAGTCCCCTCGTCCGCCGGCTTGGGATTGATCAGCATCATTTTCTGCATTAAGCCTGCATCGGTGATTGCCTGCTCGATGGCGAGGATTCTCTCCGGCCGCTCGGGATGGCCCGGCGTCACCCGATGACGGAGAAATTCACGGCTGAGACAAAGGCCGACCATATTCGCATATTAACTCATCGATCGCCGCAGTGCTTTTGGAAGCTCTTATGTAATTCTCAAAAATTGCTACGATATTCGCATGCGCGAAAAACTTATCGGGTTGGGGTTCTTGCTGGCAACATCTGTTTTTGCCCTTGGTGCTACCGAGCCGAATTTTGCCTTTGTTAATGACAAAACGGTTTTCTTCGCACGCGTGCAGACCGATCGTGTGGATATGGATCGGATCGAGCAATTCATTTTTGATTCGCTGGCCGATAGTGCCGCCACCCAGCCGACGCAGATTACATTCAAAAAAGATTTACAGAAACAGTTAGGAGAAGTAACCCGCTGGCTGCATGAATTCAAGGAAGCGGGTGGCCATGAAATCGACGCCATCGCTCAGAGCGACACCATGAATCTACACGGGCCGGTAGCGCTCGTGGCGCTGGATAGTAACGCCAATGCCCAGCAGATCGCGGCACTGTTTTATTCCGGGCACAAAGATGGCGCAAACATTCCCGAAACGGCTCATGAACGTCAGCAGGTAGAAATTGTCCCTGGTAAAGCAGTAATTGCAGGCGAGTCTGAAGTCCGAAATGAACTCAAAACCCTCGCTGCCGCTCCCGCTTCCCAACTCACCGATGCCATTTCATCCACTAATGACGCGCCTGCTTTGCTGATCTTCGCTCCCGACGCGAAGATGCGTGCCGATCTGACTAAAAACCTTCCCGCGACGATTCTCATGCATCCCACGGGGCAGATCGTGAATGGACTGACTTGGGCCGAAGAGTACGCGACGATGCCGCCGGACATAAGCTGGCACATGATCATTCAATGCAAAGACGCGAATATCGCCACGCAGGTCTCGGCTTTGCTCACCACGGCCCTGGCGATGTTAATGGGCGATTCAGATCTGGGGCCGATAGCGAATCGCCTGGCTTTAATCCGATTATTAACTCCGCACGTCAAGGCGGATCGGGTGTTGATCGATATGGAAAAACCGCAACTGGCGGAGCTGGCAAGAGTGCTCAAGCCGCAATTCGACCGCGCGATGATGCGGGATTTGCGCATCGAATCGATGTCGCACATGCGGCAAATCGTAATGGCCACCATCATGTACAAGGAAGAGCACAAGGGCCAATGGCCCGCCAAGCTCGATGATGCGAAAGCGTTTTTAAAAGGCGACGGGAATGTCTTCGTCAATCCGCGCGATCCGCAGCGACAGCCTGCGTATGTTTATCTCAAGCCCAATGGGCCGATTGCCAATCCAAGCCAGCTCATGGTGCTTTACGAAACGCACGATAAATTTGGCGACGGCGTGAATGCGGGATTTGCCGATGGGCACATTGAATTTATCAACAGCTCGCAGCGATTTAAGGATTTGCTGTTGCAAAGCTTGCAGGATAATTCGCCAGAACAGTAAAAGGATGAATCGAAGGAAATAGTTGAGACTCAAAAAGTCCCGGAATTGACTAAGCTTCCGGCGGTCGTTGACCGCCGGCTATTTAAAAATTGCTGGGAAATCAAAATATCTCGCGCGTAATCTTCGGATATAATCCGATCTAATTAAATAAAGGAGTCTTTATGAGTCTGCGTTCGCTCGTTGCTGCTGGCACTAAAGTTTGGCTGGATTCGATTGATCCGGACTATGTTCGTTCCAACCGCGCCCTGGGCGCCACGGGAGCGACCAGCAATCCGATCATTATTGCGGACCTGATCAAGACCGGCCGATTCGATGAGCAAATGAGCGGACTCTTTGAAAAGGACTCCGATGACACCCCCCTGGCCTGGTCGCTGACTGATTCACTGGTCAAAGAAGCGCAGGGAGTTTTTCTTCCTGTCTGGCAGCAGACCAAAGGAAATGACGGTTATGTTTCCTTTGAGCTGGATCCGTTGTTGGAGGATGTAAAAAATCCCACGCCGCAAAATGTGGCGGCCAAGCGATACATCGAACTGGCCAAGCAATGGGCAGCCGGGCATCAGAATCGCATGATCAAGATTCCAGCCACGCCTGCCGGCCTGGATGCGTTGGAAGAAGTCGCCGCTGCGGGGATTACTATTAATGTCACTCTGATCTTTTCCGAGCGCCAATATAAGATCGCCCGCGATGCGATCTGGCGCGGCGCGCAGCGCCGCAAAACGGGATTGAATGATTTCAAGAGCGTCTATTCGATTTTCGTTTCGCGCGTGGATGTCTACACCGAAAAATATGTGCCGACGCTGTCGCCGGCAGCACAGGGGCAGGTTGGCATCGTCAACGCCAAACGCCTCTGGCAATTGAATCAGCAGTTCTGGAAAGACAAGAATCTGCGCCTGCAGCAGGAAATCATCTTCGCTTCCACCGGCACGAAAAAGCCCACCGATCCGCCTGATAAATATGTCGAAGCGCTCGCTGGCAGCGATATCCAGACCAATCCACCGGCCACGAATGAAGCTGTGGAGAAAAATACGAAAACGTATACGCGGCAGGTCGACAAGATGCCGCCGCCAGCCGTGTTGGATGAAATCGACCAGAAGGTGGATCAGCAGAAGATGGAAGACAAGCTGATGGAAGAAGGAACCGCGAAGTTCGCTGATCCGCAGCATGCGCTGTTGAAATTGATCAAAGAGAAGCGCACCGCACTGGCGCCGGCGAAATAACGAACGGAGTAGATCATGGCGCTTAAACTCGAATAGCGCGTTGCAAGTTTGGAGCGAGAAGTGGCTCAATTGCGGGCGCTCCACGAACCCTGTCTATCGAGTGGTCGAGAATGGGTTGACGAATTATCAGGCAAATTTGCTGGCGATCCCGTTTTTGCGCGGGCCGCGAAATTAGGCCGTAAATATCGCCAGTCGCTGCGCCCGCGCGGGAAAAAACGTTCCTTGAAAAAATGATTTATGTGCTGGACACGGATGTTCTGAGCCTGCTAGCTCACACAGGTGCTGCTAGTGCAGAAAGCGTACGACGTCGCATGGCTGAGCTTCCCGAAAACGACAGCATCGTTACCACAATTATTAACTACGAAGAGCAAATGCGCGGATGGATGACTCTTCTTTCGCGCAGCAAGACTTCCAAGGCAGAAGTTGAAGTTTAGGGGCGATTGCACGAATTGATCACCGTGTTTCAACGAGCGACGATTCTGTCATATACGCCTCGAGCCGCGGCCCTCTTTGAAGCGATGAGAAGCCAGAAGATTCGGCTCGGAAGCATGGACTTGAAAATCGCCGCGATCACGATGAGCGCGAGAGCCGCGCTTGTAACACGAAATGTCTCCGATTTTTGTATGGTGCCGGGATTGCACTTTGAAACATGGTAGTTGGAACCATGCTCAACGAGACGAGCTTCTCTTTTCCAGATGAATCGCCAATACGGTTACGTCCGCCGGCGTAATACCGCTGATGCGGAGGGCCTGACCCAGGCTGCGGGGGGTAAATTTGGTGAATTTCTGTTTGGCTTCCGTGCGAAGGCCCGCGATGTGAGAGTAATCCAGCGTGGTGGGGATGAGTTTTTGCTCAAGCTGGGCGAAGCGTTCGATTTGTTTTTCCTGGCGGGCGATGTAGCCGGAATATTTGATGCGGGTTTCGATGCGGCGGGCGATGGACGGGGAGATATTTTGCAAAGCGGGGATGTGGGCAATCGCGTCGCTCCAGAATTTGTCGGTGCGGCGGAGGAAGTCGGTGGCGAGTTGATCGCCGATCCGAGTGGATTCGAGAAGTTGCATACAGGTATCCACCTGATCCTTCGCGGCAGAAAATCTTGCCCAGCGTTCATCATCGACCAATCCCAATTCGCGGCCGATTTGAGTAAGGCGTTCGTCGGCGTTGTCGCTGCGGAGATGCAGGCGGTGCTCGGCGCGGCTGGTGAACATGCGATAAGGTTCGGTGGGAGGTTTGGTCACGAGATCGTCGACGAGGACGCCCATGTAGGCCTGGTTTCTTTGAAGGACGAAATCCGCCGGGGTACCAGCGGCGTAGCGCGCGGCGTTGATGCCGGCGATCTGGCCCTGGGCGGCGGCTTCTTCATATCCGGACGTTCCATTGATTTGCCCGGCAAGAAAAAGGCCGGCGATTTTTTTGGTCTCCAGCGTGGAGCGGATTTGCGTGGGCCAGACCATGTCGTATTCGACGGCATAGCCAAAACGGAGGATTTCGGCTTTCTCCAGACCAGGGATCAAAGCGATGATTTGTTTTTGCACATCACCCGGCAGCGAGGTGGAGATGCCGTTGCAATAGATTTCGTTAGATTCGAGGCTCTCGGGCTCCAGGAAAATGTGATGCGATTGTTTCTCGGCAAAGCGGACCACTTTGTCTTCAATGCTGGGGCAGTAGCGCGGGCCGGTAGATTGGATTTGGCCGGAATACATCGGAGCGCGATGAAGATTGGCACGGATAATCTCGTGAATAGTTTGGTTGGTAGCGCTGATGTAGCAATCGACCTGGGGGAGAGGAGGACGCCAGGAAAGAAAGGGTGAAGGATGAAGGATGAAGGATGAAACACCCCCACCCCTGCCCTCCCCCTGAGTACAAGAGGAGGGAGTGGTTATATTATTTTCGCTTGCCGCCTTGCCGCCTTGTCCTGCCATGAGCTTGTCGAATGGTCCCTTGTCCCTGTCTTCTCCGTATTCATTCAAATACGAAAACGGCAACGGCTCTTCGTCCCCTGGCTGGGGTTCGAACGCGGAGAAGTCGATAGTCCGCCGATCGAGACGCGGCGGAGTGCCAGTTTTGAGACGCCCCAGTTCCAACCCCAGTTTCTGAAGGGAGCCAGAAAGGCCCGAAGCCATTGATTCGCCCACTCGCCCGCCGGGCGTTTGCGACTCACCAGTGTGCATCAAAGCGCGGAGAAAGGTGCCGGTCGTGACGATGACGGCGCGGCATGAGAGGCGGGTGCCGTTGGAAAGGGTTACCGAGCGAATTTCGTTTAACACCGCCCCTTGCGCCGGGTCATCGTCTCCCGGCCCAAGGGCCGGGGCTAAACGTGGCGACACAGAAATTTCGGCGACTTCGCCGGGAATAATCGTGAGATTCGCGCAGGTGGAAAGCAGGCGCTGGACTTCTTTAGCGTATTTATATTTATCGGATTGGCAGCGCGGCCCCCACACGGCAGGGCCTTTGGACCGATTAAGCATCCGGAATTGAATGCCAGTGTTGTCGGAAGCAATGCCCATCAGACCGCCGAGAGCATCGATTTCGCGAACCATCTGGCCCTTGGCGAGCCCGCCGATGGCCGGGTTACACGACATCGCGCCGATGCGGGTAGGGTCCATCGATATGAGCGCGACCTTGGCGCCCATGTGAGACGCTGCCCAGCCGGCTTCAGCGCCGGCATGGCCACCGCCGATGACAATGATGTCGAAATCGTAGTTCACGCTTCGGGTTTATCGTAGGAAAACAGTTGGTGGTATTCCAACTTTGCATGCCGGGATAAGCCTTTCGTGGTCGCTGAAGCGACCACGCCCCTAGGAAAATGTTGTTTTCTTCGTCGCTTGCGGTGCGTAAACTAATATGAGCATTTCCATGATTCGCCATATGCGCGATCTTCTTTCGCTGATTTGCCTGCCGCTGCTGGTGCTCGTTCTGGTCATGTGGGCGCGGAGTTATTTTGTGCTGGATCGGCTTACGTTTCGCAGCGTGGACAACCAGGATTGCCATTTGCGCTCTGATCTGGGCCATGTCACGTGGTTCTGGACCACGCCGCTTCATCCGCACAAGCATGTACTGCCTGTGCTCACCACGGCCGTGTTGCCATCCTGTGATGAGCTCATCAAAGTTTGGGAATCGCTCGGCTTTCATCATGAATTTGAGCGCGTGCCCAGCCATGGCGTCGAGCCGGCAATGGCGCGGTCGCTCACGATGGTGCCCTATTGGTTTTTGTTTTTGCTGACAGCTACTGCGCCGGGATGGCGAGCGCAGGCGAAATGGTGGAAATCTCGGCAGGTCAGGATTGATGCAGCGCTGCCTGATAAATCCCTTTGATAGGCTGGCTGGTCATGTTTAATCCGCCAGCAGATTCCAAAGTAATGGTGTAGAGACGATCGGGCTGAAAGGGCAGCCAGACCGCTTCCCCTTGGGCGATGCGAACCCCCTGCTGTTTGCGGTAGTTTTCGTCATCGACGAGCTTCCAGAAATTGTGCCAGAGATCGGTTTCGAATTTGCTGCTTTCGGAGGATGCCCCGCGATAGAAGGCGGGAATTTGATCGGGCGCGTCGATGACCGGAGCATCAGCGGGGGTTTGATGATCGCCATAGATGCGGGCGAACAGGGCGATGGAGTGGCCACGCAGAGCATCGCCGCTTTTGACATAATCACGGTCGAATTTAATCACCATCGCATCGATATGGACCATTTTTCCAGAGAGGGTGAATTCGCGGGCAGGGAGTGGTTCGCCATCGCGGGCATATTCGACAAAGAGCACTTGTGTTTGCAGAACACCATGATCGGTCCATTGTTTTTTGACCAGGCAATCAGCGACGCGCTTCTCGGCGCTGAGACGTTGGACCACTTGTTCGAGTTCGTGTTTTTCAGCTTCGAGCTTGGCGAGCTTTCGCGCAGCGAAAAATTGGTCCTGATACATCCACAACCCTGCGGCAGCGATAAAGAGCAGCGTGGTGAGCCAGAGGATTTTGGTGAAGTATTTCATGAAAATCTGTTAGTGGTTAGTTGTTGAAGACCGAGACAACTAACAATTAACATTATGTTATCGGGAAGAATCACCTGGAGGGGTTAAAATCGCGGTTTTGTAAAGAGAAAGCAGCGTGGCGCGGTCGGTGGAGAGGGAGAGTACGCCGGCGGGATTGCGGGTAGCGATTTCTCGGCTGCCGGGGAGGATGTAATGGATGGTCGTCTCACCCTCCAAGCCGACGCGATCTTCCACAGGGATCACGTTGACTGTTTTGCCATCGAGTTCGACGGATTGCTCGCGGCCTACATCCAGATAACGACGGATAACGCCCTTTTGATCATCGTCCCAGGTGGCAACCATATATGTGCTGGGGGGCTGCTGGGCCAATAGCGCCGGAAGAACGAAATCGAGCGCTTCGGGGACATAGTAGGGAGGCAATTCCTGTTTGATCGGCTTCCCCGTGCCGCTCGCCGTGATGCGCGTGACATAGAGCTCGTAATGACTTTGAGTGCGCACGCGCGGCTGGGTGGGATCTTTGGGGTCTGCAACTCCATTCACCGGATCGAATACTTTTTCGGAATAGCGCGTGGTGGTGCCTAATTCACTGATGGCTGCCTGCTTGCCGTTGGCAGCGGTGGTCTGAGCACCGATGGACCACTCCTCGCGAGTGTGGTCGAACGAGCAGGTCAGCCAGGCTTGCTTATCTACTTTGGGCGCGCCCGCTGGCTCGACGTGCAGGCGGATGCCAATGCGAAAGCCGTCGCGATCGAATCGCTTTTCCGTCTGCTCGACGACATAGCGGTAGCCGATGTCGTGGCCATTTTGCGTGATGCGATCAAACGATTCGGGGGCCAGGACACTTTGGATTTTTTCCGCTGTGAGACCAGCGTAGAAATCGCGAAAATGCAGCAAACGCTCGTTCTGATCTTCGCGGATTTTTGAGCGATCGATCAGGCGGACCGAATTGAGCACGGCATTGAATGTCTTGATGGCCCGCTCTTCCTGTACCTGCCCCGGCGAGGTCATGGTGAGCACGAAATAGACCTGGTCGTCGACGCGAAGCATTGCTTGCTGCATCAGGCGAGGCTGATTGGCCTGCGTGTAATGGGCGACAAGAATCCCGCAGGGGATATGAGAGATTTGGGTAGCTTCCTGACGAAGCACCTTGGCCGAGGAGTTCGTTGCAACGAACTGCTGAGCAGTGAGCTCCAGCAAGCCGGGTTTGCCGGTGGGGGACGAGAGCGTGATCGGCTTGGGCAATTGGGCACGAGAAACTTTCAATATCCACGATAAATCCGGATTCACGAATTCAGCGATATCGGAGGCAGCCAGGTTTTGCCGAATGGTCTGGCAATTCGCAGGAGGCGAAAGGGCGATTCCCTGCATCGGATCATCGAATGTTGGGCCGGTGAGATTATCATCGGATTGGTCGGGGCGGCCTTGTAATAGCGGCAGCGGAGCAGGAGTAGATTGAGCGAGGGAGATCGGAGTAGGGATACAGATTAGCGCCAGAGCGAGAAGAAACGATGAAATGCCCTCGCCCGGTCCCTTCCCCGGTGTACCGGAAAATGCTGGCTTCTGGCTACTGGCTTCTGGCTTCTGCATTTCATTCTGCATTCATCAATCTCCGTTTTAGATTCCTTCCCATTGCTGTAGGGCGGGCTGTGTGGCGGCTGGGGGGAGGGGTTGGATTTTCAGGTGCTTTAGAATTTCGGCCATGAATTCGCGGTCGTCCTGGGTGATCGCGCCGGGGGCGGTGAGTTGCACGGTGAGGACCTGGCCGTCGGGGAGAATGATGCAGGCGAGAATGTTCTTAGAAAAGATGCGCTCGCCTTTGTAATCATTGATGCGCATCATTTCGACATAGGCGCCGGGGTTTCCGTCGGCATTGATCTGGGCGCCGCTCCACGAGCCGGTCACTATGCCGCTGCGCAGGAGATAATCCATCGGCTCCATGGATTGGCGCAGACGCTGAAAAATAGCGTCGAGCCGGCGACTGGGATCATCGGGATCGGCTGCGACCACGTGAATGGAACCGGGCGTTTGTTTTTGCTCGGCAGGCCAATCGGCGGGAAGATAGAGCGTGAAATTGCCCAGAGTAATGGGAGTATTCAATTTGCCGGTGTTGGCGTGCCGCTTGGATACCCATTGGGCCAATCCCACCGTGCCAAGCAGGATAAAAAACAGCACCACCTGCATGGCAACATAGCGCGAGCGCGGATATTGGGCGGTCGGAGTCACGCGGAGGATTATATCGTCATTTCTATTTACTTCGCTTGTCCGCGCGCCCCGGCTAAAATGATTTCATGACTTCTGCCGGTGCGACTGCTGCTGAATCAACGCAGATGGATGATCCGGACCAATACCGCATGAGTATTGGCGATCATCTGGAGGATTTGCGCCGCCGCTTACTCTTGGGAATAATTGGATTCGTCATTGCGTTTGTGGGCTGCTGTCTTTGTGGCGAGCAGGTCATCGCGATTTTCTGTCGTCCTTTGCTGATCGCAATGCGCAATGCCAATGTGAATACGCAGATTGTGTACACGGAAATTTCCGAGCCGTTCATGGTGTACATGGAAATCAGCATGATCTCGGCGCTGGCAATCGCCTCGCCGTGGATTTTGTATCAGCTTTGGCAATTCATCGCGGCCGGGCTTTATCCGCGCGAGCGGAAATACGTGACGAAATATTTGCCATTGAGCGTGACGCTGCTGATTGGGGGAATGGTTTTTCTATATTTTGTGGTGCTGCCAATTTCGATGGAGTTTTTTCTGAAATTCAGCTCGGAGCTGCCACTTCGAATGCCAAGTGAAGCGGTGCAGGTGACGCAGATTCCTAACTCGCAGCCCGTGGTGAAGCTGCCTTTTTATATTGGCGATCCTCCGCATCCCCAGGAGGGCCAGATGTGGATCGATGCGACGCAGCATCGGGTGAAGTTCTATTTTGACGGGGCGGCGCGCGTGATGCCGTTCGGTTCGGATAACCTGGCCACGCCGATGATCACGATGTCGGAATACATCGACATGGTGGTGCAGATGCTGCTGGCGTTTGGGATTGCGTTTCAGTTGCCGCTGGTCGTGATGGCGCTCGTGCGAATTGGCATTGTGGAAATGATGACGCTGCGCCGCATGCGGCGGATCGTTTATTTCGGCATGGTGATATTGGCGGCAATGATCATTCCCGATGTAGTGACGGGGATGTTTGCGCTGCTGCTGCCTTTGATTCTGTTATATGAATTCGGTATCTGGCTCGCGGGGCGTACGCCGCCCGTTGCCGATGCTTTGTAATTAACTCCCCACGGATGGCTATCCCTGGGCTTGAGCGCCTAGAATGTCTTGGAAGCCTGCATGATTGATCCGTGTAAAGTTGTTCGCTTATTTCCCCTGCCGAATGTTGTTTTATTCCCGCGCGCCATTTTGCCGCTGCATGTTTTTGAAGAGCGCTACAAACTGATGATGGCGGATGCTTTGGAGCATGATGGCCAGATCGCGATGGCTTTGCTCAAGCCGGGATGGGTCAAGGAATATTACGCTCAACCCGCCATTGAGCCAGTGGTTTGCGTCGGGCGGATTGTGAGCTATGAGCGGCTTCCGGATGGAAAATACAATCTGCTGCTGCAGGGCATGCAGCGCGCGAAAATTGAAAAAGAAGTTACGGGCAAAACTTATCGGCAGGCTCGAATTAAGTTGCTGGAATCGGCAGTTGTTTCCGAAATTGATCTGAGCTGCGAACGCTGGCGGCTTCAGGAATTATTCCTGCAGGGGGAATTGGGGACGATGGGGAAACACTACAAAGATTTATTGGGCAGCGGCCTGAAAACGGCAGAGATCGCTGATCTGCTGGCATTTAATCTACTGGAATGCACGCAAACCAAGCAATCGCTCCTGGCGGAGACAGATGTGGTGGTCCGGGTGAGGCGGATTGTGGATTTGCTGCAGAGCATCATTCCCATGATTCGGCAGAGTGCCCGACAATCCGCGGATGCAGCGATGAATTGACCAGGAAAATAACGTAATATTCCCTTCCTTAAGAAAGCGCAAGGGTTCACTGAAATACCATGTGGTACTTCGCGTACGGGTCCAACCTCAATGTCCCGGCTGTCACTGATTGGTGCCGGCAACATGGACACCGCGCGCCCGCCATGAAGGGCGGCCGAGCCGCGGTGCTGGATAACTACCGCCTCTGCTTTCCGATCTATAGCCCGTACTGGGGCGGTGGCGTGGGAGATATTGTTTACGATCCCGGCAAATATGTGATGGGGGCGCTTTTTGAAATCAGCGACGCGGATTTGAAAACGCTTGATCTCAAAGTCGGGCGAAAGTTTGATCCGACAGCAGGAAAAGAAGTGGGGCTGTATAGCCAGATCACCGTGCCGGTGACGCCGATGGGCAAGCATGTTGCCGTGCAGGCGATTACGTACACAGGGACAGCAGTTGAGAAAAACCACATCCCGCCGACCCAGCATTACATGGATGTGGTGATCCAGGGGGCATATGGCTACGGATTGTCGATGATGTGGATTTCGTATCTAAAAAGTTTCAGCACCCAGGTGGGGAGGAAACCACGGCCAGCGGAGGGGATGGTTTAGAAGAAATTTTTGCTTAGAATTTCCCCCTTATATGGGAGATTCGGATAATGAAATCATTGGTCTTCTTCGTGAGATCCGAGACCTTCAGCGCATTCACGTAGAGAAACAGCAAGAGACTGTTGCGAGAATCGAGCAACGGTACAAAGAAACATCAGAACGGAATGCTCAGCTGCGGGAAGCGAACCAGATTTTTCGAGAGCAAACACTAAAAAACATAGAAGAAAGTCGAGCCGCAGTACGCAAGGCTCGGCGTACTACGTGGATATCGTTAGCGATCACTTGGTTGATTTTAGCGATCTTTATTTTTCTGATCGTACATGACAGATACCCTCTGCTGCACCATTACCAACCTCTACCCTAAACCCATAGCCTTCATCTTCTCCGCAGCATTTTGTTTGACGCGCGAATAAATGCTATTGCCATGGGCGTCGATAGCGACAATTAGAGGTCCGAAGTTTTTGACGCGGAATTTCCAGAGGCATTCGGGCATGAGGTCTTCCCACCAGACTTGTTCGATTTCTTCGATCTGGAGGGTTTCGAGAGCGGCAGCACCGCCGACGATTGCCAGATAGACGCCACCGAGTTCTTTCATTTTTTCGATGGTGTCGGGGAGGAAGCCGCCTTTGCCGACCATCGCGCGCACGCCGTATTGCTGGATCAGGCCGGGATAGAATCGATTCATGCGGGTAGATGTGGTGGTGCCGATGCAGATTTTTTCGTATTTTCCGTTGGGGAGTTTGCGAACGCCCGGTGCGGTGTGGAGGCAGACGGCGCCAGTAAGATCGGTAGGCGGAGCGATGCCTTCATCAAAAATGCGGATCTGGGTGGCGTCGCGGATGCCGTAGATATGGCCGTTGATGTAAACCGTGTCTTCGAGGTTGAGCTTGCGGACGTCGGCTTCGGTGAGGGGCGTTTGTAAAGTAATTTCGGCCATATGTTTCTCGTTTTGGATTCGCGCCGCGAGGCGGCGGCGGCTAAACAATTAGTCCATTCGCGTCACGTTTCCATCCGCATCGATGATCGCGCCGGCGCGTTCGCCGCGCCAACACTGCATGTTTACGGCCACTGGGTTTTGGCTGATGTGCGTGTGCGCCCATTCGATATTAACAGCCATGGCGGTAGTCGCGCCGCCGAGACCCTGGGGACCGATGCCGGTCTGGTTGATCAACTCGAGCAGCTCGCGCTCCATTTTGGCGATTGTTTCATCAGGATTGTGCGTGCCGATGCGGCGAAAGCAGCTGGCTTCTTTCGCCAGATTGGAGGCAACGTCGCTGGTGCCACCAAGGCCGATGCCGACGATGACAGGCGGGCAAGGATTTGCACCAGAATCAAAAACACATTGCAGAACAAATTTATAAATCCCCTTGATCCCTTCGCTGGGCACGAGCATTTTCAGAAAGCTCATGTTCTCCGAGCCGGAGCCTTTAGGAGCCATTTGGATTTCAATCGTATCGCCTTCGACGAAATCGAATTTGATCACCGGCATCCCCTGGCCGGTATTTGTATAGGTGTGCTTCCGCGTGATCGGATGCACCGTGTTGGAACGCAGCGGATAATCCCTGGTCGCCCGCTCAGCCCCGATCTTCAGCCGATTTTTTACTTCGACCATATCGAGCTGCAATTGATTGCCAACCCGCACGCGATAAATCGGCAGGCCCGTATCCTGACAGACCATCATCGCTTTCTCGTCTGCGACGCGGACATTTTCCAGCACCGTGAGCATGACCTTTTCAGCTGTCTTCTGCTGCGCTGCTGTCTCGGCATTCTTGGCGCTCTTCAAGCCGATGCGCACATCCTTGGGAATGTCGGTAAGAGCGCGAATATAAAGATCGCGCGCGACGTCTTCGATCTGATCGTAAATTGTGGCGGTTAAAACTGCTGACATATCATCTCCAAAATTGTTGGTTGATAGTTGTTATTTGTATTGGTTCTCCACAACTAACCACTAACCATTATCAACTAACCTTCTTCATCATCTCCGGCGGTGGCGGCATGCGGGTGAACTGCACGTCTGTCGTCCAGAATTTCATATCGCCATTTTCGGGCAGGATATGAATATTCTTGAGCCAATCTCCGTTTTGCTGCGGAAAATCCTGGCGATAATGCGCGCCGCGCGATTCGGTCCGCATCAGGGCGCTGCGGGCGATCATCTCGGCCACCGTTAAGAGGTTAGTCACGTTGATCGCTTCGTTCCACTTGGCATTGAAGATCGTACCGCCGGAACCAGTGAGGTTTTGGGCACGCTGGCGCATTTCCTGTAATTGCGGGACGGCAGTTTCCATGTCGGGACCATTGCGGACCACGCCAACTTTTTTCCACATCAATTCTTCCATCTGCTCGCGCAGCACAAATGGATTTTCGCCAGCCTGGCGCTCCAGGGGCTCGAGCCAACGGCGGCATAAATCCTGGACCTGCACATCAGAAATCTTCGGCGTATATGGCTGATTCATATATTCCGCCATCGCATCGCCGGCCCGCGCGCCAAACACAATCGAATCCGCAACACCATTGCCGCCCAGGCGATTGGCCCCATGCACGCCGCCGGAATCTTCGCCAGAGACGAAAAGACCTTCGATGTTGCAGTAACAATCGCGATTAATCTTAACGCCGCCCATGTGGTAGTGGGCACTCGGAGAAACCTCCACGCGGCTATTCACTAGATCAAATCCATATTCGGCACAGCGCTCCACCATGCCGCGGAAATTTTTGGCGACATTTTCCATGTGAGTGGCGTCGATCAGCACGCCGCCATTTTTCGTTCCTCGCCCTGCCATGATCTCCATATAACTCGATCGCGAAACCACATCGCGCGTGCTGCGCTCGAGTTTGTCTGGGGAATATTTCTCCATGAATCGCTCGCCCAGGCCATTGAACAACCGAGCACCAGCGCCGCGCAACCCTTCTTCTAGCAATCCGCCGGTGGCCATGGATTTGCCAACCAGCAATCCCGTCGGATGGAACTGCATCATCTCCATGTCGATGAATTCACAACCAGCGCGAAACGCCATGGCATGGCCGTCACCGGCTTTTTCCAGAGAAGGCGAGGAAATCTGATACATCGTCGCCCCGCCGCCAGTGGCGAGAAGCGTGGCGCGAGCTTTGGCAACAATGAATCGGCCCTTGCGATTATCCAGGAGCAACGCTCCCGACACGCGCGAGCCATCGAACAGCAAATCTAACCCGCGCGTCTCTTCGAGGACCACCATGTCCTCTTCGAGAACATAATCGCGCAGGTTGGCCATGATCTCGATACCGGTGAGATCGCCCTTGTGCACGGTGCGATCAAACGATTGCCCGGCGAAGGGTTTCTGGTGAATCGTGCCGTCGGGATTGCGGTCAAAGAGGCAGCCGACTTTATTTTCGAGCTCGATAATGCGATCCGGCGAATCGGAAACGAGAGTCCAGGCGAGATCCTGATTGTTAATGTATTGGCCGCCCTTGATGGTGTCGGTGAAATGTTTTTCGAAGGAATCGTTGGGATTGAGCACGCAGTTATATCCGCCCTGCACCATGCGCGTGCAGCCGGATTGACCGAGCAATCCCTTTACAACGATGGCGATGCGCAAGTTTTTATTGAGCTCATGCGCATGCAACGCGGCCAGCAATCCTGCACCGCCGGCGCCGATGATCAGCAAATCCGCTTCAATGGAGTCCAACGGCAACACTGCTCAAACCTTTCGTAATTTCTGGATTCCCCACGAATGCCGTCACGCCCCAATACGCCCAGACAATCCCACCCATGATGATGATCACCGTGCAAACCCGCGCCATCGCTGGCGTGATAATGCTGAAATCCAGAATGATATTTCGCAGGCCATTCAGGCCGTGATAAAGAGCGATAAATAGAAACGATAAATCGACGGCCTGCATCCAGGGATTAGCGATGCGCGCCTGAATCACTTCAAACGACAACTTCCCCTCGCGCACCGGCCCAGCCATGAAATGCTCGACCCAGAAGTGCATCGCCAACAAGATCACCAGCAGAGCGCCGGTGACGCGTTGCAAAACCCAATTGATTGCCCTGTAACTCATAAGTCAAATTGGCCACAGATGAACACAGATGAACACAGACAGGAATCTAAATTGAATTTATCTATGTTCATTTGTGTTTATCCGTGGTTCCATTTTTATTTGTGTAATACACCATGCATGAACATCGGAATCGCACCTGCGATAAAAATCAGCGCTCCAATGCCAATCGCGAAATACCAGAACATCGTCCGCTGCCTGGTCAGCCCGACGCCCATGTCGACCATGGTTAATCGAATGCCATTGAGCGCGTGCAATATTACCGTCAGCAGCAATCCGATCTCCGCCAATTTGAATACTGGCGAGCGAAACGCGATCAGCGCTTTATCAAATTCCGCTGGATCGCGTAGCTCGTGGATGGTGTGCACGTGCAAAAACAAATAGAACAATAAACCCAGGCCAGTGGCGCGTTGAACGGCATACGCGACGTGCCCCGAGTATTTCCATTTATATTTGCGTACGCTCTGGGTCGCTAAGTTTGTCATGAAACTTTCCGGTCTTGAGCATCGCTCGTTTCAAACGCATGATCGAATCGGTCAGGTTTATTTTCTTGGGGCATGCAGCGACGCAATTAAATTGCGTATGGCAGCGCCACACACCAGCCCGTGAATCGTCAATCACCTGCAAACGCTCTTTCACCATCTCATCACGCGGGTCGAGCAAACGCAGCATGGCTTTGTTAATCGCCGCCGGGCCGACATATTTATCGCTCAGACCGACAATTCCGCACGCTGCGTAACAACATCCGCAGGTGATGCAATTCCATTTATTCTCGTGTTGTTCGCCGAACAAACTATCCGGCGGAACGACCACCAATTTCTTCGGATCTTTATTTTTAGCGCGGTGCAGCGCCGGGCGAATCTTTTTCCACTGCCGAAAAAACGGCTCCAGCGAAACAATCAAATCCTTCAGCACCGGCAAATGCGGAAGCGGCCTGACTTCCACCACATCCGACTCCAGCGTTGTCACGCGCGTTTGGCAGGCCAGTCGCGGCTGCAGATTGATCGACATCGCGCAGGTTCCGCACATCCCCACTCGGCAGGAGCAGCGAAATGCTAATGACGGATCCAATTTTCGCTGCACTTCAAACAGCCCGTCCAGCACGGTCATGCGGTCTTCCAATTCCACCTGGAATTCGCGCTTTTGCTGCGTTTCAGAGCGGGCTATGCGAAATAAAAACCTGGGCATTACCAACCTTTTAGGACGAAAAATCGTATGCACCGCATGCGTGATTGCAAGACGTTTTCATAAGATGGAAAGCCATCACATAGACCGAATATCACCGTGGTTAAGCCAATCGATCGCCGCCATCCGCGCAATGGGCGACGCCATCGCTGATTTCATCAATACATAATTCCCGGGCTGCTCGCCGCGTTGGGTGGGTTTTTGCCCCAGCGCCAGCGGAGTGCGCCGGCGGTGTAATTGGCGGAACCATCGGAAGGAGTCGTCAACGGTCCGCCCAATACGGAGGCAGCGTGAAAATCGCCATACAGTTCGTTAACCCAACCATTATGCGGGCTGCCATGAACAAAAAACGCGCCGTTGCTCTTTTGGAAGGTGCGGCAGGCGCAAATGGATATGTCGCTGGGGTGCTTATCTCCCACCTTGCGAAGATATTCCATGCCCGGAGAGGTCGTGGCGTTGCCCGGAGCGAGCACGGGACTCACGCCGGTATCGACGAACTGCACCGAAGCAGCCGCGTCGGCATTCCCGAGATAAGGCGATCCATAAATGACGTCGATTGAGCCATACGGATTGCCCCAGTAATAATATTTCATGCGGAAATCAGCAGTACCGCCGTTGGTTTCATTGAGGAAATAAGTGGGGTCGCCCTGGGTAGTGCTGTAAATGGGCTGCTGATCCGCGGGACAATAAAGGCAGCCGACGGGCACCTGGTTATTGGCGACAATTTTGGGACTCGGGACGCCGAGATATTTCGCCATCGCCAGGGTCACGCTCCAGCGATTAGCGCCTTGATCTGATCCCCAGTCGACAAATTTCTGAGGTGTTGCATTGCCAATATTGGCTGCCTCGCTGGGCGGGAGCCAACCATTGTTGTCGTTGGCATACATCAGGCAGGCATTACCGATCTGCTTGAGATCGCTCAGGCACTGCACGCTCACCGCCTGCTGCCTCGCCTTGTTTAGCGAAGGGAGCAGAATGGAGATCAATAGTGCAATAATACCAATAACAACCAGAAGCTCAACTAGCGTAAAACCCTTGATGCAATTTCGCAGGTGCATATTCACTCGCTTTTCCGGCTGGTGTAAAAAACCAGCCAAACTACAAGCGACGCGCTGACTACCCTTGCCCAGCGCGGGCTATTCTATTTCAGGAATTAAGCGTTGATCTCACCGCGTCCTGGCCGTTACAAAAACCATCGGCGGCGCCTCGCTTACCAATGTAAATTATAAGACATACGAACTCGGTTTTTCTCCGTTTGACTACCAATAAATTTTGTTTGCTGAAACATTTTTGAAAGATACAGGCTCTTACCACCATTGCGTACCGGCGCTGGGCTGGGCCCAACGCGGAAGCAACTGCGCGCTATGTCGAACTTCGCAATGGCCGTCGCCGAATAATTCGTTCTTCCAGCCGGTAGTTCCGTTATAACTTCCACGGCCGTGCATGTAGTAAGTTCCACCAGTCGGATTGGTAACGGTTGCTACGCCTTGTTGCTTGGACCGACAGCAGGCAACTGCAACATCTGATTGATGCTTGTCTGAGGTTTTCCGGAGATAATCGATTCCAACAACGCAGTCGGCGGCTGGCGTGTTTTTACTATCAAACCACGACGACGTTTCGTTAGGCGCATAGGTCGGTGACACACCCGTTGGAACGGGTTCCAAATGCCAGTACCAACCGCTGGCCTCGCGGTCTTCGTCGTAATTAGTTGATACGTATGGAGCGACGGTGGTTCCGTTGCCCAGCCCATCCTTTCCCGGGCCGTGCCAGGGATTAGCCACCCACCAATAGCGCATTTTCCCGTCATTCGTATTGCCTGCGTGAGTCAGCAATTGATTCGTTGGCCAGGGCGGCAGGCTGCTCACCGATTGATCGTCCGCGGGGCAATAAAAGATCGGGGTGGCGGGAGAAACATAACTTGTATTGCTCGCGCCGGGCGTCGCATCGTATCTGGGCACTTTATAGCCCGAGTAGTGCGCCATTGCTTCCCAAACGGCAAATCGCGCCGGGATACCGGTTGCAACATTAACAGTTGCGGTGCCCCCATAATCCAGGAATCGTTCGTCCGTTGCGCCGCTATTGTCGTCGCCCATGCTAGGCGGAAACCATCCATGATTATCATTGGCATACATCATCGCTGAATTGCCAATCTGCTTGAGATTACTCATGCATTGCGCGCTGATTGCTTGCGCTCTGGCTCGATTGAGCGCCGGCAACAAAATCGAGATCAACAGCGCGATAATCCCGATGACCACGAGCAATTCCACCAACGTAAATGCCCTGACATGCTTTTTCATACGCACACCTTCTGAAAAGAGACGTGTTTGGGCTGCCAGCACGAGAATGCCAGCGATAGCCCTCAACGCGAAATGTCCCCTCATCCGCCCGCGACTGAACATCCTTGTATCTTGTTCCTGAAATCATCAAAGGTCCGTAAATCCGTTTTTTTCTGTTCGACCCTTTTTATGTTCTCCTCAAAAAAAGTTTCCTCTGGTCAAATTTCTTATCGAGACACTGCGCGGCGACTTCTGCCTGCAAAATATGCCAGCGCCGACAAAGCCATCATCGCGCCGGGCTCGGGCACGGAGTTAATGTTTGCTCCGTTGCTCTCAGCTGCACCGAGCTCGAAAAGCGAAACATCGTCAGCATTTACTTTTCCGTCGTAATTCAGATCGCCGCCCGACCAGCCGACGTTGGTCATGCCGGCGTTGGCAGTAATGGTGGCCAGGTCAGAATTGCTGACAGTGCCGTCGAGATCGAGATCGCCGTACCACGTGTATTTCACCACCACGCTGCTGGCATCGAGCGTCACGCCGTCCACGCTGGTCAATGGAGTAACCAGGCTTTCGTTGTCCACAACAGCCAGGGTTTTGCCGCCTGTCAGGGAGGCTTGCGAGCTGGTGATTCCGACGCCATTCCATTGACCGGCGCTGTATGCGGATTGCACAGCCGCGACGACGGCTGGACCGGTGGTAGTGTCGGTGCCCGTGGGGTTCGAAGCGTTAGGAGCGTAATCAACGATGAGATCGTTATTGGTCAGGTCCAGCGTGGAGGTCGCATCGATGCTGAATGCTGTCGTGGTGATGGCCGCGTGACTCGCAGACAAAGTCAATTTCGATCCACCGCTGACGGTAATGCCGCTAAGGCCTTGGAGTGCCGTCGCACTGGCGGGTTGGATAGAGGTATTGCCACCGCCATTGGCGATCAGAGCGATGCCACTGGCTGCTGTGACGGGTCCAGAAAGGCTGATGGACGCCCCAGAAACAGCGCTAAATTCAGTAGTGCTGGCGAGCATGACGGGAGCGGAGATGGTGTGATTGCCTGCGGTAACCTGGACAGATGCGGGGCTGAATCCAGCGGCGCCGGTGATCGGGTTAGTGCCCCCACCGTTTTCAGCCAGGGTCAGAGTGGCGGTTCCCCCAATGGTGTAGGAATTGGTTCCGTTGAAACGGAGAGTGCCAACGGTTTGTGGGGAGCTGAGGGTTACATTGTAGATGGAGGAATTGGTACCGAAGGTGACATCGGCGCCAGTGGCGCTCGGGACGACATTGCTGGTCCAGTTGGCGGCCGATCCCCAATCGCTGCCGCCGCTGCCATTGGCTTGCCATTCGACGGCGGTGACGCCGGCCCAGCTGGTATCCACGCGCACGTCGTCAAGATCGATGTTGCCAGCTTCGCTGGCGTTGCTGCGCAATTGGAAGCTGGCCAGATTGCCGAGATAAGAGGTAGCTGTCCATGCCGAGCCGGGAGTGGTGCCGTTAATCGTGCCGTAGTCCAGAGAGGCGCCGGAGTTCGTGCTGGTCGCGACGGGCGTGAGGCCGGGATCGGCCTGGCCAAATGTGGAAGAAGCAGGATTGATATACAGCGATGCGGAGTCGTCGTTGTTATTGGGTCCATCGGTGTATTTCACGACCACGAGATAGGTCTGGCCCTCGAGCATCGGAGTGGTATTGAACACACGCGCTGCCGCACCGGCAGTTGCGGTATCGCGAAAGCCAATGCCCAGTTCATATTCGGGATTGCCATGCGAATCATTGGTGCCAGGATAATCAATGGACAGAGCTCCGGCAGTCGTAGTGGAGGAATAACTGGATGAGGCAGTGTTTTCCGTAGTTAGCCACTGAAGGCCAGCGAGGAATGATCCCTGCCCGACCGCCGGCGCGGCGGCGGAAGTGGGAACTTCGACGAGCATGGAATAATAAATGGTGGAGCCGGGGGCGTAGGAGGCATTGAGGTCGATGCGATCAGAAGTGCCACTGGCGGACTTGCTGGTATAGGCAAAGGTGCCTTGTTCATCAGCCAAGCCGCTATAGGAGATCGGATTGGTTCCTACAGGGGCAGTGGGACTGCCAATGGTGGGACCGAGATTGGTAGTCACTTCAACCCATGGATGCGCAGGGACTTCGGAGCTATCCACGCTGCCGTTCAGTGCGTTCCCTTCATTAGCGGTATAATTAAAAGGCTCATATAAACTGCTCGCCTGGACGCTGCTAGCCGCAGCAATGACCGCGATGATGCCGAACCATTTTTTCATTACGCCTCTCCTTAGAACATGTAAAAATCGCGCAACACATTGAAATATCTCAGCGCACGCATTCTTTCGTCAAATATATTTCGTGACGTGGAATAGCTCATTCCAATTTTGTAGATTAATTATTGGACGAATCGACTAAAATTGTGCTGTAAAGCCATTCTCTAACGAATCTTAGATTATCAACATTCAATCCCGGGGGGTATTCCGCCGTGAACGATCTTGGGGATGGCAATGCTACTCGCGCCCGAACCGATTGTGGATTTTTCAAAACGCGATACGCTTCGGGCCATGATCCGTCGCTCATTTTTCACCGGCTTATTAATCGCTTTCTGTTGGTTGGTTCCCGCGTCACTCGCAGCGGAAGATTCGCCGGTGACTTATCAGCATCTGGTTCAGCACGATCCGAATTACTCGATTTATATCCTGAGTATTGATCTGACCGATCCGCGCGTGGCGGTGCATGTTTGCCGGGCGGGAGCGCCGCCAAAAGGAGATCAACATTGGCTCACCACGCTGCTACCGCCGAGCGAGATCGCGCAGCGCGAGGGGTACCAGATTGCGATCAATGGTGATTTTTTTGATGCGGATAAAACCAGGGACATCGAAGGAAAAAATACCGGCTATGTGAAAGGCAAAGCTGCTGCCCCGGTCGGCCCGGCGATGACCGACGGCAAGCTCTGGTGCTCGCATGCCACGACGCGCCCCATCGTGGAAGTCGATAACAAGGATCACGTGACCATCACCGATTTTGAACCGGATTCCATGAGTTCTTCTGTTCGCCAGATCATTGGTGGGAATCCCGTTATCGTTCGCGATGGAAAAAAATTACCTCTCAAATCGCGCTTCGCTCTGGCACGTCATCCACGCACCGCGGTCGGCATCAGCAAAGATGGCGCGAAGCTGATCCTGCTGGTCGTCGACGGGCGGCAGCCGGATATTTCGATTGGCATGACGCTTTCGGAATTGGCGGATCAGATGCTGCATGCCGGTTGCTACAACGCGATTAATCTCGACGGCGGCGGTTCGACGGTGATGGTTGCTTATGATCCGAAACTGCATCACCTGCGCATATTGAATTCGCCCTCCGATGGAAAAGAACGCTCGGTTGCTGATGCGCTGTGCGTGGAGGTGCATGCTCCGATGCCCGACTTGTCAAAATAATTTGCTTGCCCATGCTTTCGTAGCGGATAGTGTTCTCCGCCGTGGCTCCTCTTCCGATCCACCCTCTTCTGCAAACTGCAATTGCGCATCATCATGCTGGGCGCGTGCCCGAAGCGCGTGAGCTCTATGAGCAGATATTGCGGGATGATCCAGCCCATTACGTCGCGTTGCATCATCTGGGTTTGATTCTGCATCAAACAGGCCAAAAGCAGGAGGCGATGGATTTCATCCAGCGGGCGGTTGCCCTTCGCCCGGATTGGCCGGATGCGCTGAGCAACCTCGGCATGATTCTCGAAGAAATGGGTCGCACGGATGAAGCCATTGCCGCTTGTCGCCAGGCGATCGCGCTGCGGCAGAGTTATGCGGGAGCTCATTGCAATCTGGCGCTGGCGTTGAAAAGCAAAGGATTGGTCGATGAGGCCATCGCCGCGTGCCGGCAGGCAATCTCTTTGCAAGAAAATCTCGCTGAAGCGCACAATCTTTTGGGGTTGGTTCTGGCTGAAAAAGGGGAATTCGCCGAGGCGATTTCGGCTTGCCAGCGCGCGATCGCACTGCGACCGCAGTATGCGATGGCGTTTAACAATCTGGGCAACGCGCTGTGCGGCCTGGGAAAAATCGATGAGGGAATTGCCGCTTATCAACGCGCTATTGCTCTCAATCCCGACAATCTTCAATCCCATCGCAATCTCGCCTATGCACAGAAACGCAAAAGGAATCTGGACGAATCTCTTGCGGCTTGGCGCAGCGTTCTGGCCCTTGCTCCCGATCATGCCGAGGCGCATTTCAATATCGCTGCGATCCTGCTTTCACAAGGTCATCTCCGCGAAGGATTCGAAGAATATGAGTGGCGATGGAAATGCGCCGATTTCACGCTGCGCCTGCCAGATTTCAAACAGTCGGTTTGGGATGGCTCACCGCTGAATGGCCGCTCGCTGCTTCTTTACACCGAGCAAGGGCATGGCGATGCGATCCAATTTATTCGCTATTGCCAATTAGCATCCGAGTGCGGCGGAAAAGTGATTGTGCTCTGCCCGACTGAATTGCAGCGACTCTTCGCTGCCAATTTTCAACAGTGCCGGTTTATTACCAATCAAGAGCCGCTTCCTGACTTTGATTGCCATGCATCGATCATGAGCTTGGCGCGTATTTTCCAGACGACCGTGGAGACCATTCCTGCGCGCGTGCCTTATCTTCGCGCTTTGGCAAACGATTCCAAGCATTGGCGTCCGCGCATCGAAAAGACCTCCGCGGAAAAGAAAATCGGCCTGATCTGGCGCGGCTCAGCGAAATACGCCGATGATCGCAAACGCTCCATCGAGCTGGCGCATTTCCTCTCTCTGGCTCAAATGCCCAGCGTGCAAATTTTCAATTTGTGGAAAGGCGAGATGAATCCGCAGGACAAAGCTGCTGCCAGCGCCATGGGGCTCATCGACTATAGCAGCGAATTCACCGATTTCGCCGCTACCGCCGGGCTGGTAGATCAGATGGATTTAATTATCACTGTCGATACCGCACTCGCTCATCTTGCTGGTGCGATGGGGAAAACGGTTTGGACGCTATTGCCGCTGGATTGCGATTGGCGCTGGATGCTCGATCGCGCGGATTCACCGTGGTACCCCACGATGCGTCTTTTCTGCCAAACAGTCGCCGGCGATTGGTCCTCGGTTCTGCAGAAAATTCAAAATGCTCTGCATCACGCATAGCCGGGCAGAAATTCTTTTTCCGCAGCGAACATTTCCAGAGCCATTGCTTTGATCTCCGCCGGACAACAACAGGCCGCAGTGAGCGGATCAAGCATGAGCGCGTAGATCGCTTTTTCGATGGATTTCTCCATCGCCGCCTCTGATGCGAGAGTGATCATCCGCATGTTCGAATCGCACATCGCCGCCATTTGCGCGGGTAACGCTCCAAAGGCCATCGGGTGCACGCCTTTGCGGTCGATATCGCAGGCGACTTCAACACATCCATCGTGGGGCAGATTCTCAATCAATGGACCTCGGCCCGAGCGCGGGCAGATGTTCATCACGTTGCCATAAATTCGGTATGGACGATTCGTCTCGGCAGCTTCGATAATCCACGAAGCATATTCCCACGATCGCTCCATCTTGGGCAGCGGTTCCTCTCCATGCAGCAATTTTTGCAACCACTGATCCGTCTCCTGCCGCCAGCGTGGCCACTCGGTGGCGTAGAAGCGCGAGCCGCCGTCATAACCATCGCGAATATATTTCGGATACAGATCCTTCCGCTTGCGATAGTAGGGCAGATATTCCGAAAGATGGCCGGACGATTCGGTAATGAACGCCCCGAAATGAAGCGTCATGTCTTTGCGGACCAAGTCCTTGGCGTCTTCGGGATCGCTGGGATTTCCAGCTATATCCTGACGGGCTTTTTCCATCAACGTTGGATACAGGTCGCGGCCCTTATGCTCCAGCTTTGTGAACCAGGCCAGGTGATTGATGCCGGCGCATTCCCACTGCATTTCTTCGTATTTCACGCCAGCTCGCTTCGCCAATAGATGCGAGGTTCCCTGCACGCTATGGCATAGCCCGACGGTCTGCACCTCCGGTACACCGCGCCCCGCAGCGACGCAGAGCATGCCCATCGGATTGGTGTAATTGAGCATCAGCGCATCGGGGCAAAGCTCGCGAATGTCGCGCAGAAAATCGAGATAAACGGGAATGGTGCGCAGGCCTTTGAATAAACCACCAGGGCCAATCGTGTCGCCGATGCATTGGTCGATGCCGTAGCGCAGCGGGATATCGTTGTCGTGTTGAACGCACTGCAGGCCGGAGACTTCGATGCAGTTGATCACGTAATGGCTGCCCGGCAATAGCTGGCGGCGGTCCGTGGAAGCGATGACTTTCCATCTCGGCTTGCCGGAGGATTCCGCAACGCGGGAAACGATTTTCGCCATCGGCCCCAGGCGTGCTTCGTCAATATCGCAGAGACGAATCTCGCCGCTCTCAGCACCGGGAATGCAAAGAATGTCGCGCGTCAGCGTCGGCGTGAATTTCGAGCCGGCGCCCAGCACCGTGATACAAATCGGCCGATGATCGTGAACTTCACTCATAGCGCTGCATTATACGCGCCCGTTGCAAATGCTGAACGATGGAGGTGCGCTTTACTATCTGGGTGTTTCTTAACAACGTAGCATGGGCGTCTCGCCCATGTTTTT
>DASXDR010000127.1:0-3828 GCA_036490535.1 Tepidisphaeraceae bacterium | reverse complement strand
ACGGACATGAGTAGCCATGACTGGTTCATTTCGCTGCTGCTGTCTCGCTGCCCTTTACAGTTAATCGGACGGGATGCCCGAACCAGGCGTGCGTGCTGTTGCCATGCTGTTCCTGCAGCACTCGCGCCGCGTCGGTGATGTTGGCATCCGCTGGCACCCAGCCGTGATTCACATCCGGGAAATCGACGGAGCAGTTTTCACATTTCTTTTCGTTATCAAAGCGAATCGGGCACCAGAACGATTCGACATTGCGGAGCATTTCCGTGCCGAGGGACCAGACGCCGGTCATCCAGTCGCAATAGAGGCACCAGATCAGGTCATGGCCAACTAGGCCGCGAAATTTGTGACGAGAAACGCGGACCCAGTCACTGGATTTGTAGCGGGGGAAGCCGGTGAGCATGGCGATGGGTGGATACACAAAGACCTCGGCCATGCGGACGATCCAGAACATCGGGGTGACGATGGCGGTGAGCCAGACGGCCAGGTGATTTCGCCAGGGGCCGATGAGTTGATTGAGCACGGTGACAATGCGGGGACGAGGAGAGTTGCGATTGGCCAATTCTGTTATCAGGGTCCAGATCAGCACTCCACCAACCTGCCCGACGATCGCGCCGAAAAATCCGGCCCAGCCAGCAAGGATGGGGCCGACAAAGAGCGGAGCGACGGTGAAATAAGTGATGAGCCAATCAAGCATAGGAGCGCGGCAGAGGGCATCAGAAATGCGGCGGCCGGCCTGGCCAAGGCGAGGAATGATGTGCAGGATGGCGGCGCCGATCAGGAATGCCACGATTACGCCAACTGCAACCGCGCCAAATCGATTCAGGAATTGCATGCGTGCAGTCTACGCAAGATATCCTCTGGGTGATAGAAATTTGGTAGGGTGGGCAAGCCCATAACCGCGCGGTGGGCCGTGCCCGCCCTATGAAACGGGAGGTTTAGTGAAATCGAATCAAAATGTAAATCAGAAGATCAACGATGAATATCTCCGTGCTCGAACGTCAAAGAAGCGCGCCGCTATAATTCGAAAGACATGGGATGATCACGCAAGCGGTAAATCAGGGAAAGCGCTATTGGAATATTATATACGCGGCCTTGAGACTGTTATATCTCACATTTCCGTGTTTAGTTATTCGGGCGATCATACGAAGATTTATCGACCCGAAAATGTATTTGTTGGTATACTATATTGCTGCGAACGTTTGAACGATTCGCTCGAATATGCCGAGTCACGAGAAATTGCAGAGCTGTGGCCCTATGTAGAGAATGCGTGCAGGGGGATACTCTTGGAGGAGAAAGATTTAGAAAAGGCACATTACCGAAGAAAGCTCTCCCATCGAGCGGCACAGATTCTGCTGGAACTTTGGAACAACCTTAATAATCCAAATGATCCAGGAATATATTACGCGCCAGAGTTGGAGGATTTCGCAAAAGCTCTGCCGTATCCCGTTTCGAGCGAGATGGATGTAGCGGTACAGGTAGAGAGAATAATAGCGAATATAAAGAAGATGCAAATGGCCGATTGATCGTTTCTCGCGTCAATCCACTCCGACTAACAAACCTCATGTCGCGGCTACGGCGCTACCAATTGCACGAGGATCAAAGGCATGTTGAGGGAGGTTCAGAAAAAATAAAAAGCCCCGCATGTAATGCGGGGCTCAATGCATTATTCGCAAAATTGTTAGGCTGGAATTACTGCTGTCCAACTTCGATGCGGATGTATTTTTCCAGCGTAGCGTTTTTACTCTTGAGCAGGTTGCCGACGGAGCCTTTGAAGTAGTCGGCGCGGATGAACTCCTGATCCACCAGCACGCGCTCAGCGAAGAACGAATTTAGTTTTCCTTCAGCGATTTTTTCGGCGATGTTCTGGGGTTTGCCGGTGGCTTTGGCTTGCTCGACTGCGATTTCGCGCTCCTTAGCAACCAATGCAGCATCAACGTGCTCGCGCTGATGGGCGATGGGACGGGCGGCGGCGATGTGCATGCCGATGTTGGTGGCGACATCGTCGGCCACGGGGCCGGAGAAGGCCATCAACACAGCGACTTTGCCTTTGCCGGCAGTGGAATAGAGATAGCTGGCAGAGGAGCCGGAGCCACGGAGGGTGGCGTTGCGGCCTAGTACCACGTTTTCGCCGGTCTGCTTGGCAAGGGCGGTGAGCTCCTCTTTGATTTCGGCGTCTTCGGCGAGATGCAGCGTCGGATTGGCGAGCAATTTCTGCACGGCTTTTTCGACGACTTTGGCAACCGCATCAGACTTGGCGGTGAAATCGGTGTTGCAATTGATCTCGACGGCGGCGGCGATTTTCTTGTCCGGCGAGGCGGCGGAATAAACGCGGCCTTCATTGGCGGCGCGCTCAGTGATGGAGGTCTTCACGCCCTTTTTGCGGAATTCTTCGATGGCTTTTTCAATATCGCCGCCGGTCTGCTCGAGCATTTTTTTACATTCCATCATGCCCAGGCCGGTCTTGTTGCGAAGTTCGTTGACGAGTGATGCAGTGATTGCTGCCATGGGTGGTTTCTCCGTGAAAAAAAAGTTCTAAGTTCTAAGTGCTAAGTTCTAAGTAGAACTTGGCATGTAAAACTTAGAACTTAGAACTCAGAACTTAGAACTAAATTGATTAATGTGCTGCGACGGGTTCGACCGCCGGTTCTGCGGGCGCTTCGGCAGCAGGGGCCTCGGCGGAACCCTCCTGGGCGCGATATTGGCTGCGGCTCGAGCGGCGACGCGGTGAAGGCGAATCGCCGTCGGCCTTGTCGGCTTTGCCTTGCTTGCCTTCGATCACGCTCTCAGCAATTTCGTGCAGGACAATTTCAATCGCCCGCATCGCATCGTCATTGCCGGGGATCGGCAGATCGATCAGATCGGGATCGCTATCGGTATCGATCAGTGCAATCGTGGTGACGCCAAGCTTCTTGGCTTCCTTCACCGCGATGTGCTCGCGACGAGTGTCTACCAGCACCATCACGCCGGGGATCTTGTCCATGCGACGCAGGCCTTCGAGATTGGCCTTGATCTTTTCCATCTCACGCTGCAGCGTGGATTTCATTTTCTTGGAATAGGTTTCGATTTTGCCAGTGGCCCAGAGATTTTCCAGCTCTTCCAGGCGGGCGAGGCGGGCGCGAATGGTGCGGAAATTGGTCAGCGTGCCGCCGAGCCAGCGTTCGCCGACATAGTGCATGCCGCAGCGCTTGGCTTCTTCTTCGACAGCGAAACGGGCCTGCCGCTTGGTGCCGACGAATACAACGTCCTTGCCTTCGGAGACGACCTTGGCGACTAAGCGCTTGGCGCGAAGCAATCCTTTGAGCGTCTCTTTCACATCCATGATATGAATCATGTTGCGCTTGCCCTTGATGTACGGTTCCATCTTGGGGTTCCAGCGCGAAACACGATGGCCAAAATGGACGCCGGAGTCCACTAGAGCCTTAACCAATTCTGCTTGATTCTGTGCCATGCAAACACTCCGAAATTCGTCAACTGCGGAATTCGTCCGCCAATCGACTAAGCCTGCGCAGCTTCGCTTGAGGCCAAGACTCAAGGCCGCGATGGGGCTTGACATAAAACGAGGTTGTAAAACAATGCCAACTTAAATCGCGTTCCCCGACAGCGCCAAAAGCGTGCGGACGGATAAGTCGGCCGGCTCCTTGACGAGCCGAGAAAAGAAAGTCTAGCAAAGTGCCTTCTAAACTTCAAGCGAACTAAAGTGCGTAATTCACATTCCATTATCCTCGGCACCCGCGGCAGTCTGCTCGCCAGAAAACAAACCCAGTCGATTGCCGACGCCCTCGGCCGTGCCCATCCTGGCCTGAATGTGCAGATACAGCTCATTGAGAC
>DASXDR010000080.1:0-50270 GCA_036490535.1 Tepidisphaeraceae bacterium | reverse complement strand
TCGAGCGATTCTTCTGCCGCATCCGTCGCTGCCGACGCGTGGCCACGCGATATGAAAAAAAGGCCGCCAACTTCGCTGGATTTATCTACCTGGCAGCCTTTGTCACTGCAGAGAAATGAATGTCCGGGCTACCTAGAGCGGCAGATTATGGAGAATCCGCTTGCCGGCAAGGTGATGAAAAGCACAGGCGGAATTCGCAAAGCTCGTTTTGCTCCGCCGTCTTCGAGATCCGGAAAAAGCGGCGCATTTAGAGTGTGTTATTTTTATTTCCCAGATCATGCAATTGTCTTTTTTGTTTTGATTTTTCCTAAGAATGAGCAGCCCAATCTGACTGCCGAGCAGGAAAAGATTTGCCGGAATCTCTCGGAGCAGATTAAGCAGATGCTTAAATAGGATCGCTGTTTTAGGAGATGATTTTATGGCAAAGCCTGCAAAACAAACCCTTGGCGATTTATTGGTGCAGAGTTTGACCGAGTTGCGGGATGGTCTGCAAGACAAAGCAGGGAAGCTGACCATGAAGACGGTGGAGATTCCCGATCCGCCGCGGTTTAGTGCCGGCGCAGTTCGTCGATTGCGCAATCAGCTTGGGCTTAGCCAAGGATTGTTTGCCAAACTTCTTGGTGTATCGCGAAAGCTCGTAGAGGCCTGGGAAACGGGCTCACGCACTCCATCGCCAATGGCATGCCGGCTGCTTGATGCAATTTCGCGGAATCCGACTTTTTATATCAAGCGGTCTAGGAGCGTGGCGTAAAGATTCTAGCGGGCTGTCTACTTTCCGAGGTTCGCGCAAGGAGATGGGCGGCAAATCACCCTCTTTAGGTTGCTTTGTTTAAATTGGATCGCCGCAATGTTGCTACAAGTATCGCGATGAAGGTCAACCATGTGGCCACCAGCCCCCAACTAATCCACGGAGGGACGTCTGAGGTGACGGATACGAATTCGGTCAAGACCCCGTTCCATCTTGGCCTGTCATTCCGATCTAAAAATCGTGTTTGCCGAAATTGTACCTTCCCGAAAAAATCTTGATATGTGCAAAGGCTAGTCTCCGCATCTGCATTCACTGATTTCAGCCACGGACTATATTTCGCTTGCATCCGGGTATTAGAGGTTGGGGAAAAGATACTGCCAGCCAATAGCTGAGGTCGCATCGCTAAAACAAAAATCCAAATGATGCTGGTAATCAGCAAGAAGAAAAGCGCTATGAAGAAATATGCGCGACGGTAAGCCACCATGATAACGGCTTCAGTTTATGTCGCGTCCGACAAATTCCCAAAGCCTACTTTACTCCATGTTTCATAAGCGCAGTGGCAGACTCGGTCGAGGAATTTTTCCAATTTCGCTTTGTCAAGGAAAATCAGATAATCTGACGCACGATGAAAAACGATCATTTAATGGGTGGAATCCGACGAGTTATCCTTTCGAAAGTTGCCAGGCCTGGGCTGCCCATCTTTGGATTGATCGTTGCAGCAATAGCAGCAAGATGCGCATCGGCAGAACCACCTGAGCGCACCTCATTCCAAACCAACAAACCCTGGCATGCCTGGGCGAATCTGCCGGCCGACGTCGCGATGGCATATGGGATTGATAAGTCGCTGCCGGAGCGTTTGGCGACTTGGCGTAATGCTGGCTACGTCCCTTATGTCATGACCGGCGTCGCGTGGGGGAATTATCAGGATTATTACTACGGGCGATTTGATGGGGTCAATCATGAGGATCAGGCGCAGACGCAGAAAAATGGGGAGAAGATTGGGCATGGGGGAGATGTTTATTACATGTCGCCGGGGCCGGATTATGGGAAATATTTGTGCGTGGGGGTGAAGCGGGCGATTGATGCGGGAGCCAAGGCGGTAGTGCTGGAGGAGCCGGAGTATTGGGTGCGGGCCGGGTGGAGCGGGAATTTTAAGAAGGAGTGGAAGCAGTTTTATGGCGATGATTGGTTGCCGCCGGATTCTTCGCCAGATGCACAGTATCGGGCATCGAAGTTAAAATATTATTTGTATCGCCGGACGCTGGCGGATGTCTTTGCGTTCGTCAAATCATATTCGAAGCAGGTCGGGCGGGATGTGAAATGTTATGTAGCCACGCACTCGATGATTAATTATTCGCACTGGGGGATTGTCTCGCCGGAGTCTTCGCTGATTGATGTGGGGTGCGATGGATACATTGCGCAGGTGTGGACGGGGACGGCGCAGACGCCGGAGTTTTATGATGGGGTAAATAAATCGCGGACGTTTGAGACGGCGTTTCTGGAATATGGACAGATGCAGAATCTGGTGAAGGCGTCGGGGCGGACGATGTGGTATTTGAATGATCCGGTGGCGGATGATCCGAGCTCGCCGTGGGTTTACTATCGGCATAACTGGGAGTGCACGCTGGTGGCGTCGCTGCTGCAGCCGGAGGTGTGGCGGTATGAGGTGGCGCCGTGGCCGGAGCGAGTGTTTCATGGGAAATATCCACGGCACGGGAAGCCGGATGATCGATCGCAGCCGATACCGGAAAATTATGCGGTGGAGTTGCAGGCAACGATGCGGGCACAGGAGGATCTAAAACAGCCGGACTGGAAATGGGAGAATGCGGGGACGCAGGGTGTGGGCGTGCTGGTAGCGGATACGATGATGTTTCAGCGGTTTGGGCCGCAGATGTCAGATGGGGATTTGGGATCATTCTTTGGATTGAGCATGCCGCTGGTGGCAGCGGGCGTGCCGGCGGAGGCAGTGCAGATGGAGAGCGCTGCCGCGAAGAAAGATTTTCTATCGCCGTACAAATTGCTGCTGCTGACCTATGAGGGACAGAAACCGCCGAAGCCGGAAGTGGATGAGGCAATTGCGGATTGGGTGAAAGCGGGCGGCGGTCTTGTTGTCGTGGATGACGATCGCGATCCGTATAACGCCGCGAAAGATTGGTGGAACGAAAATGGCCGACACTATGCGATGCCACGGCAGCATTTGTTCGAATTGCTCGGCGTGCCGGCGGATAGCGAGGGAATGCATTCGGTTGGAAAAGGGTTTGTGTTGTATGAGAAAAAATCACCCGCTGATCTTTCGCACGATGAAAATGGCGGCGAAATCGTGCGGCATATGTGCCGAGATATGGCAAAACAGATCGGCCTGAATTGGGAAGAAAGCCCAGCGTTTGTGATGCGGCGCGGGCCATATGTGGTAGCAGCCGGATTACAGGAATCACCAGCGAAAAAGATGGTTCACCTGGATGGGCATTTTGTTTCGCTGCTGAATGGAAATTTGCCGGTGATGGATGGGGTGGATGTGGAGCCGGGGCGAAGGTATTTCATGGTGGACTTGGATAAATACAAAGGCGCAGTGGTGGCGGCGTCGGCGAGGATCAGCGATGAAAAAACGGATGATTCAAGTGTTTCGTTTTCGTTCTGGGGGATCGAGGAAACGCCAGCACGGATGCTCGTGCGGTGTGAGAAGAGTGTGAAGAGTGTGAAGGTGGGAACGGAGGAGTTGCCGACGAATTCCTGGCGACAGGATGGGAAATGGGTTTGGGTGAATTGCGCAAATTCGGCAAAGCCTGTGAAGGTGGAAATTCAATATTGATTATGGACACGAATTTTTCACGAATATCATCCAATGGATTGCCTGAGCGACCTGCAAATGGTCGAATATGTTTGTGTTGGCTCCGGTCGAATTGCACCATATAATAATCCCATATGACCGGCGTCGACGAAATCAAAACGGCGATTCAAAAGCTGCCTCCGGACGAGCAGACAAAGTTGGTTCACTGGATCAATGATTGGGCAGACGATGAATGGGACCGCCAGATAAAGGAAGACATGGCCGCCGGTCGGCTAGATGATCTCCTAACCCAAGTGCGCAAGGATATTGAGGCCGGCAATCTTCTGGATATGCCGTGAAATCAAAAGCACATCCGAATTTCTGGACCTGCTTTGAAACTCTTCCAATTGAAATTCAAGAAATTGCCAGAGCGAAATATCGCCTCTGGGCGCAAAATCCCATCCATCCATCCCTGAGATTCAAACTGCTGCGTGGTGATGTATGGTCCGTCTGAATTAATCGGAACTACCGGGCCCTGGCGATCAAAACTAACGACCTCGTAACTTGGTTCTGGATCGGAACGTACAAGGAATATGACAGGCTGACGAAACAAAATTGAACAGGGAAATTGCGACCCCGACTGGCCGTTGCGAAGCTATAATGTCATGAGTGAATAGTCGCCGATTATTCAACGTACTCGCAGCAATTTCCTTGGCGATATTTCTGTTTATTTTCGTCGCAACCGACTTTAGTGTGATGGCTTGGAGAATATCAGGGGGCCATGACCATTATTGGATTGCATCGGAATCTGGACAGTTTTTTGATTTCGGTACATACAACCCGCCATTCCATTTTCAAATCGATATTAGATGGTTCGCTGTGATTACGCCGATCCTGCCACTTCTCTGGATGCATCGGCGCGTGAAAGCGCGGCGCATTCTTATGGCGGCGAAATTACAAAAGCAGGACGCGATTAGTCAGTAATTGCAAGCGACAAAAAAAAGCGGACCTAAATGATTTCGAGATAATCTTTCTCCGGAAATTTCGGAAATGGCGCCGTCGGCAACGTCTGATACCAATACGCCACGGAAGCAATATCATCCTGCAATGGCAGATATCGTCCGCCACTGCGCCAGCCGAGGGCTTGGATGGTGACGCGGATATCTTTTTGGAAGCGGATGGGGTCGGGGATGTGCCAGCGGTATAGGCCGAAGCGTTGTTGGGATTGGTAGGTGCCATCGGGGCGGATGACTTGAGGGAGGCCGGAATATGGCGTGGTGAATTCCTGGTACTGTTTTGTTGTTTGGTTTTCGAAATTGTAGGAGCCGCAGAAATAGTCTTCGGTGCCGGTGCCGGCGATGGTGGGAAAATCTTTGTCGCCGTCGAGGAAGAATTTGATTTCGCCTTCGCCCCACCAGCCGGTGTTGTTGACGCCCCAGGCGAGGTAGGTGCCGACGTAGTGGCCGCGCCCGGTGATGTTGTCGAGAAGCGTGTGGACTTGTTTGTAGGGCAAGGGATTGGAGCGGCGGAACTGGGCGTGGAAATAGGCGCAATCTTCCGGTACCTCGTTCAATTCGTAATTGATCTGGTAATAGAGCACCATCGGCTCGGAGGCGATGTTAGTGAGAGTGATGCGGCAGCGTTTGCGGAAGGGCATGGGCCAGTAGCAATTGAATGCGCTGCCGGGATTGACGCAGACGGCCAATGAAGAAACCTGGGCGAATTTTTGCCAGCCACAGGCGAAGAAATCTCCGACGGGACATTCGACGCTTGGGACGGTTTGATCGTCCCAATAGATTCGCAGAATTGAGAAGCGCCAGTGACCGGTGGGCGTCATCCAGATTTGCTGAATCGAGCCGGGACCGGTGATGTCAGCCAGCAGCCGTTCTTCACCAGCGGCGATATGGATGGAGGGGCTGATCTTCCAGCCTTGGCCGAGATCGCGCGCCGCAGGAGCACCCGTGCCTTCGGTCGCCATTCCGGCTTTGCCTTTTTCGCCCGTGAAGTTTTCCGGCGAGATGGATCGGGATTGAGCGTTGGAAAGTTGAGAGAGGTTGCCGATATGAGTGTGCATGAAAATGTTAGTTGTTAGGGGTTAGTTGATAGTTGTTTTGAAAGCTACTCAAGTGCAAGCCTAGGGACGTGCTTAGCGAAAACTGTCGACTAACAACTGGCGTCCCATTTTTCATACAATAAGGACTTGTCAGAACCAATCAAACAACACACAACGCGCACATTTCCAACGATTGCTGATGTGGATGTGCTGGTGATCGGCGGCGGGATCGTCGGGGCGGGGGTGGCGCGCGATGCGGCGTTGCGCGGCTTACGCTGCATGCTCGTGGAGCAAAATGATTTTGCATCCGGCACATCGTCGAGGTCGAGCCGATTATTGCACGGAGGAATTCGCTATCTGGCACAAGGGCGCATTGGGCTGGTGCGGGAGGCGAGCCGAGAAAAAGTGATTCTGCATAAGATTGCGCCACATTTGGCGACTCCCCTGGCGTTTGTGTTTCCGACGCATCGGCATGGGGCGTGGAAGCTATGGAAATTGCGCATCGGGGTGAAGATTTATGATCTGCTTTGTGGCAGGGCGAATCTGGGGAAATCTTCGTCGTTTAATCGCGAGGAGATTCTTAATGCGCTGCCGCACTTGAATCCGCATGATCTGACCGGAGCCGTGCGATATTTCGATGGGTTTACCAATGATGCCCGGCTGGTGATCGACACGCTGCGCTCGGCGGCGAATGCGGGCGCGGTGGTTCTGAATTATGCGAAGCTTGCTGATGCGAAAGAGGAAGGAAAAATCTGGCGCTGCCAGATTCAAGATCGACTCAGCGGGGCGATTGCGAATGTCACGACGAAGCATGTGATCAACGCCAGCGGGGCGTGGACGATGAGTTTTGTGCAGAACGAGATCAAATTGCGATTGACCAAAGGGGCGCATGTCGTGATCGATCGGAAACGGCTCGGCCTCAATGATGCGATCGTTCTGACGGATCAGAATCGGATTCTTTTTGCGATTCCGTGGGGCGAGCGGACCATTCTGGGAACGACGGATACGGATTACGATGGCCCGCTCGATGCGCCGAAATGCGAAGCGGCGGATGCAGCATATATTCTCGATGCGGTGAATGCAGCATTTCTGACGGCGAAGATTACGACGGCAGATATTATCGGCAGCTGGGCGGGGATTCGACCTTTGATCGATCAGGGACGCGGCAAGCCATCGGATATTTCTCGCCAGCATAAGATCGAAATGCCCCACCCGGGATGGTTTGACGTAGCCGGCGGCAAGCTGACGACTTATCGGCTCATGGCGGAGCAGACGCTGGATAAGATTTATCGTTACCAGGAGAAGCTGTTGCAGCCCTGCGTGACGGCCAAACGGCCATTGCTGGAAAAGCCGGTATTCAGCGGGATTTTACCGGCCGAGGTGAGCCGGGAAGCGGTTGAGCATTTTTGCAAAAATGAATGGGTGATTCATCTGACGGATGTGATGATTCGCCGGTCGAGCTGGGGGCATTATTATGCAGATCATGCAAAGATTGCGGAGCAGGTAGCGGGATGGATGGGGGATATTATGGGATGGGATCAGGTGCAGATTGGGGAGGAGATTGATGGGTATCAACAGGAAAGCGGGTAAATATCTGTGGCGCTGAAGACTTCGACAAGCTCAGTCGAGCATGCTACTGCCGGTTTAGCGGTTTATTCTCTATTGCGCGACGGGTCCGAAAATAAATTTCGGCTTGAATAGTACCTGTTCTGGTTGAATAATTGCGTTAGTTTGCGGGGTGATGTGATTATCGGGCCTTGGTTTTCTGGCGGAGATTATGATGCAAAAGTCGACACGGACGCGTCGCAGACTGACCACCCTGATGCAGGCGCTCGAGCAGCGCACGCTCTTCGCTGCGGAGATCCAGTTCCATCCGACGTTTGTGATTGATGCGAATCCTTCAACACTTTCGCCTCCATTCACGCCGGCAGAGATTCGGCAAGCCTATGGGATTAATACGATCAGCCAGAATGGAGCCGGGGAAACCATCGCGATTGTTGATGCATACAACGATCCGGACATCACCGGCGACGTTTCGAGTTTTGACAGCATGTATAGCTTGCAGCAATTTAACGTTCCCGGCGGGCCGACGTTTAAAGTGCTGAATCAAACCGGCGGCACGAGTGTTCCACCAAATGCAGCGCCCGGTAACTGGGATCTGGAAGAATCGCTGGACGTGGAATGGGCCCACGCGATCGCGCCCAAAGCGAACATCATTCTGTTCGAAGCGAACAGTGACAACAACAATGATCTGTACTCAGCGGTGAATGAGGCGCGCAATACCGCGAGTGTTTCGATTATCTCCATGAGCTGGGGCGGGCCGGAAGATCCCAGCGATACCAGCACCGATTCGCTGTTTACCACGCCCGCAGGCCACCAGGGAATTACCTTCATCTCCAGCACGGGAGATAGCGGCGAGCCGGGTGGATATCCAGCCTATTCGCCGAATGTTCTGGCAGTCGGTGGGTCAAGCCTGACGATCAACAGTGATGGAAGCTACGGCGGCGAAACGGCTTGGTCCGACGGCGGCGGAGGAATCAGCCAATACGAAGCGCAACCCGATTTCCAATCCGCAACGGTATATCCCTTCAGCACGACGCAGCGGACTATTCCGGATGTTTCGTGGCTGGCTGATCCCAGCACCGGCGTGAATGTTCTAGACACTTACGCCAACGAAGGAACCAACGGCTTGATTCAAATCGGCGGCACGAGCCTGGCGACGCCGATGTGGGGAGCAGTGATTTCGATGGTGAATCAGACCCGCGCCACGCGCGGGTTGCCGACGTTGGATGGGCCGTCGCAAACGCTGCCGATGATTTATGATCTGCCGAGCAGTGCGTTCAATGACATCACCAGCGGGAATAATGGATTTGCAGCGGGGGTAGGGTATGACCTGACGAGTGGGCGCGGGACGCCGAATGTGCCGACGCTGATCAGCGATTTGTCTGCAGTGAATACGATCTATGTGGATGCGAATGCGCCGGGGATTACGCAAGATGGATCGTCGTGGGCGGATGCGTATACGACGCTAACGCAAGCGCTGTCTGTGGCCGCGAGCAATACTGAAATCCTCGTGAGCCAGGGGACGTACTATCCGACCTCGATATCTGATCCGACGGCGATGTTCGTGATGGAAGATAACGTGGCGATCTACGGCGGATATGCCGGATACGGGGCAGCCAATCCAAATGCGCAAAATTCATCGCTCTATACAACTATTCTTTCAGGAAGCGTAGCGCCTTCAGTAAATAGTTATCACGTCGTTAGCGCCAATGGTACAAATGCAACTGCCATTCTTGATGGCGTCACGATTGAAAACGGAAACAGTTACGACATATCTGGATTTGACACTGGCTACGGAGGAGGAATCTATGATTCAGCCGGTAGCCCTGCTATTACGAATTGCGTATTCACTAACAATGAGGCTGTCAACGGTGGGGCACTTTATGCCGCCGCGGCGTCACCCCTTATTGTTAACTGTGCGTTTACTGGCAATATCGCGATCTATGGTGGAGCGATAGACGATGATAATGGCTCAACAGCATCGCTAGTTGACTGTACCTTTACTGGAAATAGCGCAGAGTATGGTGGAGGAATATCAGAAACTGACGCTTCTAACTCTACGTTTACCGACTGCATTTTTACAAATAACTCTTCGTTCCAGGGCGGTGCGATCTCTATCACGCAGAACTCGTCTCCATTAATTACAAACTCCACATTTCTTGATAACGGAGGAAGTGACGATGGGGGCGCAGTCGATATTGGATCGGCATCGCCAGAGCTGGTGAATTGCCTTATTGCTGGGACCGCTGGAGGCGCGATTCTAGATAGTGTTGCTTCGGATCCGCAGTTGATCAATTGCACGATAGCGGGAAACACCTCAGATAATGCCGCCAGCGTGCAGATTGATCTCGGGGCTTCTATCACCATTACCAATTGCATTATCTGGGATAATTTTGATGGGATAAAAATTAGCGATGGCAATGCAACAGTCACGTATAGCGATGTGCAAAACTGGGGTGGACTAACAAATATTTATGCTGATCCACAATTCGTCCGCGCTCCCGGCACCAATGGCCCAAGTGATGACGGCGATCTGCATTTACAGCTCACCTCTCCCTGCATCGACGATGGCGACAACGCGGCGGTTCCGAGCGACATCACCACCGATCTCGATGGCCGGCCGCGCTTTGTGGATATTCCGGGCGTGAATGATCCCGGGGCGATTGTGGATATGGGGGCGTATGAGGCGTGGGAGAACTTGGTTTATGTGGATAGCCACGCGACTGGGTCGAATAGCGGCAGCAGTTGGACTAATGCGTTTACGACATTAACCGCGGCACTTTCTTACGCGGTCGCTGGCGAAACCATCGAAGTGGCACAAGGGATTTATTATCCGACCAACGGCGCGGATCGCACGGCTTCGTTTGCGTTGATTGACAGCGTTACCATTGAAGGCGGATTCGGCGGGGTGGATTCGGCGACGCCAGATACACGCAATCCTGCGGGCACGCCGTCGATTCTCTCCGGCGATATTGGGATTGCCGGCAATTCTTCTGACAACAGCTATCACGTGATCGACGCCAGCTCGGTGAATTTCACCGCGACGCTGGACGGCTTCACGATCACCGGCGGCAATGCGGATGCTGATCCGAATTCCGATATCAATGATGCCCTTGGCGGGGGAATGTTCAGCGATAATGGCAGCCCGACCATTAACGATTGCACCTTCACGAACAACACAGCAATCTTCTTTGGCGGGGGAATTTTTGAAGAAGACAATGCCAACCCGGTCATCTCCAATTGCACCTTTACGAATAACCTGGCTGGCAATTCCAGCTACAACGCCTTTGGCGGAGCGATTGGAAATTACGGGGCGAATCCTTACATCGTGGATTGCACATTTACCGCCAACTCGGCGATCTCGCCGGATATCCAGGCGATGGGTGGCGCGATCGAGAATGAATATTCGACGCCGACGATTGTGAGCTGCACGTTCATCCAGAATACTGTCTATGGCGAGCAAGGCGGCCTCGGCGGGGCGATTGATAACCAGGATGATTCCTCGCCGGAGATTGATAATTGCACATTCGAGGGAAATAGCGCCAACGAAGCCGCCGGCGCGGTGATGAATATCGATGTGATCCCCACGCTGAGCAACTGCGTTTTCGCCGGAAATGCCGCCCCTTATGGCGGCGCGATGTACAATTACAATGCTGCTTCGCCGACGCTGATCAATTGCACATTCTCTTTCAACCTCGCCGATGTGGGCGGAGCGATCGTCAACGATACCAATTCGATTCCGGTCATTACCAATTCCATCCTGTGGGGTGACGTAGCTCTGGATAATGCGAATGAAATTTATCTGGCCACGACCAATTCCAGCGCGACCATCACCTATAGCGATGTCGATGGCGGCTACACCGGCACAGGTAATATCAACAGCGACCCGCTCTTCCTCCGCAATCCCGATCCCGGAACCGACGGCCAATGGGGTACGCCGGATGATTATTATGGCGATCTCGCCCTGTCGCCGACCTCCCCCGCTATCGATATTGGATCGAATTCGGCGGTGCGCTCCGGCATCACCACCGATGTCGCCAACGAGCCACGCTTTGTCGATATTCCTGGCATTCATGACCCCGGCGCGATTGTCGATCTCGGCTCTTATGAACGGCAATTGGTCAACACACTTTCATTCACCTTCGCTGGCCCGCAGCAATTGACCGTGCAATTCTCCGCGAATGTCTCAGGTACGCTCACCACCAGCGATGTGCAGATCGTGCCGACACTGGGCGGCTCGCCGATCACGGCAACCACGATGTTTTATGATACGGGCAGCAATACCGCTACGTTCAGCTTCGGCTCGGAAGTCCCAGCGGGGATTTACCAGGTGACGCTGAACAATTCGGCAATCACCGATCCATCCGGCAATGTGCTCTCCGGCACTTATCAATTTAATTTCCTCTATGTCCCCGATGGACAGACGCTGACGCTACCGAGCAGCGGCAATGTTTACATCGTGCAGCAATTCAATCTCGGGGCGAGTGGAACACTGGACGTCGGCAACGACGAATTGATCGTGCAATACAGCGGTACATCTCCCGCTACGAATATTCAATCGCTGATCACATCCGCTTCGAATAACGGCCTGTGGAATGGGCGGGGAATTACCAGCTCGGATGTTTCGCCCGGCACATCGGTGGGGTATTACGATGATGGCTCGCAAATCACTATCCGCCGCACGTGGATGGGCGATGCGAACCTGGATGGCGTGATCAACGCCGATGATCTCACCCTGATCATGCTGGGCCAGATTCTCGGTCAAACCTCCTGGCAATGGGGCAATTTCAATTACGACACCAGGATCGATGCCGATGATTGGGGCGACACGATGCTCGGCGTTGCGATGTCCAATGGGCAATCGATCAACGTGGAATATCCGACGCCAATTATTGCTACCTCAAGGATGCAATTCACGCCGCCGAGCGCGGATGTTTCGGCGCTCCTGGGATCAAGCAATTTACCGGTAACATCGCTTGCGGATTTACTGGAATCTTAATTGTTAGTTGTTAATGGTTAGTGGTTAGTTGTTGAACACCAACACAACTAACCATTAACCACTATCAACTAACACTATTAGTTTCGCGACAACTGCGCCACGGGAACTGCGGCAGGCTGAGTCGTCGGCACCGGTGTTTGCGGATAATCAGGCCGAAGCAGGCCGGCGACACGGAGCAGGGTGACGTAATTCGTTTTGTCGCTGAACCGCTCGTTCGTCAGGGCGAGCTGCGCGTTGAGCAGAGTATTTTGCGCGGTCAGGCGATCGAGGTTGGAACCACCGCCGATTTTGTAAAGCCGGTCGGCCAGATCAAATGCTTTCTGTGCGGCCACGACCGATTCTTCCAGGTCTACAATCTGATCCTGTGAGTTCAGCAGGTTCTGGTAGGCGGTCTGCACATCGTTGAGCGCACCGCGACTAACGTAAGACTCGGTCAGCTGGTTTTGGCGGGCAACCGACCAGGCATTGCGGATATCGGCTTCGATCGTGCCGGCTTCGAAGATGGGAATATTTCCGCTGATCCCAGCGGTCCAGAGCGTGCCTGGCTCGGGATCGTTAAAGAGAAAATAGCTGGCGTTGATATTCACGGTTGGGAAATATTCGCCGATGGCCTGCTTGATTCCTTCTTCAGCAGCTGCCACTGCGGCACGGGCGGAAATTAAATCCTGCCGATAATTCTGGGCCAAATCTTCGAAGTGCGCTTCGAGAAAGAGGGGCGCGGGGACAACGAATTGATCAGCCAGCGGGCCCGTAATTTCTGGGACACCGATCAGGTAGGCAAGCTCGGAGCGGGCATTGATGGTGTTGGTCTGGGATTGGCGAAGGCTGGCGCGGGTGGAAGCTTCATCCGCCTGAGCCTGGGCCAGGTCGAGCGGGCGCGCATTGCCAAGCCTGAGGCGCGCTTTCATATCGCGAATTTCTTCCTGCCGATAGGTGAGCGATGTTTGCAATACCTGCGCCGATTCTTCCGATTGCAGCACGAGGTAATAGGAACTGGTGACGTTGAGCAATAACGTCATCTGCGCATCCAGCAGTGATGCTTTGCGCTGCGCGATCACGTCGGTGGCAGCACGGAGCGATTCGACATCGCGAAAGCCGTTGAACAGATTCATACCAGCATTGACTGGCACGGTGAAAGAGCGATAGGCCGACCCGCCGTCGGTGCTATGGGAGCGGGAATAGGCGGGTCCAATGTTGACGGTGGGGAGAAAGGCCGAGAATGCGCGGTTTTTGGCGATGATCGCTTGAACGTAATCCTCGCCGCTGATGCCAAGTTGTTCGTTATTACGATTAGCGAGGACAAAGGCGTCCTGCAGCGTCAGCGGCGTTTGAGCAATTCGCGTCGGCATTGTCGTCGGCGCGTGTGCATCCAGCACCCTGCGATAAGTCGCTACCTCATGCTGCTGCGTAGGCAGGCAGCCAGCAATCAGAAGAAGGAATAAAAGCGAGCACCGCCAGGCATTGCTTCGGTTCATCGATTCATCAATTCTCGGTTTGACCGCCATTGCCAGTTTATTCATACCGCAGGGCCTCGATGGGGTCGAGCTTGGCGGCGCGCCAGGCGGGATAGAAGCCGAAGAAAATACCCACCGCCGCGGAAAAGCCCAGGGAAATTACAATGCTCATCGGCTGGATGATCGAAGTAAACATATCGCTGAGGCGCGGAATCAGCTGCGCCCCGCCCACGCCGAATGCAACGCCGAGCAATCCGCCGATGCCACTGATGAGAACAGATTCCAGCAGGAATTGCTGCAGAATATCGCGCTGCTTGGCGCCGATGGCCTTGCGAATGCCTATCTCGCGCGTGCGCTCGGTGACGGTGACCAGCATGATATTCATGATGCCGATGCCGCCCACGATCAGAGAAATCGCGGCAACGGAGCCGAGCAGGACGGTGAAGGTGGCGTTGGCGCGCATGGCGCCTTCCAGAAATTCAGCCTGCGAACGAATAGTGACATCATCCGGATCGGTGGGCTGAAGACGATGCCGCTGGCGGATAGCAGCATTCACATCGCGCGTAGCCTGGTCGACGATGTCATTGCTTTGAATCTGCACGTCGATTTCGCGCACATAGTCGACGCCGAGCAATTGCTTCATTGCGGTCGTATAGGGCACACAGATTTGATCATCGGGGTTGTACCAGCCCTGGTCACCCTTGGCTTTGAGCACGCCGACGATGCGGAAATTAATGCCGTTAACTTTAACGGTTTTGCCCAGCGGGCTTTCGTCATCAAATAGATTGGTCGCGGTCAGCGGCCCGATGACTGCAACGCGGGCCTCATGATCGCAATCGAGGTCGGTAAAATATTCTCCCTGGTCCACGGGGAAGTTACGCATGGGGAAATAATTGGGCGACACGCCTTCGAGATTGGTGCGCGTGTTGTGGTCCATGTATTTAACCTGGACGTTGCCGCCTACAACGGGCGCAACGCCGACCACGCCGGGGACTTTGAGCAAAGCTACCGCATCTTCCAGTTTGAGATCCTGGCGCGTCCCAGACATTACGCCGCCGCTGCCCAACTGGCCCGGATGAATCGTGAGCAAATTCGTCCCGAACGCCGCAAATTGCTGCATGATGCGATCCTGCGCGCCGGCCCCGATGGCAAGCATGGAAATGACGGCCCCGACGCCGATGATGATGCCAAGCATGGCGAGGATGGAGCGCAGCTTGTTCGCAATCAAGCTTTTCAGCGCCACGCGAATGATCATCCAGAAAAACATTGCAAAGCCTCAGTGCACAAGCTGCACGGTCGCAGGATCGGTAATCTTGCCGTCCATGATAAAAATTTCTCGCTTACAGTGGGCGGCGACGTTGGGATCGTGGGTTACGATAATAATCGTGCGGCCCTGACGATTCAGTTCCTTAAATAACGCGAGGATTTCCTCGCCAGTTTTTGAATCCAATGCTCCGGTGGGTTCATCGGCGAGGATAATCGCAGGGTCGGTGACAATGGCGCGGGCAATCGCAACGCGCTGCCGCTGTCCGCCGGAAAGCTGGTTCGGCTCGTGGTGCATGCGATCAACGAGGCCGACGGTTTTCAAGGCATTGGTGGCTTTTTCTTTGGCGTCATGCCGCCCGGCGTAATGCAGAGGCAGCTCAGCATTTTCCAAGGCCGACATGCGCGGCAGCAGATTAAATGTCTGAAATACAAAACCGATGCGTTTATTGCGGATAGCCGCCAGGCGATCGCCGCTGAGTTTTGCGACATCTTCGCCGGCCAGGAAATATTCGCCAGAATCCGGGTGATCCAGGCAGCCAAGAATATTCATGAGCGTGGATTTGCCCGAACCGCTGGGGCCGCGGATGGCGACCATTTCGCCCTCGTCGATGTGCAGCGAGACATCATCCAGGGCGTGCACAGTTTGGCCGCCGAGTTCGTAGGATTTGATAAGGTTGCGGGCCTGGATCATTTCGAGCGTGTGAAAGTTTGAAGGGTGAGAAAGGTGTGAAGGGTTTTAATGGCGCATGATGGGATTGCCCATTCGCCGCATCATTTTGTCGGCGTTCCAGCGGCTCTGCACGTCATTCTTGTGCAACTCGATCATGTCGCCCTCATTTAGCCCCGCGACGACTTCGTAGCTTTCACCATCAGTCATACCAACTTTGACTTCTTTTTCAGCCGGCTTATCGCCATCCAGAACTGTTGCGTAAAATTTACGCCCATCTTTATCGAGCGCCTGCACGGGAACGGTGAGCACATCTGCCTTGCGATTCGCCACGATCTGCACGTTTGTGGTCATCACGGGTTTGAGCAGGTCTTTATTTTTACTAGTCACTTCGATCTTGACCTGGAAAGTGACGACATTTGAAGTGTTCACGCCCGTGGTGGCGATACGGACAACTTTGCCACCAAATTTCACGCCGGGATAGGAATCGGCGGTGATGATGACATCCTGGCCATTACGCACTTTGCCAATATCCGATTCATCGACGCTGGCCAGCACGTAGATATGCGAAAGATCGGAAATGGTCATGACCGTGGTCCCGCCGCCGACGTTGCTGATGGAGCTGGCGACCATGGAGCCAACCTGAACATCCAGCGCGGAAACTACGCCATCCATCGGAGAGGGAACCGTGCAATAGGACAATTGCAATTTGGCCTGGTCCAAGGCGACTTTGGCGCTTTCATAATCAGCCTGGGCCAATACCACATCCTGCTTGCGCATCTGCACAGTGAGCTGCTGGGCTTTGAGATCTTCCAGTGCAACCTTGGCGGTAGCGAGAGTATCCTTGGCGCTGGCGGCCTGGGTTTGGGCCGTTTCGTATTCTTCTTCGGAGCCGAGATTTTGCTGTACCAGTTCTTTCTGGCGATCCGCGGCCTTTTCCGTGTTGAGAGACTGTGTGGTAGCGGAATTGAAATCGGCGTTAGCCTTAAGAGTATTTTCGCTCAGCGTCTGCTCAGACACCAATTCGTTTTCTCTGGCTTGTTCAAGTTTTGCCTGGGCAATATTCACATTGATCTGGGCGGCCTGCAGCGCTTGCTGCTCCAGCGTGGGATCAATCCTCATGAGAACCTGATCCTTCTTCACGGTCTGACTGATGTCATAGGGAAGAAGAGTGACCTCGCCTGATGCCTGGCATTTAATATCGACATCAAGATTACTGGTGACCGCCCCAGTGGAAGCGACCGCATCAAATATGCTTCCGCGCGCAACTTTATATGAATCATCGGGCGAAATAACATCGGCGGCGGCTACATCGTGTGAGCGCCAATAAAGCCATGCACCGACAACCAAACCCAACAATACAAGCGTTCCGATCAGTTTTTTCACACTTTGCCCTTTTTGATCCATCCGCCAAAGTTGCGGGGGTATCTATTCTATCCGCTAAAGGGATGTTCGTTGCAGAAAAGGCAGGATTTTTTGAAATGATGTTACAGGACAGATATATCGCAGCTATTGATGGGCACTAGTAACTTACGGCGCAAGTTACTGTTAGGAGAGCCGGGGCGTCCTCGCCCCGAGCGAGCCCGGGGATGGCCCGGCACTTCAGTCCACGTAAGCGATTCTATATTCCGTACACCTGGATCAGGAAATCCTTAGAGCTGAAAACAGTCCCGAGGTCCGCGGTTTCTTTGGGAATGGAAAAGAGCGTTCCGGTCGAGCCGCGCACGGATATCAGTTCCAGGCCCGCAACGCCGTAATACGGCACATCCGATTCAGCAACCACGTTCCCGAGCTGTAATGGCCCGACAATCGCAGCAGCTACGTCAGAATTGCTGAAAGTCGCGGACTTACCGCGAAGCTTGACCGATTTGATGAATGAGCCAGCCGTAAAGGCAGCATCGCTGGTGGGCAAGCCCGTGGTTGAAGAAGAGATCCCAGCGAAGATGGTGCTGTTGCTGAGCGAAGCAGCAGTGACCGGGCCGATCGAGACAGCCGCGCGAATATTGGAATTCTGGATCGCCCCGCGAACATTCAGACGAGTGATGGTGTTGGTCTGAATGTCTTCCTGGAAATTGCCAGCAACATTGAGGTTGCCAACCGCAGGAGCGGAGATCTGGCTCGGCTCGCCATTTTGATTATTGAAGCTGGCAACTTTGAGCGAAGCGATCGGAATGCCGGAATCGATTGTGGCGTCAGTAACTCGGCCTACTTTGGCATTGAGCTTAGTAACCGTGCCGAGCGGGCCGCCGCCAATCGTGATCTGCACTCCGGGAGCGAGCGTCACGCCGGGGATGTTGACCACATTGGTTGGGGTAATCGAGTTAAGCCTAAGTTGACCCAGGCCGCCCGATAGAGCCATGCTGCCAGTGAGATTGACTTTGGAAGCATTGATGGAGCCCAGGGGGCTGTCATCGTCGATTTCGGCGATGGATGTTTGGCCGCTGGATTGGATATTCAACACCGAGCCAGCAGTGGTGCCGCTGAGGACGATACGGACACCGTCCGAATTTTCACCGCCGCGCCGCTGCACGGCAGCAGTGCCCGGGCCGCTGAGAGTAATGCTCACACGATTGCCGGAATTGTCAGTGTAAACAGTTCCAGTACCGGTGATATTGAGGTTTTGGACCAGGTCAGCGGTGATATTGCCCACGGAGGTGGAGTTGGAAATGCTCAGCGGAGTAAACACGCCGTTGGGAGGATTCACTTCGGTAGCATTCGAGAGAGTCAGCGTGAAGGTTTTGTCCAATTGGTTGTCGACGCTCAGGCCATTGCCAGCGGTGAAATTATCCAGGACCAGCACGGGCAGCGTTACAGTCGACGTGCCCGCGGGAATCGTCACCATGCCGCTGAGAGCGGGAGCGACGTAATCGACGGAATTGAGTTTGACCGAGCCGTTTTCAATTTCCGCGGGAGTAGCGCCGACGGCGGTATCGCCGGTTGCGCCTAACGTGTAATCAATCGTTACATCCGCGTTCACCGGCGCAGCCAACTGAATGGTGAAATATGCCTCCACACCAGCGGGCGTGGCAGTCACATTGGCGTGCGTGGCGTCGACGGTGATCGCGACCGGCGTTCCGGGGACTATCGTGCCCGTGACGGTTGGATCAACAATCATGCTGTTACTGCTAACCACGTTGAGCAGGAAAACTTTGTCGGCAGAGCTGACATTGCTCCCAATGAGAGTCACCGTGGGATTGGCAGCGGGATAATAAATGCCAGTGGAATTCGCCACGCCGGGGTCGAACTCCGAAGTGCCATTAGCATTTTCGTAATCCGTTCCCGATACGGCAGATTCATCCAGCGATTGATATTCGAGCAATACCGGCTCGGTAATGGTTTGGCCAGGAAAAAGGTGTAACGATGCGGAGAAGCTCATCTCCGAGGTATCTCCAGCGGCTGGAGTCTGCGCCGTGGCGGGTGCAATGTAGACGCGCGGGAGATAAATGCCGGCGTTTTCGTAAAGCGCCTGCTGATTGTTAGTAAGCGAAATGATCGGCGATTTGCCGGCGTTCTGTGGATCGTTGATGCCCTGGTCGACCACACTTTCGTGCGTGGGATCCGTACCAGCATCCTGTATTGTAAAGAGATACCCGTCTGGCGCTGTGACCACAATGTAATAACTGCCGGGTGCCAGTGAGCTGAAGCTGTATCCGCCGCCGTTGCCGGTGGTTTGAGGATTGTCAACCACATTCACCAGCGTGCCGTTGCTGTTATAGAGGCTGACGATAGAACCAGCGGGGCCGGTTTCGCCGCTATCGAGGATGCCGTCGGGTAAATACGTGGTTGCGTTGACATCGCTGTCGTTCCAGACCACGCCGGAGATTTTAACATTTGTGGCGATGAGGCCGGCGCTGACCTCTTGATTATTTACTGCCACGGACATCGTGAAGATGCTGGAATCACCAGTGGCGGGATTAACATTGCTGTAAATACCTGAAGTAATATTTTTTTGCGGCGAAAAATAATAGCCGGCGGGCAACTGCACATTCACGTAATAGCTACCACCCTCGACGAAGAAAACATACGTGCCGTAGGACGAACTCGTGGTGCTGTTCACTAAGGTGTCGTCGGTGCCGCCGATGGTGTTGTCGGCGCCGGGGTTGTAGAGCGACACAGTAACACCCCTCAGGCCGGTTTCGCCGTTATCGAGAACACTGTCGGCATTGTTGTCAGCGAACACGGTGCCGGTAATGAATTGGCCCTGAGCCAGATCGGGAACAAGCAGATTGGCGACGGGTGTACCGAGGCCGGTGGAGAGATCGTAACCAGCTTGCGCAGGGTAACCGCTGCTACCCTCGGTGATATCGTTAAAATCCCCGGGCTTGGTACGATAAAGGTTGTAAATGTCGGGCAGCGTTTGCGTAGGACCGTCGAGCGGGGTGCCGCGCCCTTGATCGACAATGGAGATAAGGCCCGCCCACAGCGGAGCGGCAAGACTGGTGCCGCCAATTACCGTCCATGGGGTGCTAGCGCCGAAGTCGTATGAATCATAAATGGGTACGCCCGTATCCGGGTCGGCGACCATGGAGACATCGGGATAAACGCGCTGCGTTGTGCTGAAGGAGTCAACCACGCCTTGCTGATAAGCAGGCTGCGCTTCGTATTGGCTGATACCGCCGCCGCCGCCGCCGAAATAGAAGCTCAGATCGCCAAAGCCCCAGGCGGTTTCGGAATTGTAGCTGTTGTCAGCATTGAGGTAGAGGCTCGTACCACCGACGGAAAGCACATTGGGCGATGCCGCGGGATAGGTCGGCTGAAGGATCGCGGTTTCAGCATAGCGCTCAAACGCGCCGCTGTCGCCCGCTGCGGCAACAAACGTCACGCCGGCTTTTCCGGTGGGCGTGGTGAAATCTGAATCGTAAGAAGTTTCGGTCGACCATTCGTCGAAGCCCCAGCTCATGGAGATCACATCGACGCCGGGCAATTTGGCAGCGGCGGCGACTGCGCCGATCAGATCGGCTGGGTTTTGTGAATTCGCCTCCACCAAGAGGATATTGGCCTTGGGGGCCATGGAGTGCGCCCACTCAATGTCCAACGATTCTTCCATTTCCCAGTCATCGGTCCCCTGCCCGACCGGGTCCACGCTTGGCAGCGGCGCGCTCAGGCCCGAGCCGTTGAGCTTTTCGAATGTCGGCGGATCGGGGAGATTAAAATAAGCATCAAATGCGTGCAGATCTGTTGCTGCCGTGGGATCATCGTAAGCATCCACGATCGCGATGGTCTGACCGGTACCGTCGCCTGTGATAGAGCTGTTGAACTCAATCTGGTCGACACCATAAGCGGTGCGAATTTGTTGTGGCGTATAACCAAATGGGGTTGAGAGCGAAAAATCACCACTGCTGGAATTATTCATCGCAATCGCGGTCTGTGCTCCAGTGACCGCCGATGTAGCGATGGATGAAACCAATCCGGTCAATAACCGGCGCGGCTCGAGCTGATCGATTGCCGCCAGGAGACAGTTTTTACGAGTTGCTGATCTACGAGTGCTGCGCATCCGCCTGATCTCCAGAAAACCTCGCCGCGAGCCACATTAGTTTTTTCAGGCCCGTAGGTTAACGGATTTCCCGCCAGCGTCAAACGGATTTTGAAGGGAACTCTGAACGACGAACGATGCACGCTGAAGGGCGAATGGATAACGCCCCTTAACTGCAGCCTCCTCCGGGATCAGAGAAAGGTGCCAACAGAGCGACACCGCCTGTTCTCGGGGCGTCATTCAGCGTTCAGAATTCAGCGTTCAGCGTTCGTTTTGAAATATAGATTACTCGTCGACGGCAATGTCGTCGTGATGGGAATGCTTGTGATGCTTGGAGGATTTGCCCTTTTCAGCTTCTTCCACCACCCCCGGAACCTCGGCCAGCAAATCTTTGCGATCCTTGGCGATCAGGCGGTCCACCAGCTCGCGATGATCGGGTAGATCATCACTTTTCCATTTACGGATATCCACATAGGTATCCGTGAAACTGAGGGAATTTTTGGTCAGGACGTTGATACCATGGTCAGTGCGCACCACGTAAAGCGATGCCGCCGACAATGTCCATCCTGAAACTAATCCTACGAACAAACAACCACGTAGCATGTCTGAAACATCGGCGTGCTTCAGGAGCTAATTAAGAGCATGGGGCGATAATTTCGGGATTTTTCAATTTGATGAGGCTGGTTGGGCAACGTTTGCGGGGTGTGCCGTGTGGGCAACAGGTTACGAATCCCACGACTTATAAATACCGATGAGAGCAGGCGATAGTCATTATATTACATGCTGGGCAGATTCCCTGAGATAAAGCGGATAAGAATTTTTTATTTTTCTATTCCGGCTTTTCCGTGCCCGCGATGATGGAGGAATAAAATCCGACCGAAAATGCCCCCTGGTTTTGCTGTTCGTTGAGATTCACGAGTTCGCAAAATTCCCGAATGGCTTCCTGGGCGGCTTTGTCATTGCGCTCGGCGGTCTGCACTGCCAACTGATGCCGGCGGTCGCGGAAACGCATGATCTGAACGTATCTCCCGGTCGCTTCATTGTTGGACCAGGATGGCCCAGTCTGCTCGAAGACATCGAACATATCGCAGCCGAGGCGAGTCATGATCTGGCGGATTTTTCGCACCAGACGCGCATGCTCTTCCTGCTTTTCCTTGGGAACGACGTAACTATTGGTCTGCATCAACATGCTGCCGAGCTCAAAGCTGATGACCCTATTGTGCCGCATGAGTGCCGCACGGTCAAAGGTTCGATAGCGTCCGATAATTCGCTTGCGGTGTAGGGACGCAATATGCCGTATAATCCCGAGCCGTGCCAACCCCGCTGATTCAACCTCTTCCTACGATCCGCTTGGGCAATTTCACTTTGCCGACAAACCTATTGCTAGCGCCTATGGCCGGGTATTGCGATGTGTCGTTTCGCCTGGTGGTTCGCCATGGAATTCCCTGCGGGCATATTGGGCTGGCCTGTACGGATTTGCTCTCGCCCGAAGGTATTCTTCGCGAGAACTATCGCTCGATGCAATTAGCCGCGAGTTGTGCTGAAGACACACCGTTGTGCATGCAACTATACGGATCAGCAATGGACCGCATGTGCGAAGCCGCCCGCTGGTGCGAAGATCGCGGGGCAACTGTTATTGATATCAACATGGGTTGCCCGGTCGATAAAGTCACCAAAAAAGATGGCGGGTCGAAATTGCTATGCGATCCGGATCGCACGCTGAAATTAGTCGAAAAAGTCAAAGCAGCCCTCCGCCACACGCCGCTGACATGCAAACTGCGTCTCGGTTGGGATGACACGTGTATCGTCGCACCGCAGATGGCGCGGCGGCTCGAAGACCTGGGCGTGCAGATGATCACCATCCATGGCCGTACGACGGAAATGCGTTTCTCCGGCGACGCACGGCTCGATGGCATCGCCGAAGTCGTTGCCGCCGTGAAAAAAATTCCCGTCATCGGCAACGGCGATATCCGCACCCCCGACGACGCCGCCCGCATGATTAACTACACGCGCTGCTCCGGCGTGATGATCGGCCGCGGCGCACTGGGCCAGCCGTGGATCTTCCGTGATATCTGGTCTTATCTCACCACCGGCGAAATTCCTGCCCCCCCTACTCTCGAGCAGAAATGTGTGCTGATTCGCGATCATTTCTACAATCTCATTCGTTTCCGTTCGGAGCGTTCGGCATTGGCAGAATTACGCAAGCGCATCAGCTGGTATGCCAAGACGATGCACCCGTGCCGGATGCTCAAAGACGAAATGCGTGAAGTCCGTTCGCCGGAACATTTTGACGATATTCTTCAGCGTTTCCTGGATTGGCGCGCCAGCCACGCCGCCGGCGTGCATGCGGAAAAAGAAGATACTGATTTAGCGGAAGTCGCATGAATGCGCTGAGTTGGGGCAAATCGAGCCGATGGAGCTGTTTTGTTTTAGCCGGGATTATTCTTATCGCAGCCGGGGTTCGCTTCTACCACCTGGGACGAAATAGCTATTGGCAGGATGAATTTCTCAGTCTGGAAAATTCTTCCGGCAATGTCACACCATTGAAATCATTGCCTACCAATCGCCTGATCGTCTCGCCGCCACACTTAACCAGGTTGAATCGTTCTGCTTCATGGCCTCAACTTTGGCGGCTACCGGACGGGGATTTGCATCCGCCGTTGTATTTCATCTTGCTTCGTTTCTGGCGCGAGGGATTTGGCGATAGCGAATGGGTAGTGCGCAGCTTTTCTGCCATTGCTTCGGTAGTGGCGTTGATTCTTTTTTTCCTGGCGATGCGATTGCAATCGCCGATGTCTGTGGCGCTTTGGGCGACCGCCCTTCTGGCGGTTGCCGGCTCGCAGATCAACGCATCGCAAAATGCTCGCGATTATGCGCTGTGGATGATGCTGGCGTTCGGCGCTGCTTATTTCATGCTGCGCATTCTGCATCGCGGTTTTTCTTGGGGAGGCGGGATTACTCTGGGAATCCTGACGCTTGCGCTTTTGCTGACGGATTATCTGGCCATCTTCTGTATTGTTTCACTGTTGATATACGCAGCCATCGCAATGCGGCAAAAGGCTCGGCTTCTTACCATTGCAGTATTTCTCGTCGCATTTGTGCTGTATCTCGGCATCTGGGGACCAGAACTGTTGCACATCAGCCATTTTGATACCGGCTGGCTCACCGATCGGTCGGCACATCCTTATTGGCAAACGACTCTACGCATCATCGAACTCCCGCTCAGTTCATTTTCCATCCTCGGTCAAAGCCTGCTGGTGGCGATTTTGTTTTTCGTCTTGCTGGCGGCGGCAATTATTTCTGCGCGGCGCGATCCACAAATTATCTTTTGGGTGATCTGGTTCGCACCGCTGATTGCGGCAGTCATCTTCGCCGATCTGCTGCATCACTCGCTCATGCTGAATTTCTCCCGATATACCTTTGTCGCCAGCACTGCATTCTGCGCGCTAGTCCCTGTAACAAGCCGGCATATTTTTCGCCGATTTTGCTGGGTTGCGCCTGCGGCACTGTTTTGCATCGCAGCTGGCTCAATTCCCTGGGCTTTTCCACTACCCACGGAATGGCGCGATGTAGCCAGGCTGTTTCGCCAGGACGTGCAACCGGACGACGTGATCGTGTACACGGGTGGAAACTGGAATCCCTCGGCTCCGTTTTCCTTATTTCTCGGTATCAATCATTATGCCCCGGAATTGCCAGGTAAAACTCTTCTTCTGACTGATGTTCACGCGCCTATCACGCAGGTGCTCCCTCAGACAGGTCATTCAGTGTGGATGATTTGCTATCAAACCAATCTCCCGCCGCAAGCGATTTTTCCCAATAGCCGCGTGGTGCAGGCGATGGTGTTACCGAATATCGGAAGGGTAGCGCAGTTGGAAGCGAGATAGTTTCTATTTCAGAGGACGAAATAAGAAAGACCCGCTGTTTTTACCAGCGGGTCTTTGCACAACATCCCAAAATTGAAGTGTGTTAATTACACAAGGCGGCGCTTGCGGAGCTTGTTGGCAGCCGCGACGCCAGCCAGGAGCACGCTCCCGCTGAGAGCAGACGCCGGCAGCGGAACCGCCGGGGCGTTGGACGGAATCTGCGTGAGCGAGATATCGTCCAAGGCAAAGTCGTTTCCGCTCAGCTCCAGATTCGTGTCGGCCAAGCTGATCGTGGTCGGCGAGCTGGTGGCAGTGAAAATCATGCTGAATTGATGCCACACGCCAGCATCGCTGGTGAGGTCGAACGTCTGCGAAGCAGCATTCACGCTGGCAGTGACGTTCAACGTAGCCGGGCTAACGGGATAAGCGGAAGCCGCCCAGAAGCTCAATTCATACTGATCGCCGGGGGTCACGTTAATACCGCTTTCGGACCAGACGATTGTGTTAGTGACATTGTCGCCATTCACAATCATCATCAAACCTGCTTGATCGCCGGTGTGATCGTGGAAATCAGTAAAGAGCGGATGCCAGTACTGAGAATCCGTAACAATGCCATAGTAGCCTGCGCCCGAATTAGCTCCAGCGTTCAAGCCAGCATTCTGGCTGGAGTCTTCGACGTAGCCGGAGGTGAATCCGACATTGCCCATTGAAAAATCGCCGTTGGTAATGAGGTCAGCGGAGGCTTTGCCGCCAAACGCCATGGCGCCAGCGACGGCAAACATTCCCGCAATTACGTGTGCTTTACGCATGATGCATTTTCTCCGATGCAAAAAGATTTCTTAGCCCGCGGCAAACGTTGCCGACTGCTTGGTAACCATCCCCGCACCTGGAATATCCAACACAATCACGGGCTCTGCGAATGGGAAAATGTGTGCGGAATTACCTAAGCCAGGTTTATCGCGCGTAACAGTCGGCAGGGTTTGACCAATTTACATCCTATAAACAGGACGCGCATTGCGGACGTTAAATCAGTGAAGAGAATCGGGGGGAGATGGATTGCAATGGACCTGAATCCCGCAGCTATGCGGCGGCGTGGCGCAGGGGAATACACCTAATTTGCAAGAATAATTAAGCCGCTGGTCGCGGCTTGCGATGCTTCCACGCTTCGATCCCCATGGGGATGATGGAAATGAAAACGATCACCAGGGCGACCACTTCAAAATGCTTTTTTACAAAGTCCACATTTCCTAAAAGCGACCCCGCGCCGACGCAGATAGTGACCCAAGCAATCGCACCTAGCAAGGAAAACACGAAAAACTTGGCGTAGTTCATCGTGCCAACACCAGCAACAAACGGAGCAAACGTGCGCACGATCGGCACGAACCGGGCCAGGATAATCGTCTTGGCCCCATAAGTTTCATAAAACGAGTGCGCTTTGAGGAGATATTTTTTGTTGAAGAGCTTTGACTTTTCATAATGGAAAACTGCCGGTCCAAGCGAGCGGCCAATCCAGTAATTGGTGTTGTCGCCAAGAAGAACAGCACCTAACAAACAAACCGTTAAAACGGGGAGGTTGAAAATTGCGCTACCCACTCCGATAGCGCCAACGGCAAAGAGCAGCGAATCACCGGGGAGAAATGGCGTGACGACCAAGCCGGTTTCACAGAAGAGAATGACGCACAAGAGCACCTGGAATTTGATCGGCCCCGCGTATTGGATGAAGTTGAGGAGCTTATCCTGCGTAAGCGGGAAGAGCGTGTGGAAGAGGCGGAGAAACAGGTCGAGCATGGTCGCAAGGTTTTATCCGCAGTGCCGCCAAAGTGCCAACCAGCCAACTCCACTCTTCGTTCAGGCCCGACCTTAGCATCAAGCAGTATGGCCAATCAACATCAACATGATGATAGATTCGAAATGGAAACGCTCCAGTCTACAATTGTCATTGCGATTAAAAGCAATAAAATCAGGCAATGGCTGCGAGTTTCTTGGATTTCACAGGAGCCGGTACGGGGGCAGCGCATTCGAGTTTCGCCGAGAGAAATTGAGCCGTATGGGAATTCGGATTGCAGACGATCTGTTCCGGCGTGCCGGTGGCGATGATTTGCCCGCCCCCACTGCCGCCTTCGGGACCGAGGTCGATGATCCAGTCGGCACATTTAACCACGTCGAGATTGTGTTCGATGACCAGAACCGTATTGCCCATATCCGTCAGGCGATGCAGCACATTCAAAAGATTTGCGATGTCGGCAAAATGTAAACCCGTCGTCGGCTCATCGAGGATGTACATAGTTTGGCCGGTGGCGGTTTTGCCCAGTTCCGTGGCGAGTTTGACGCGCTGTGCTTCGCCGCCGGAAAGCTGCGTGCTGGGTTGGCCGAGCTTGAGATAACTCAGGCCGACGTCATTGAGGGCCTGCAGGAGTTGGTGCGTGCGCGGATGATTTTCGAAGAAGACTAATGCTTCTTCGACGGTCATGCTCAGAACGTCAGCGATGGATTTGCCGCGATAGTGAATCTGCAATGTTTCCGCGTTGTAGCGCGTGCCATGGCAGACTTCGCAATTCACATACACATCGGGCAGGAAGTGCATTTCGATGCACTTGGTCCCCTGTCCCTGACAGGCTTCGCAGCGGCCGCCCTTGACGTTGAAGCTGAATCGGCCGCCTTCATAGCCGCGAATTTTCGCCTCTTTGGTCTTGGCAAAGATCTGCCGAATGTCGTCGAAGACACCGGTGTAAGTCGCTGGATTCGACCGCGGCGTACGACCGATGGGCGATTGATCAATCTCAATCACCTTGTCGATCTTCTGCGTGCCGGTGAGCGATTTATATTCTCCAGCTTTGATCTTCGAGGCGTAGAGCTTCCGCTTGAGCGCCGGCAAAAGCGTTTGGTTGATCAGACTGGATTTCCCCGACCCAGAAACGCCAGTGACAAGAATTAACCCACCCAGCGGGATTTTTACATCGACATTTTTAAGATTATTTTCCCGACAGCCTTTGAGCTCTAAACAATTCTTCTCCGGCTCCAACTGCCTCCGTTTACAGGGGAGGTTTATCGCAAGATCGCCTTTGAGGTATTGGAGAGTGGAAGAATTGAACGCCGAACGGTGAACGGTGAATGATGAAACATTTTTTTCAGCGTTCAGCGTTTGGCGTTTAACGTTCGTTGAGAGCAATTCGCTTACGGCCCCTTCGGCAATCAGATTGCCGCCGTGCGATCCCGCTCCCGGGCCAATATCAATCAGGTAATCGCTAGCACGGATGCAGTCTTCGTCATGTTCGACCATGATGACGGTGTTGCCAAGATCGCGCAGCTTGAGCAACGTGCGGATCAGGCGATTGTTATCACGCTGATGCAGGCCGATGGTCGGCTCATCAAGCACATAGCAGACGCCGACGAGGCCGGAGCCGACCTGGGTGGCCAAGCGGATCCGCTGCGCTTCGCCACCGGAAAGCGTGGCGGTTTTGCGATCCAGGGTGAGATAACCAAGCCCGACGTCCGCCATGAAACCGAGCCGCGCCGAAATTTCGCGCACGATCGGTTCAGCAATCACCGCATGTTCCTCGGATAAATGCAGCGAATCGAAGAAAGCCTTGGCACGCTCCACAGTCATCCGTGTAACATCGTCGATTGAAAAACCGGGGAGAGAAATAGTGGATTTTTCGCCATCTTTTAATGGCCGCGGGGTACTCCTTGCGGATTCTGCGGCGGTCACATCTCGGCTATTGTCTTGAGCTTCTCCGCGCACTTGTAAACGCACCGCAAGCACTTCCGGTTTCAATCGCGTGCCGTTGCAGGTCGGACAAGCTTGTTCGGACATGTATGTGTGCAGCTTATGCTGCACCCAGTCGCTTTCGGTGTTTTCAAACCGCCGCTGCAGATGGGGCAGCACGCCCTCAAACCACGTCCCGGTGCCATTATCCCCCTTGGCATCGGTGCCGAACATCAGAATGTCGCGCACCTTTTTCGGAATATCTTTGTAAGGCTGTGTGTAAGAGCAATTAAAATCGCGACAGAATTGGCGGAGAATTCTGCTGTAAAAGATATTCATCCGCTTGCCATTTTTTCGCCACGCTTCAATCGCCCCGTTTTCCAATGACAGCGCTTCATCCGCAACCACCAGATCAGGATCAAATTCGTTAACTGTTCCGAGTCCATGGCAATCCGGGCAGGCGCCGTGCGGCGAGTTAAATGAGAAAACCCGCGGTTCCAGTTCCGGCAGCGCCGCCTCGGGATGCTCCGGACAGGCAAATTTTTCCGAGAAAGTCTGGTCGTGCCAGGTGTTATCTTCTTTAGCAATCGAGATCACCACCAACCCTTGCGCCAATCGCAAAGCCGTCTCAATCGAATCCGCCAATCGCCCGCGGATTTCAGGCTTGAGCACAATACGATCAATCACTGCTTCAATCGTGTGGCGAAATGTTTTTTTCAATTCCGGCGGCTTCCCCGCCACCAATTCCACAATCTCACCATCGACGCGGGCGCGCACGAACCCCTGCTTCTGCATGGCGCCGAAGGTATCCTTATGCTCCCCCTTCTGCGCACGAACCAGCGGAGCCAGCACCATCAATTTCGTGCTGGACGGATTACGCATGACTGCATCGACAATCTGGCTCGCCGACTGCGCCGCAATCTTCCGGCCACAGATATAGCAGTGCGGCGTGCCGGCCCGCGCGAAAAGCACACGAAGATAGTCATAAATCTCCGTGGTCGTCGCCACCGTCGAACGCGGGTTATTACTTGTCGATCGCTGCTCGATGGCAATCGTGGGCGGCAATCCCTCTATCTCGTCGAGGTCTGGCTTCTGTAATTGATCCAGAAACTGCCGGGCATACGTGGAGAGCGATTCCATGTATTTCCGTTGCCCCTCGGCAAATACAGTATCAAACGCCAGCGTTGATTTCCCCGATCCGCTCAGGCCGGTGATAACCACCAGGCGGTCGCGTGGAATATCGACATTAATATTCTTGAGATTGTGTTCGCGCGCGCCGCGAATGCGAATGTATTTCTGGTCTGTCATGGGATTGGCAGAAGTCAGTTTAGGACGCTTATCGGACTAAGACAAACGCAATTGAATTGGTTCGTTTTAACGATGATTAAACTCGCACCCGCGTGCCAATCATTCCGCCACCACAACCTTAAATGTCCCGTTATTCCCCGCTGCGATTTTCTGTAATACAGCTTTCCCTCCACGCGCATCTTCATCCTGCAAATCTGCTGCATTGGAGATAAACAGGATCGTGTTCACACAGGTATGTCCAGCATTATTGAGTCGATGGATTTCATCTACGACTTGCTGATCGGTGATCGAATCCGCCACATCTCCAAAATCTCCGTCGGTCAACAAATAAACCACCTGCGGATGTTGCGAAAATGCCAGCCGAATAGCCGTCAGAGGATTCGAACCGCCATGCGCATGCACATTCTGCAGAAGGTCCTCCACGCGTTGCCGGTTCGCAGGCAAGGCCTGGATCAAACTTTTGGGATTCACCGCTACCGCATTGGAATCCTGAAAGAAAACCACGTTAAACCATTGAATGCTCTGCAGCTGATCAATCGAGTATTTCAGCTGCGCTTCCAGGATGGGCAGGCGATCCATCATCGAACCCGACGCATCGCACACAAAAACCACGCGAATCGCATCGCCGCTGATCCCCATGAACGTAGCGGGCGGCCCTGCGATGTGCTGATCCGTGGGTAATCCAACAGCCCCCCCCGCTGTAGCGCTGGTTATCCCAATCATCGGCGCTGTGTTTCCCGCCTCACCCGAATTCACACCCAGCAAGCTCGGCGGCGAATCATTAAAATTACTTTTTGCGCTCGGCAGGGAAGGAATCAAACTATGCGTCGCAACTCCTTGCGCTGCCGCCATGAAATTCCCGTTTTGCACACCCCCTGCTTTCGCTCCCTCCACCAATAGCGCATCCGGCGAAACCGGTCGCGGCAAATCAGCTATATCCGTGTCATTGCGATAAGCCCGATATCCATAAATCAATCCCCCGACCAGGCCCGCATGAATTAACACCGACAGCCCCAGCGGAATCCACCGTCGCAGGGAATAATTTTGCTGCACTGGGAATGCCATAGCACGGGTAGTTCACATTATTTTAGCAGCAGCCAATCAACATGTCCCCATAGCGGGCGGTCAACGACCGCCGGAATTCTGAAACGCCCTGGAGAATTCCGGCACTCGTTAAGTGCCGGCTAGTATTTTAGAAATATTCCAGACAATACGGCTTTGGTCCCCCGCTCAACGTCTCCAGCAGGGCAACCGCTTTCTCTTCCCCGCTAACCAACCCAAATCGAACCGCCTGCATCGCTGACAAATCCCCAAATATAATCGCCGTCCACAATCGCTCGGGACATTCAAACTGCGGCGAGAGACTGGTTGCGACGGCACTCCCTTTACCATTCTGCACATCGATCTTAAGCGTCTCGCTGCTCCCATCCGCCATCGCTACGCGTACGACTGCTGATCCCTTTGCATCAGCCGGCCAACGCATGGCCGAAAGCAATTTGGGATTGTCGAGAATCTTCATCATCATCCGCGTATTTCGTCTTGCCGTAGCCACCTTGTGGCTTGAATACATCAGCGGCACCAGACTTTCCTTCAGCAATAAATTCAGCGGCAAATCTGAAGGCAGCGACAAAATTGCCGTCAAATGCTGATCCTGCAAACTGGACAGGAAATACAGCTGCCGCCGCAGCGACTCCATCGAATCAAACCCCATCTGATTCACTCGCACGCCGGGTTTTTTCTCAATTATCTCCGGCGTCAGCGCCATCCATGAATGCACCGGCCTCTGAGCATCCGGCCGATCGATGAACACAAACCCATCTTCCCACCGCTTGAGCAATCCTTGCCACACATTCTCCGGCCGTTCGATATCGCACTGCCCCTTCCGCGCAATCTTATTCCTGCACCCCATCAGCGCCGGCAGATCACTCTCTTCCAAAAATCGAAACCCCGCGCAGGGCCCGCTCGGAAACAATCCCATCGGCACGGTCCATTCATGCCGATGCTCCATCACGCCATAACCAAAGTGCTCGTAATACGAAGCGCGAAATGGCATCAGCGCCGTTACCCACCGCCCGCGCTCGCGCGCTCGTGCGATGGTCTGCCACATCATCTGCGACGCCAACCCCTTTTCGCCCCCCGCCCCGCGCCGCTGCGTCTTGATCGTCCCCACATACCCCACCCCCTGGCACGGCACCGCTGCCCCCGCGATCCACATATTCAAATCGATCGAGCAGGTCGTCCCCACATCCTCCCCATCATGCGATGCAACCAGAAACTCCCTTTCCATTGGCTCGATCGGCGTCCGCGTCGCATCCGCAAACCGCTGCTTCTCTTTGCTCCCCGCCCCAAAACTGCGCAGCCGCACCTTGACCACGCGTTCCTGCGATTCTTCCCCAAGCCAATGAAATTCCAGTGCCATGCGTTAGTCCTGTTCACAATGAGTGTTCGTTGATAGTTGTTAATGGTTAGTTGCAGAAGACCAATACAACTAACCACTATCAACTAACAACTATCGATGGTTATACTGCTCTCATGGCTCACATCGCTATCCTCGTCGAAAAACTCTACGAAGACCTCGAGCTGCAATATCCGCGCCTGCGGCTGCGCGAAGCCGGCCACACGGTAGATATCATCGGCCCCAAAGCGGGCGAAACTTACATCGCCAAGCACGGCTATCCTCAGAAAGCCGAAAAGGCCGCCGCCGACGTAAAAGCAACTGATTATCAGCTCGTCATCATCCCCGGCGGTTCGTCCCCCGACCACATGCGGCGTAATGAGCACATGGTCCAATTCGTCCAGGACGCCGCCAAGGCAAATATCCCCATCGCCGCGATCTGCCACGGCCCCTGGATGCTCTGTTCCACTGAAGCCCTCAAGGGCCGCCGCGCTACGTCCTATATGTCAATTGTCCATGATGTCACCAACGCCGGCGCGACCTGGGTCGACGAAGAATGCGTCGTCGATGGCCCGATCATTACCTCGCGCGTGCCGGATGATCTGCCCGCCTTCATGCGCGCAATTTTAGAACTCCTCGAAACCGGCAAATCCCATGGCACCAAAGGCAAACCCGCCGCCCCCGCCTGGGTCAAACGCATGAGCGCCGGCGCCGCGTAATAAAAGTGCCTCCCAACTCAAACCCGGCGGTGGCACTTAAGTGCCACTGACAAAACGCACTCGAACATCTCCCATTCGATTTTTATTTGCTCCCCTCGGGCAAGATCTTCCCCGTCTTTCGCAACCACTTAAACAACCGTCTCCGCACCACGAAATACGGCTTGGTCACAATCCGATGCAGATGAATCAACACCCCCCGATTCGCAGCAATCTTCGCCTCTTCCTCGGTTAATTGATCTTTCCGCATCCGCCGTTTGTGCTTCAGAATGTGATACACATCCGCCCTCTGCAATCGCCGCAGCCACCAAAGCTTTAAAGGATTCCGGCAACCCTCCGCTACCAGAAAACTAATCTGAAAATCAATCAGATAAGGCTTCTCATCCTCCCCCAGCAAAATATTCTCCGGCTTATTCGTATCCACATACGCCATCCCTCGCCGATGAACTTCCGCCAGTAATTCCTGTAATTGCCGAAAAAAATCGTCCGGCACCGGCTCCTTCCTCTCCAACGGCCGACCCGGCACATAGGCATGCAAAAATCCGGTTGCCCCTACAGTGCCAAGCAGCGCCGGAATATTGGCCACACCCGCCAGCCGCTGATAGCAATCCAATTCCCGCTGGCACAGTTTTCTCCCCACCCATTTCAGCGGCACACCAAAAAAACTCGTCATCCGTCCCAGTTTTAAAACCGCCCGACTCCCATCATCCGCGACATAAAAACCCGTCGCCGCAAAAAAGTCATGCTTCACCGTCTTTTCGCGCCGGTATGTCTTGCTCCCTGCTTCCACCTTCTCCGGTAAATCTTCTTTCCCCAGCGCTCGCATCGCAAAAGCAAGACGGCCAGGACCGTGAGTGAGATGATTTGAAGAATTTAACGTCATGACTAACGCCCACGGATGACCATCCGTGGGCTTTGGGAATATTAAACCTGCTCCTACTTTCCGCGCCGGACGCGGAAAAACTCCTGCAACATCTGCCCACACTCCGTCGCTTTCACACCGCCGGTAACCTGCATGCGATGATTCAACCGCGGGTCGTCGCACATATTGTACAGCGTTCGCACCGCTCCGGCCTTGGGATCATCACATCCATAAATCAACTGCGACACCCGCGCATTGACCATCGCCCCCGCGCACATCGGGCACGGCTCCAGCGTTACAATCACCGTGCAATCGACCAATCGCCAATGCCCCAGTGCCGCCCCCGCCTGCCGCATCGCCAGAATCTCCGCATGCGCGGTTGGATCATGATCCGTCTCCCGTCGATTAGGAGCTTGCCCAATAATTTTCCCCGTAGGATTGTGCACAATCACGCACCCGATGGGCACCTCATCCATCCCCAGCGCCACCCGCGCCTGCTCCAGTGCCAAATCCATCCATTGCTCCGCCTGCTCATTCACACACGAACTCCAATTCTCCCTTGGAAATTCCTTCCCGACGGCCTGGTCGCTTCAGGCTCCAGTGAGCCTGTCAAACTGTGACGAGTTGTTTTTCATACACTCAGCATCTTGCGGGCTAGCCGCTTCAGCGGCTAGCAACCTCACCCCGCCGGCACAAACCGCATCATCCACTGCACGCCCGATTGCAAATACCCAAAATGCCCAATCACATAAATCCCCAAAGCCACCACCAAAATCACCAAGTTAAAAACAATCACCCCAATCGGCTCCCAACTCCGCCGCGAAAGTCGCCGGCTCGTCCACCAAGCCAATATTCCACCGATTAACCCCACATCTGCAATGACGACCGCCGCTGCCAATCCCAATCCATAAGGCCCCTGATCCTTAATCGCGCCAGCCAGTGACGCGATTAAAATCAGCAGCGCCACCGTTCCGATGCGATGCGCCCATTGCAGATCGAACCATTCCACTTTCTCCCACGTCAGCCATGGCCGCACATAACTCGTCGGCGCCATCACCTGGGCAGACGGTTTCAATTCCAATGGTTCGATTCGACTCATATGGCTTGTTACGTAACCGGCACCACGCGCGTGACTTCCGGCACCTTCTCACGCAAGTTGCGCTCAATCCCCATCTGTAACGTCATCGTGCTGCTCGGACACCCATGGCAGGCGCCATGAAAGCGGATCTGCACCACCCCATCATCCAGCACATTGACCAGCTCGATATCCCCCCCATCCGCCTGTACCGCGGGTCGAATCAGATTAATGACCTTCTGCACCTGCTCTCGAAGTGAACCCGGTTGTGGCGGAGCCGTCGGCATAAATGATTATAGGGAGTATTTCCTCAAACTCGCAAGGTGCATCCGTTTAAGAATGGTGAATCAAAATCGAATGATCGAATTTTCAAACGATTTTCGTGCCAGTATTTAGCGGCGCGTGCGGTAGCACCGCGTTGAATAGCGCTATACAGCGCGGTCCTTCGGACGCGCCGCTAAATATCACGCGCTTTCGATCATTAGGTATTCGAATTTGATTCATCATTCATCATTCGAATTTCGTAATTGCGCTCATCCACCATCGGCTTTCACTATATGCAGGCGATGGTTCGCTAGATAACAGAAACCTCCCGACACATTTTGCCACGCTTCGATATGAACCAAATGATTTGGATTGTCGAATTGCAGCAATCCGCTTTCGCCGTGCGGGGTTCTTTCCCGGCTATAGACGAGCAATCGTCCGCCGGCTCCGCGCACAAATAATTTATTTGTCCCGATCAGCATGTCTTCCAGATGCACGTTCGCGGGCACCGTCCAGGGCTGGGATGTCTCTGCTTCCAGATCCGCCCCGGTAATGGAGCCCATTCCAACCGCATACAGTTTCGGCCAGGCAGCGAAAATTTTCACCGGCTGCCCGAAGGACGCCCCGGTCGCCAATGTCTGCCGCGAAGTGACGCCATCCTTCATCGACACGTTGGAAACAAAAACTCCGTTCTCGCAAACCGATAGAATCCGGTCACGCACAATCATGAATTGATCCGTTCCGGTCGTCGGCTGCATCTGCACAAATGCATTGGTGACCGCACCGGCGGTCAAATCGCCAGCGTCCTGCTGCACGAGATCAATTCGTGAAATCTGTCCGCCCATACTGAATAGCAGCCGATCATCCGGCGAAATGGCCAGACCAGTAATCTGCGCCCCGCCCGCTGGCACGATCCGCCGCACCACCCGGCCGTTGAAAAGATCGACGACAAAAATCTCGCTCTTGCCAATTCCGCCAGCGATTCCGACCGCGTAAAAATCATTCGCCTGCAATTGCAGCACAGGGCCATCGCACACCCGTACCTGCCAGGCCAGCGTTCCATCGGCAAGATTTACGGCAAACATGCGTCCATCGGTGGCCGCGGCGATTCCGTGTTCCCCCGCCACGAAGACTTTATAAATCTCAGGCTGCAAGGCGCTTGCAGCATCCGGAGCCCTGTTATCCGGCCAGCTGGCAGGACCAAAACGCAGCACGCCTCCCTGCACGAGCATCATGTTCGGCGCCAGTGGCATGCCGTATTCCCCTTCAACCGCCACGGAAGCGGGCAAAATCTTCTGGGTTACATACGCTGCCGCGACTCCGGTAATTCCGGGCAAACCCTGCATGCCAACCCGCCAGATCGTCTTGGCATCCGCGCCGCGCACCAATGTTAAATGCGATGCATCCGCAACAAGAAGATTCTCTCTCGCCCGCTGCGCATCGACAGGCCGATCAGATATTTCTGCATTTGCGGCGATGCTTTCGCCTGAATCGGCTGCGTATAAATGCAATCCGTCTTGTTTTGACCAGGCGATGATGCGTTCGGATGCTTCTGGTTCACTCGGGATCAGCAAGGCATCGACGTTGTTGATCGCGGGTGCTTCGTGGGCGAAGGGATTGGGTGAATCCCAGTTAAATGTGGGACGGGCATCATCCTCGCGCTTCTGCTGGATATCCTGAAGCTGTTTGGCGGCTTGCTGGCAGGAAATGTCCTGCATCCACTGGCCATTGGCTAGTTTCAGTGGGGTGTGCAGCATCTGGCCGCTGGCGCGCTCGAGCCAACTGATTGCTGCCACATAATCATCGCTGGCCAATAGTTGGGCTGCCAGGGGTTGGAAGATTTCCTTTTGCGTTGCGGCATCTGGGCTACGAATAATCAGCTCGTGATATACAGCTGTAGATTCTGCCGAATTGCCTTTAGTGCCGAAGGCGACCGCTGCTTCTTTAAGCGCATTGGAAACGATATGCGAATTGGGATATCGCTCGGCAACCTCGAGTAAATCGGCAGGTTTACTCGATTGGCGGGCAGCATCCAGCGCTTTTTGCGATTCCTCCTCGTAGGGCGCATAGAAGCGCTCGTTGCCGTGCGAGATCACGTCGGCAATGGCTGCCTGGGCGGATTCGCCTGCGGACTGAGTGGCTCCATCGTCGAGCGTGACGGTCACCTGGCGCGTGGCAGCGGAGGAGAGAATCTGCTGTTCCATGGCAATGAGCGTGGGCCAATTCTGGTGCTCTTTGGCAAACTTCGCGCGGGCCATGCAATAATCGGCCTTTTGGCTGGGAGTATCAGCCTGCGCGCCATCGCGAGTAAAGAGCTGGGTGACTTGATCAGCCTGGGTCGCCTGTGAATCGAGCTGGGCGATCCACTTCATGGTTAGATCGAAAATGCGCTGGCGGAAATCGGGTTGGATGGCGGCGGGAAGTGATTGCAGTTGATCCAATTTGGCGATGGCGTCGGCGGTATTGCCGGCGGCGAAAAGCAGGGCCGCGTGGCGAAGCATGGGCTCGGGGTCCTGGGGATGGGCTTGCTCCTGAGTTTGCAATTCTGCAATTGCAGCGGCGGGGTCGCCGTAGACATCGATGCGATCTGAGCACGCGAAAATTAATTTGTCGGCGATCGCCAGGATATTGCCGGGGCCCTGGGCTGGCAGCGGCTGGCTCAAAGGGGGAAATACATCGGCAATTTTTCCAGTGCGGATGTCGATGCGATAGAGACGCCGGGTGGGCACGTAGACCACGTTTTGCGTTACCTGGGGCCGGCCCTGAATGGGGGATTCGCGAAAATCCTGGCGCCAGAGAATGCAATCCTGATCGCCGTTGGCGAATTTAGCTGAGTCGTAGGCTCGCCAATTGATACACCACAATTTGTCATCGCTGCTGAAGAGCACGCGGTCGCCGTCGGCGGCCAGCAGCGTCTCGGGCTGATCAAAATCACTCAGGGAAAGGTGCTGAATTTCCTTACCGTCGGATGCATCATAAACCAGCAGGTCGTCGCCATCGCAGGGCAGGACAAAGACACGTCCGTGATCGATGAGAGGCGCGTTAAAAGTCCAGGGCTTGGCCTGAGGGAACATCGCGCCACCAAAAAATCTGCGCCGCATGACCGGGGTGATTTCGCGCCGGGAATAGACGTCGAGCCAGAGGATATTTCCGGATTGCGCATCCAGGGCCGCCACGGCGCCGACGTTGCTCTGCACGAAGATTCGGCCGCCGAGATAACTCAAATGGGACAGATCATTGGATGGGCCGCCACCATTTCCGAACCCCGGCGCCATGGTTGCGGAGGCGCTGGCGATGTACGACGACCACATATATTTCCCGGTTTGTTCCTGAAAACAGAGCAGATAGCAATCATCAAATTGTCCGGCGCGACTGCCGCGCGCCAGCACGTAAACATTTCCCTCGGCAACGAGCGGACAGCCGGAAAATGTCAGTGAGCGCAATGAACCCTGATCGGGCAGATCGCTGGAACCCGCGGACCAGCGCAGCTGGCCTGTGGTGCGATCCAGAGAAACCAGTCGCGCAGGCGGAGCCGAAACAGGACCAGTTCCGGGATAGAACGGAGGAATGCCGCGAACTGACATGGGCTGGTTGGTTCGACCTTGGCCGGTGATGGCCAGGAGGGAATCGGAAGTAAGCGTGATCGCCAATGCGGTGCCGATGGGCGAACCAGCCGGCCCTGTTGCGTAATCGGTCCAACCCTGCGGAGCCAGACCGGTATCGAGATTGCGCGCACAGATTCGTGTCGCATCCTGGAAATAAAGGCAATCGCCATCGACGATGGGCCAGACATTTAACCACATACCCAGGGCGCGATCTTCCTGCTGGCGAGTGTGGATATCGCTTTCACTATCGCCGATCCCGGGTGTGTCACCTGGCACGGAGAGTGGGATAGAAAGGAGCGGCGAAGCGCCAACTTTTACCGTCGAGGTGATCAGGCGATTGCGGGTGTCATCGCCCCATAGTGTGGACCAGGAATTTCCTGTGCGTTGATCCGCTGGAGGGGCAACGCGCAGCCATTGGTCGAGCGCGTCGGCCAGCACTACATCTTTACCTGCGACTTTTCCCAGCGATTGAGGAAATTTATCACGAAGCTCGGTGAGCTGATTTTTCGCATTGGCATCATCGCCGGTGAGATGATTGGCAATGGCCGTGGTGAAAAGCCATCGTGCTCGCTCGCTGCCGAGCTGCGACTCGTGGGAAAGAAATTTTTGTCCGAGCCACGCAGCTTCGGCGAAATTGCCCGCGGTGATGGCATCATCAGCGAGCCGCTCGCCGGCAACTTCGGCGGAAGGTGTGAGAAAATATCGCTCGACGATGGTGTGTAAGATTGCGGGATCGTTTTGCGATTTGGCGAGCAACGCCGCTGCCAGTGCGTCATATTTGGCGCGATAGACTTGCAGGCCTTCGGTGGGCCATTGGGAGAGACGGAGTTGTGCGAGCCATGCGGCGGTGGCGTATTGCGTGGGATGATTCTGTGCATCAGCCTGCGTCGGGATTACGCGATCGGCATTTTTATCGATGATTTCCTGCAGCGTTGTCGCTGCGGTGTCCCATTGGCGCAGATGGGCCATGCGCTCGGCGAGGGCTATTTTGTTGAGGACGTCGGTGGAATCGTGGACGAAAACCTGCGGGCCGGTTTCAGGAGGTGGAGCGGGCTGGCAGAATGCGATTGAGACGAACAGGAGAGATAGACCAAGGACTCTACAGCGGAACATGGACCAATCGCGGCAAGACATTTTGAATGCAAGGAATCATACGCTGGGTGTGCGATTAATGCGCCATCTTTGGGTTAAGTGGTCTTGGTAAATCGGTGAAGAAAAACCTGGCCCGAGGGCCGGGGCTAAACGAAAGGATTTTAGGGTGGACACGCCACGGATTTAGACTTCTAAAATTAGTAGCATGGGCGTCTCGCTGCCATGTCCAAATGATCGGTGTAGAGGCGGCTTCAGCCGCCAAATAAAAAAACGGCGGCTGAAGCCGCCCCTACAAGAATGGCAGGGCATAATCTTTTGGACACGGCAGCGCCTCGCCCATATTTAATTTTATCCGACATGGGCGAGACGCCCATGCTACGCACCTTCAGCGATCAAAACGCATTTTTAGAAGCACTTGGTCAATACCGATTGGATTTCATTTTTTGGAACTGGGTTTTTCCTTCGGTTTGCGATCGGGGGTGATTTGGGCGGCGTTGCGCTCGGCGGATTCGTCGTCGATGATGGGTAATACATGGCCGCCGTAGCGGAGGACGGCGATGGAGGCGTCGGGGCCTTGTTTTTCCAAGGCTAATTTCAGTGCATCCTGGACCGTGGCAGCCCAGCGGAAGCCGATTTTTTGGGAATCCTTTTCGTTGATTCCTGGGGACACCATGATGCAGTCCGTTTTGTCGACGATCTGACAGACGTCGGCGAGGATGGCGGCGCCAACCAGATCATCCACTTTGCCTTGCTGGACCATTTCGACCAATTCAGCGTGATGGCGGTATCCTATCTCGAGAACATTTTTGTGATTGGTGGCGACGCCTTCGGGATTGGGGGCGATACAGATCATGGAGCCGTTGTCTTTGACGGCCATGGTGCCGGCGTAAGGCCCTTTGGCGGATTGCCAGAAATCGCGGTCGGCAGGGTGAGAATCGATGATGAGAATGTCGGCGCGCGTGGGCATGTGGGCGGCGTAAACTTCGCGAGCTTTGAGGCTGCCGGCGCGATGAGCTTCAACGATATCGCCGGTGAAACAGCCGACAATTTTGAGATTGGTGTCGTAGACGATGTTGACGATGTATTTGAGCCCGGCAAGGCGTGCGGCTTCTTCCATGCGCAGGCGCATGGGGTTTTCGGGCACGCCCATGACGGTTTCGGACATGTGCATGGACGCTTCCCACTGGTTGCGTTCCATCATTTCTTTGCCGCAGATTCCGGGAAACATGATCTTCGCTCCGCCGGACATGCCTTTGACGCGGTGCGGAAGAATGGAGCCGATGCCCATGACGAAATCGAAATCCAGAATGAGTTTGTTAGCGGTGACTCGGGTACCATCTCGCGTGGCGCCGAATTCGTGGAGGGATTTGTAATCGAGATAATGATGCTCGTGAACTTTGTATTTGCCATTGAATGGGCCGAACTTTTTCTGGAGTTCTTCCGGCTTCATGGGGCGGTGCGTGCCGACGCCCTGAATGAATTCGATATGCGAATCCTTTACTCCCGCGGCATGCAGCTCGGCGAAAACATGCGGCAATATGCGATCCGTCGGCGTGGTGCGCGTGCCGTCGTCGATAATGATCAATACCTTATCGCTAGTCTTCACCGTATCGCGCAGGCGGGGAGCGCCGTAGGGACTCGCCATCCCTTTTTTCAACACCGATTCTTCATCGATATGATCAAACGCGCGCGGCGAAAATATACCCATGAAATTTTTCTGGGTAATTTCGAATGGCGCGATGTCCTGATAACCGGGATAGGGAAAATCGATTTTCATAATGGGCTCCGATTCAAGATTTCCCATTGGCTTATATCGCGCTCTATGCCAATCTCGGAACCTTAAATATATGGGCGAGCATATTATTCAACCCGACAGCAAATCCACGGCGGCCGGAAGCGTCTCTGCGGTTAATGCGCTGCAAAGCCCGGTGGAGCGGGAAGATCGGCTTCCTGAACAACCGGTACAGTGGCTGGGGCTGATGGTAGCGGCCGCTGGTGTGGGGGCGGCGGCAGGGCTGGTGGGAACCGCGTTCCGCTGGATTTTGCTCTGGGCGTACAAGGGGAGATTGGAAATCCTGCATTATCTGCATGGGCATGTCTCGCCGATTTGGGGATGGATTATTCCAATGGTGGTTTGCAGCGCGGCCGGCGCCTTGGCGCTCTGGCTGACGCAGCGATTCGCCCCGCACACTGCCGGCAGCGGAATTCCACGCGTGGAATCGGTGTTGCGCGCGCATTTGCGCCCGGCGGCGGGATTGATTCTGCCGATCAAATTTATCGGCGGCGTGCTGGCGATCGGCAGCGGGATGGCCCTCGGCCGCGAGGGGCCGACCGTGCAAATGGGCGGAACGATTGGAAAGGTCGTGGGCGATACGCTGCGGAAAATGGTTCCCGAGCCCTGGACGCTCATTGCCGCGGGCGCGGGCGCGGGATTGTCCGTGGCATTCAATGCACCCCTGGCCGCGGCACTGTTTGTCATGGAGGAATTGCTGCATCGATTTTCCACGCGCGTTTTCAGTGCCACGCTGATCGCCTGTATCAGTAGCACGCTGGTGTTTCGTGCGTTCTTTGGAAACGTCACCGAATTTCGGGTAATTCCGATCGGATTCGTTTCGGCAGCGATGTTGCCGGAATATCTGTTGCTGGGAATTGCAGCGGGGTTTTTGGGCGTGACGTTCAATGTCGGATTGCTTCAAACATTGAAGTGGTTTGACCGGGCGCGCACCTGGCCGCGGGGGAGCAAGGGGGCGCTGGCCGGCTTGGCGGTCGGATTGACGGCTTGGTTTGCACCGCGTGCGGTTGGAGGCGGCGAAGAGTTGGCGCGCCTGGCGATTGATCAGCAGTTTCTATGGCAGATCGCGCTGGGATTGATCCTAACCCGATTGCTGCTGACGATGGCGTCCTACGGGTGCGGTGCGCCGGGCGGAATTTTCGCTCCATTGCTGGCGCTGGGGGCACTCCTGGGAAACGTCTTTGCGATTGGGGCATCGCATATCGGACATGGGGCGATAGCGCCAAGCCCTTATGCAATTGTGGCCATGGCGGCGTTGTTTACAGCGGTGGTGCGCTCGCCGCTTACGGGAGTAGTTTTGCTCTTGGAGATGACCGGAGCGTGGGCGCTGATTTTGCCCATGATGGCGGCGTCACTGACCGCATTTATCGTCCCCGAATTAATGGGGAACCCCCCGATTTATGACTCGCTGCGCCGGCGCGACGAGGCCCTGGAGCGCTCGGGATAGTGTGCCAACGGCAGGAAGAGATCGAAAAGTCCGGTGATCAGCAGTGCAATTACGGCGACGAACATCGAAGCGATGCCGAGATGCAAAAGCAACAGCGCTCCGGCGATACCGCCGCAGACATAAAGACACCAGAGCAACAATGAATAGCAGCCCACGCGCAGCTCAGGCTGGCGATGGATATAGCGGGATAATCTTCGCCAACGCGATTTGGGGCGATGAGTGAGCCGGCGGATTAACCAGAAGAAGAATGTTGTGCACTCATCAGCGGCGGACAGGAGCGTGCCAGTAACATAGGTATGGATACTTTTCAGGCCACTGATTTCGCGCAAAGCGCCGTTTTGCACTCCCATCGCAAACGCGAGCAGGCCAATGGCCATGACATAAATCGAATTATAAACCGCGGGTTTGGAGAGATCATCGAACCCATAATGGTGCGCCCCGCGCACAAAGAGTATCAGGATGCCGGCTTCGAAGATCATCGAGGGAAGCAGCGCCGTGCGAAATCGTGCCATCTTGCAGGCCTTGACGATCGAGGCGCCGGCAATCAGACCGGGAAAAAACGCGAGGATAGGGCAAGCGTGAGCAAAGGCGAGCCGCCAGTCCGTTTGCGCTGAATTGATAGCGAGCGAAACGCTGTTGCCGCTCATGTTAGCAGCGTAGACATGGAAAAGTGTGATATAGCCGATCGCATCGACGTAACCCGCGATCCAGATAAATAATGCACCGAGCCACGCGGATTCAGGTTGTCGCTTGGGGTCCGGCTTGGGCATAGGTTCATGTTGAATGCTGAATGTTAAAAGCTGAACGCGGAAGCGATATGAGACGATGGGTGGGTCGTTGCGGTCAAACGACGGCGCGGATGCAGATCAAGCGTGATGTGGCGGTAACCCACGGCGCTTAAAAGCTGGTGGATTTTTTCGTGATGTTCGAGCGCGCGGGGGAAATCTTCGGGGCAAAGTTCGATGCGGGCGAGCAGGCCGTGATGGCGGACGCGGAAATCGGAGAAGCCGAGGGAGCGCAGAGCGGCTTCGGCCTGGTTAATTCGAGAGAGCAGGGAAATTTCGATCGGCGTGCCATGGGGAACGCGCGAGGCGAGGCAGGCCATGGCGGGTTTGTCCCATACGGGCAAGCGAAGATCGTGAGCAAGGGCGCGGACGGCGGTCTTACCCAGGCCAGCTTCAAATAAAGGGGATCGCACATCGTATTGCCGAGCGGCCTGCATGCCACAGACATGATCGTGCAGGTCGTCAGCATGCACCCCGTCGGCGATACAGTCGAATTTTTCATCGAGGGCGAGTTGGCTTAATGCGGAAAACAGATGCGAGCGGCAATGAAAACAGCGGTCAGCGTTGTTCGCGAGATAGCGCGGATCGCGATGCTCCGTGGTGTTGATCACGCGGACAGATAGGCGGCACGAATCCGCCAGAGCGATGGCATCGGCAAGCTCGGATTCGGGATACGCGGGGGAATTTCCGATTACGCCCAGAGCGCGGTCGCCGAGCTGCTCTTTGGCGACGAAAAGAACCAACGCGCTATCGACGCCACCGGAGAAGGCAACAATTACCGAGCTGTAGCTTCTGATTATGTCTCGTAATTTGGTCAGCGGTCCGTTCATCATTCCTCCCGCTTATTTTCGAGTGGATCGAGTATGGCTAGCGCTAGTTGGGCGGCGCCAAACCCGTTGTCGATATTGACCACGCCGATGCCTGGGGAGCAGCTGTTAAGCATTCCGAGCAGGGCGGCGAGCCCGCCAAAACTCGCGCCGTATCCCACGGAGGTAGGCACTGCAATTACCGGCGAGGCGACCAAACCAGCCAATACGCTGGGCAGCGCTCCTTCCATTCCCGCAAAGACAATGATGACTGGGGCGGCCCGCAGGCGCGGCACGTGCGAAAGTAATCGCTGTAGTCCAGCCACGCCCACATCGTAAATCCGCTCGATGCTATAGCCGCTGAGCATGAGTGTACGGGCGGCTTCTTCAGCAATTGGAATATCACTCGTCCCCGCGGCAACTAGAAGTGGCTTAAGGGTCCTGGCTTCCGCTGGGATGTTTTCTAACCAGAGACAGCGCGACATTTCATCAAACAACGCCGATGGCACGCGCTTGATCGTCGCTTCGTAATGTTCGCGATTAGCCCGGGTGCCGAGCACGCGCGGGCTGGAATTGGCCATTCGCTCAAAAATCATCGCCACTTGTTCGGGCGTTTTGCCGGCGCAGTAAATTACCTCCGGGCGATTGCGGCGCAGAGTGCGGTGGTGATCGATCTTGGCGAAATCCTCGACCGCTTCGAAGGGCAATGTTCGCAGCGTATTGACGGCTTCTTCGACCGTGCAGCGGCTTTGCGATACATCTTTCAACAATTGACCAAGCGATTGCTCATTCATAAATGGCTTTCAATGTTCAACCATCTTTACCTTCATTGCGCGTCATCTTTCGGCGATGCGGGGTGGGCGATTTTTCCTGGTGTGGGTGGTGCTTGGTGCCAGGCCGGACGCGCGCGGTTCGTTGGGTTTGCTCCACGGTTTTTTCAGTGCGCCAGAGTTGGCGGTATTGCGGTTGTGATACGAGGGCAAGAGTCCAGTCTTTGATGATTTGCCGATAGATCTCCCCTACCGGGCGAATCTTGCGATGCAGATCGTAAAGTCCGAGCGGATTAATCCGATGGTTTTCCTCGCGCAGCGCAACATCCCAATCGGTCTGATCGAAAAAGCTGAACCATGTGAAACCGAGGATCGGCAGGCCATCGGCGCGCAGGCGCAAAATATTAAACCATTCCTTCCATAACCATCGGCCGGCGTCACTCTCATCCTTGCGATTGGTTTCGGTGTGGAAAATCGGCAGGTGATAGCGGTCGAAATATTGCTTGGTGATTTCGTAATAACCCAGCACTTCGCCACAGGATTCAATACGCCCCGCGCCATCCATCACTTTTTTTTCATTGGTGATGTAGTAATCGCTGCCCATGATGCAGTTGGGCCAAAGGGCAGGCGTTTCCTGCATGAACCAGCTGTATTCCTCTGGGCTCATGCCGTTATCGCAGAGATACTCGTACACATGCGATTGCACCGCATGACCATAACAAAGGTCGAGAGCCATGAAGCGTTTTTCATTTTCTAAGGCCGCTGGGTCTTGCGCTTCCGGCGTGGCGGAGTGGTAATACGTGCTGGATTCGCTTTGGATGAATAGTGCATCGGGGCGGACTTTCAGGATCGCTTTTTGCGCCAGGATATTCGCTTTGCATAAATGCTTCAGCGCGGTGATGTACGATTTGTCATCGTGTTTGCGCTCATTCCACCAACCATTAAGTGCGGAGAATTGAGCAGCGATGAGGATTTCATTCACCGGGGTATAGAGCCTTACCCATGAATATCGCTCGGCGAATGCCCGGGCGTATTCGGCAAAGAAGACCGGCCAATCGGGATTCTGGAAACTTCCGCCCATCCAATCGGGCAATCCGAAATGGCATAGATCGGTGATCGGCTCGATGCCGAGCTTATGCAGCAACGCAAATGTTTTATCAGGGAAAGACCAGTCGTATTTTCTCACGCCAAGATGGCAACGGTAATAAGGCGGCCCATAGCGCAGATAATGCAGACCCATATCAGCGACGAGATGCAAGTCTTGCCGCCAATGCTGGTAATGGCCCGAAAGCTCCATCCCATCGCGCCGCAAATCTTTCCCATGGCGATCAGTAATAATCGGATAGCTGTTTTCGAATCCGCTGCAAAACGCGAAATGGTCTCGGAAATAGGCCTGGTGCATAATCCACCTTTTTTTATTCGCGAGGGACAGCAACGGCTCCGTCCGCTTATCTTCGCTTCCTGCGTTTTTCTAATGTATGTCCAACCAGCAAATTTGGCAGCGGACAAAAAAGTATGGTCTTCAATATAATTTTTGCCGTTGTGTAAATTGCTCCCAGGCCGCATTTTCTACTGATCTAAGTCGAAAGGATTTGCATGTCAGTTCCTCTGAAAGTGCTACGGAAAAGGGATGAATCAACGCGCTTTGCGCGCGAAAACGTTGACGATAATCGTACATCGATTGGCTCGGATGACGCTCTTTCCCTCGCTGCCGCCCTCAAATCAAGAATCGATGGCGAAGTCCGCTTCGACAAAGGCACGCGCGCCCTCTATTCCACCGATGGCTCGAATTACCGCCAGGTACCGATCGGCGCGGTGATTCCCCGCCATATCGGCGATGTGCTGACCACCATCGAACTCGCCCGGCAATATGGCGCGCCCATCCTTTCGCGCGGCGGCGGCACCAGCCTCGCCGGCCAATGCTGCAACGTCGCCGTCGTCATGGATTTCTCCAAATACATGCACCGCGTGCTCGATATCGACCCCGCAAAAAAACTAGCGCGCATCGAACCCGGCTGCGTCCTTGATGACCTCCGCAAAGCTGCCAAGAAACAAGGCCTGAATTTCGCCCCCGATCCTGAGACGCATAGCCATTGCACTCTCGGCGGAATGCTCGGCAACAATTCTTGTGGCGTACATTCGCTCATGGCGAAAAATAACGGCCTGGGCCTGCGCACCAGTGACAACACCCACGAACTCACCGTTGTTACCTATCGCGGGGACCAGATGCGCCTCGGCGAAACGCCGCAGGATCTACTCGACAAAATCCTCCGCGAAAAAACTCCCCAGACCGAAATCTACGCCAAGCTCCTCGCTCTGCGCGACCAATATGCCGACCGCATCCGCACCGGCTTCCCGAAGCTAGGCCGCCGCGTATCTGGCTACAATCTTGACGAGCTCCTGCCGGAAAATAATTTCAACACTGCCCGCGCCCTCGTCGGCTCGGAAAGCACCATCGCCACCTTCCTCGAAATGTCCGTCCATCTCGTCCCCGAGCCCAAGGCCCGCACGCTGCTGGTCTTTGGCTACCCCAGCATCTTCGAAGCCGCTGAGCACCTCGAGGAAATCCTCGAGTTCAAGCCCATTGGGCTGGAGGGAATGGATCATTTCCTCTTCAAATATGTTAAGGACAAGGGGGATGAAAATGCTAACCTTGCATTGCTGCCCGAAGGCAAAGGCTATCTCCTCGTCGAATTCGGCGGCGACAGTAAAAAAGATTCCGACGCCCAGGCAAAAAAATGCGTCGACAAAATCATGCATGGCCCCAAACCTCCCGTCTCCTCCAAAATTATCGACGATCCGCAGCAGGAGGAGATGATCTGGAAGGTGCGCGAGGGAAGCCTGGGTTCGACGGCGTGGGTGCCTGGCATGCCGGATACATGGGAAGGGTGGGAGGACTCGGCGGTTCCGGTGCCCAAGGTGGCGGAGTATCTGCGGGAGCTGCGCAAACTGCTGGATAAATATAAATACCAGTGCACGCTGTATGGGCATCTGGGGCAAGGGTGCATTCATACGCGCATTCCGTTCGATCTTTACACCACGCCGGGGATTGAAAAATGGCGGCATTTTATTGATGAAGCGACTGATCTCGTCGTGCGATTGGGCGGGAGCTTCTCCGGTGAGCATGGCGATGGGCAATCGCGCGGGGAATGGCTGCCCAAAATGTTTGGGCCTGATCTCATGGAGGCGATGCGCGAGTTTAAACGCATCTGGGATCCGGATTGGAAAATGAATCCGGGAAAGAAAATTGATCCCTACAAGATGACGGACAATCTGCGTGTCGGTCCGGATTACAACCCGCCGCAGCCTGAGACGCATTTCGCCTATCCCGCGGACAAGCACAGTTTTGCCCGCGCATCGCTGCGCTGCGTCGGTGTCGGCGAATGCCGGCGCGAGGGGGGCGGGACGATGTGCCCCAGCTACATGGTCACGCGCGAAGAAAAGCATTCCACGCGCGGCAGGTCGCGCATGCTCTTTGAAATGATGAATGGCGAAATCATCGAAGACGGGTGGAAAAGCGAAGAGGTCAAAGACGCGCTCGATCTATGCTTGTCGTGCAAAGGGTGCAAAGGCGATTGCCCCGTGAACGTGGACATGGCCACTTACAAATCCGAATTTCTGAGCCATTATTACGAAGGAAAAGTTCGGCCGCGCCATGCGTATGCGTTTGGCTGGATTCATATCTGGGCCAATCTCGCTGCGATCGCGCCCTCCTTCGCGAATCTTTTCACGCAGCTCCCCGGCTTCAGCACCGTCGCTAAATTTCTCGCTGGCGTGCATCCCAAGCGCAAAATCCCTGCGTTCGCTCCGCAATCGTTTAAGCACTGGTTTAAATCGCACGAGCCGAAAAATCCCAATGGCTCGCCCGTGGTTCTTTTTGCCGACACGTTCAACAATCATTTCCATCCTGACGTCGCGATTGCAGCGGTGGAAGTGCTCGAATCCGCGGGGTTCAGAGTCGAAGTCCCCATGGCTGACGTGTGCTGCGGCCGCCCGCTTTACGACTACGGCTTTCTCGACATGGCCAAGCGCTGGTGGATCGACATGCTCGAAAAGCTGCGGCCTTATTATCGCGCCGGTATTCCCATGGTCGTGCTTGAACCCAGCTGCTGGGCAGCTTTCAAAGACGAATTGACCAACATGCTCCCGCAAAACGAAGACGCCAAGCGGCTGCAGCAACTTACCTACACGCTGAGCGATTTCCTCCGCAACCAGGCTGGCTACAATCCGCCCAAGCTGGATCGTAATGCCATTGTGCACGGCCACTGCCATCAGAAGTCGATGGACGCCCTGAATGACAAAGAGTTCGGCAAACTCTTCGCCGAAAAAGAAATCTTCGACAAGATGGGCCTGAAGCATAATCACCCCGACGCGGGCTGCTGCGGGATGGCCGGGGCTTTTGGTTACGAAAAAGAAAATGATCACTATGGGGTTGCTATAGCCTGCGGCGAGCGCGTGCTATTACCCGAAGTGCGCAACGCTGATGACCAAACCCTGGTCATAGCCGACGGCTTCAGCTGCCAGGAACAAATCGAACAACAAACCGACCGCACTGCGATGCACATGGCCCAGGTCCTCCAACTCGCCCTCCACGGCCAAAAACCCGCATCTCGTCCCGAAGAAAAGATCGCCGAAGCCCGCCGCCGCGCCCAACGCAATGGCATGATCCGTGCGGGCGTAACCGTAGGCGCTATCGCAGTTGGCCTTTTCTGTCTCCACAAAATGCGATCTTCTTCCAATGACTAAACTAACGGCACACAAACGCACCCTACAATAGCCGGGATGCAACGCATC
>DASXDR010000184.1:0-8879 GCA_036490535.1 Tepidisphaeraceae bacterium | reverse complement strand
TTTTTGCTGCTAGCGGGGGGCTGACGGCCCCTTTCAGTCCCGCTCAAATCCGCGCGGCTTACGGGCTTAATTCAGTAAATTTTGGCACCGCTGCCGGAACCGGGGCGGGCCAGACGATCGCGATCGTGGATGCTTATAGCGATCCCGATCTGATGTCTGATGTCACGACGTTTGATACCAACTTCGGATTGCAGGCTTTCAATGTTGCCAACGGACCGACATTTACGATTGTGGGAGAAACCAACAAAACCATACCTCAGGTGCCTAGTCCCGGGGATTGGGACATAGAACAATCCCTGGATGTGGAATGGGCGCACGCGATTGCCCCGATGGCCAACATCGTTATGGTCGAGGCGAGTTCCCAGGATTCCAATCTTTATACAGCAGCGGTGCAGGCAGCCAATATTCCGGGCGTGAGCGTGGTATCCATGAGCTGGGGGTTTCCCGAAAGCTTTGGTGAGACGAGCATCGATAGTGATTTCGTAACCCCCGCTGGTCATGAAGGAGTGGTCTTTGTCGCTTCGACCGGTGATTCGGGCGTACCAGGCGTTTATCCGGCTTATTCGCCTAACGTCGTGGCGGTAGGGGGCACAAGTCTGACCATCAATTCCGATGGAACTTATGGCGGCGAAACCGCATGGAACCTGGTGGATACCTCTCAAGGCTATGAGGGCGGCGGCGGGGGCGTAAGCTCTTACGAAACACAGCCCAGCTATCAAACCGGTAAAGTTAACGGCGACAGCACCAGCAAACGCACGATCCCCGATATCTCCTGGCTGGCTGATCCGAATACCGGCGTAGACGTTTACGACAGCTTTTATACAAAAAGCAGCAACCATTATTATCAGGTAGGCGGGACTTCGCTGGCGGCTCCGATGATGGCTGCCCTGTTTGCGATTATCGATCAAGGCAGAGCGCTTCAGGGCGAGACGCCTTTGGATGGAAGATCGCAGGCCCTGCCGCTGCTCTACAACAGCCCATCCAGCGATTTTCACGATATCACCAGTGGAAATAATGGCGATCCAGCCACTACGGGTTATGACCTGGCCACGGGGCTTGGCTCGCCCATTCCCACTGCGCTGGTGAATAGCCTCGTGAATGTGCCGACGTTTTATGTGGACGCCGCGGCACCGGGACCGACCTTTGATGGCAGCTCGTGGAGCAGCGCATTTACAACCTTGCAATCGGCTCTCTCTGTGGCCACCGGCGGGGATCGCATTCTCGTGGGAGAAGGCAGTTACTACCCCGGCACATCGCGCAGCTCGACATTTACTTTGACCAATGGCGTGGATGTCTATGGTGGATATGCCGGCTACGGCGCTAGCAATCCCAACGCGCAGAACCCGAGCCAATATCCCACGATTCTTTCTGGCGACATCGGTGTGGTCGGCAATGCGTCGGACAATGTTTACCATGTCGTGTCGGCCTCGAGCGACACGCCCGGCACAACCCTGGACGGATTCACCATCGAATTTGGCAATGCCGACAGCTCGGCGCCCATTCCGGATGGCGGCGGATTATACGCCAACCTCAACGGCCCCACCGTGATCGATTGCACGTTCCTCGATAACAGCGCTTACGCCAGCGGCGGCGGTGTGTACATCGCGGGAACATCGACTACTCACCCAGGCAGCGGGGTGTTTATTAACTGCGTTTTTGTCGGCAACAGCGCTGCCAAGGGCGGGGCAGATAGTGGCTTCGATGCAGGGCAGACATTTACCAATTGCACTTTCACGCAGAACACCAGCAGCTCGGCGGGAGAAGCGCTTTATATCCAGAATCTCACCGCGATATTGACCAATTGCATCCTCTGGGCTGACACCGGCACTGGCGATGAAATCGACACTACGGGCGCTACCGTCACTGTAACCTACTCCGATATCTCCGGCGGCTACAGCGGCACGGGAAATATCAGTGCCAGCCCATTGTTCCTGCTCGCTCCTTCGGCTGGTGGTGTAGGAAATCTCGAGCTATCGTCCACTTCCTCCGCGATCGATACAGGCAGCAACGCTGCGGTGTATCCGTTCGAAGCCACTGACATTGTGGGTAACACGCGTATCGTGGCCTATCCGGGATCGGGCGTGACTACGCCGACCGTCGACATGGGTGCATACGAAGCGCAAATTCCCTCTGTAGTATCCGCCGCTGTCCTGACACCATCCGCGCAGCAGATCAGCGTGCAGTTTTCGCAGAATGTCTCGGCGTCGCTCGTGGCAAATAATCTCACCCTGATCGCGCTGGCTGGCGGACCAGCGCCCAGCGTTTCCTCGCTTTCCTACAACAACACCACGAATGAGGCGACATTCATACTCTCTGGTTCGCTGCCAGCCGGCATATATCAATTCACCGTCGGTGGGGCTGGCGCGCATCTCTCTGCCAGTTACACATTCGATCTCCTGTTCATGCCCGCCAATTCCACGCTTGCATTAACGGGCGAGCAGACATTTAACGTCCAGCAGTTTTACATGGACCCCTCGGCTAGTCTGGATATCGGCGACAACGCGATCGCTGTTTCCTATGCAGGTACTTCGCCGGCTACGACGATCGGCGCTCTGATCGCCTCGGCTTACAACGGTGGATCGTGGAATGGCCCGGGCATTACCTCGAGCGACGTCGTCGCGGGTTCGGGTGTGGGATATTTCGATAGCGGGTCGCAGGTCACCGTACGTTTAACCTGGGATGGCGACGCCAATCTCAATGGCAGCGTCGATAGCGACGATCTCTCCCTGATCATGCTGGGCCAGGCGGAAAACAACACGAGCTGGCAAGCTGGAAATTTCAATTATGACAGCAAAGTAAATGCGGATGACTGGACGCTGCTTTCGCTGGGCGATGCGGTTTCTAATGATCAGACATTCAACTCCGCCGCGATCGTGAGCAATGCGTTGCCCGCCAACCGGAACAATGCTTCTGCCATGACGATCACGCCCACTTCGCTTTTTTCCGCTACTCAGGCAGTGCTCGATTCGGGTACTATTGGCTCGCTTCTTGCGTAAAATAGCCTAGCCATGGATTCACGACTTTTCACTTGGACATTGATCTTGATTGGCGTGATTCTGCTCGCCTCGGTGGCGGTCGCGCTTTTTCGCCGGTACTACTTTCAATCCGATGATTTCCCGCGCGAGGGTTTTAGTCTGGAGGAACTCCAGCAATTGCGCGCATCAGGGCAGATGTCCGCTGAGGAATTCGCCAAGGCTCGCGCCGCCATCGCCGGCCAGCTCCGCGGTGACATATCAAAGAAGAGCCCGGCTGAATCTGCTGCGTCTAGTCGCGCCAAACCTCGTTCGCACTGATCTGTGATATGCATTCGTCCGATAAACCTCGGAAATAAAAGTAGATAAGAAAACAGTTCCTTTCCGATGACTCTTTGCCTAATATAGCGCCGGCGGTGGTAGGGATTATCAAGTACCGCCCGGTCATTGTTCGATAATGCAAGGGAGTTTTGTCGGCGCTGTATTCCATAGTGCCGCATTTTAGAAAGTGAGCCGATGGCCAATTCGAATCGCACCGGCATGGGCGGACCTGGAGGAACTAACGGAGGAAATCTACCCCCGAGCGGCGGACCGCCTGCGGGTGGCCCTCCCGGAAACGGCGGTGGAAATAACCTTCCCCCCGGCGGTTTCCGTGGACGCCGAGTGACCACCTGTTCCTTCTGCGGCAAATCCTCGCGCGATGTCGGCCCAATGGTTGAAGGCCCTTCTGATGTCTATATCTGCGCCAACTGCGTTGATCTGGCCCATAACATTATCCGCCAGGAAAAGCGCAAACTCAGCAGCAGCCAACCCCTTTTCAACGCCATCCCCAGCCCGCGCACGATCAAAGAATTCCTCGATCAATTCGTCGTCGGCCAGAATTTCGCCAAGAAAGCTCTGAGCGTTGCGGTACATAATCATTACAAGCGGTTAAGTGTCCAACAACAAAACGCCGCCGCAAATGCTGATCCCACCGCCAGCTCCACCGAGCCGGATATCGAGCTGGATAAATCCAACGTTCTTTTAATCGGCCCTACCGGCAGCGGCAAGACGCTGCTGGCCCGCACACTGGCGCGCATTCTTAACGTCCCCTTCGCGATTGGCGACGCTACCACGCTTACCGAAGCAGGCTATGTTGGCGAAGACGTCGAAAACATTCTCCTGCGCCTTTTGCAAGCGGCTGATTACGATCTCGAATCCGCCCAGCGCGGCATCGTCTACATCGACGAAATCGACAAGATCGGCAAAACTCAAAATAACGTCTCAATTACCCGCGATGTCAGCGGCGAAGGCGTGCAGCAAGCCTTGCTGAAAATGCTCGAAGGCACGGTGAGCAATATCCCCCCGCAGGGCGGACGAAAACATCCTGAGCAGCAATACATCCAGATGGACACCTCGCAGATTCTCTTTATCTGCGGTGGCACGTTCGTGGGATTGGAAGACATCATTCGCCGTCGCCTCGGCAAACGCCAGATCGGCTTCGGCTCTGAAAATACCCTCCCTGATTCAGAGCGCGAACGCGCCGAAGTGCTCCATCAAGTCCAGCCTGAAGACCTGGTGGAATACGGCATGATCCCCGAATTCGTCGGCCGCCTCCCTGTGTCCGCCACCCTCGAGCCGCTCGATATTCCGGCCCTGGTGAACATTCTCACCGAGCCAAAGAACGCGCTAGTCAAACAGTACCAGAAATTCTTCCGCCTCGAAGGCAACGAATTAGAATTTACCCAGGGCGCTTTAGAGCAAATCGCCGCCCGCGCCCTCAAGCGCGACACTGGTGCCCGCGCTCTGCGCGCCGTCTGCGAAGAAGTCATGCTCGACCTCATGTATCGCCTCCCCGACCAGCAGCAGGGCGGCAAATATGTCATCACCGAAGAGGTCGTCCTCGGTCGCCGGCATCTGTTTGAGCCGGAACGGCGCAAAGAGTCGGCATAAAACTCTTTTACCATTTTAAGAATTGCCGTGCGGAGATAACCTTTATCTCCGCACTTTTTTTAGCATTCGGCGAATGATCATTTGTCTTCCGGCAATTCAGAATTCAAATTTTCACAGCGAAGATTTTCTCGTTCGACGATTTGCCGATTACAATCGTCGTCAGCATGACTGAAACCCTCACCCTTGAATTCGATGGTGGCTCGCGCGGCAATCCCGGCCTGGCGGGCGTCGGCGTTGTTGTTCGCGCCGCTGATGGCACGCCGCTGGTTACGTTAGGCCGTTTCATCGGCCGCGCTACTAACAACGTTGCTGAATACCGCGCGTTAATCACCGCCCTGGAGCAAGCCAAATCTCTAAATGCTAAAAACATCCTCATCCGCGGCGATAGTGAACTAATCATCAAACAAATGCGCGGCGAATATCGCGTCAAGAATCCCGATCTCAAGGAACTCTACGACGAAGCCCAGTTCCTGCTGCATCAATTCGATAACGCTAAAATCGAGCACAATCTTCGGCACAAAAATGAAACTGCCGACCGCCTCGCTAATCTGGCGATGGATCGCAAATCCGATGTCACCGAGATCAGCGAAAGCTCTCCCCTCGATGAGCCAACGCCAACTGCTCCGCAGCCCGGCGACCTTCACGCCTGCCCTCGCTGCGGCTGCGTAATTACGATAAAAACCCCATCTTCCATCCGTCCCCATCAGCTGCGCCCTTTCATCTGCCAGTGCGGCACCAAAATGCACGCCGCCGATTTATAACTCCCCAATAAATAAGAGAACGCGAAGGCGCGAAAGCGCGAAGAAAGACGCGAAGAAGGTTTACCACGAAGACACGAAGCCACGAAGAAATTACTGATTGTTTTTCGTGTCTTCGTGGCTTAGTGGTTAATTTGGATTTATTTCGCGGCATTTTTTCGCGCTTTCGCGTTCTCTGCATCGCTACAGCTTGCCGTCTCGCCTACTCATCCCTATCCTTTATTTCTATGAACAAAGTTCGCGTTGGCGTCATTGGTTGTGGCAACATTTGTGGCCAATATTTCTCCATGGCCCCGAAATTTCCGATCCTCGATATGGCCGCCTGTGCCGACCTGGATCAATCCAAAGCCAAAGCCGCCGCGGAAAAATACAGCATCCCCAAAGTCCTGAGCGTCGAAGAAATGCTTAATGATTCCAGCATCGAATTGATTCTGAACCTCACCATTCCCAAGGCTCACGTCCCGGTAAACCAAGCCATCCTCGAAAAAGGGAAACATACGTACGTCGAAAAACCCCTCGCCATCACGCGCGAAGAAGGCCAGAAGACCATCAAACTTGCCGAGCAGAAAAAGCTCACCGTCGGCTGTGCCCCCGATACCTTCATGGGTTCGGGCATCCAGACCGCCCGCAAGCTGATTGACGATGGCGCCATCGGTAAGCCTGTCGCTTTTACCGCCTTCATGCTATCCGCCGGCGTTGAAGCCTGGCACCCCAATCCTCCTTTCTATTACGAAGTTGGCGGCGGCCCGATGTTCGACATGGGCCCTTACTATCTCACCGCGCTGTTCAATCTCCTCGGCCCCATTAAACGCTACAACGCTCTGGCCAACATCGGCATCCCCGAGCGCACCGTGACCAGCGAGCCGCTCAAGGGCTTGAAAATAAAAGTCGAAACTCCCACCCATATCACTACCAACATCCAATTCGAATCCGGCACGCTCGGCACGCTCATTACCAGCTTCGAAACCAAATTCCGTACCGATGATCCCAAGCAGCCCATTACCATCTACGGCGAGAACGGCACTCTCCGCGTCCCTGACCCCAACAATTTCGACGGCCCCGTGCACCTTCGCAAAAACGGCGAAGAAGAATGGAAAGAAATCCCACCGATGTTTCACCTCGGCTACGGCCGCGCGGTAGGACTGGCCGACCAAGCCTACGCCATCCGCTCCGGCCGAAAACTAAGAGCCAGCGGCCAGCAAGCCTTGGCGGTGTTGGACATCATGGCTGGTTCTCTGGAATCCTCCGCAACCGGCAAAACACTAACGCCGACCGTGAAATACGATCGCGCCGCTGCCATGCCTGCTGAGCTGCCATTTGGGATTTTGGATGAATAAATCGGTTGGCTGACCACGTAAATTCGACGTATAATTTGATTGCGTGACGAGATTAAGCATTCAAATTTCTGACGATTTAAAAGCCACGCTGGATGCGCGTGCCGCTGAAGCTGGCTGCACACTTGAAGGATATGTGGAATCGCTGGTGCAAAGTGAAGCAAAAATGATCGATTATACGGCCCCATCCCATCTGCACTGTCAATCGCGCCAGCAGCTTGAGAAATTAGCTTTGGAAGGTTTAGCAAGTCCCACGCGAGAAATGGTCTCCGGTGATTGGGATCAATTGCGTGAACAGCTGATCAAACAACATACTAAAATGGAATAAGGCGTGCCACGCCTTCTCGTTCACGACAAAGCCCTCGACGACGTCCAATCCATCGCGCATTACATTGCGCGCGAAAATCTTTCTGCCGCCTTGCGATTTTATGATGCGGCTCAATTGGCGTTCGATTTCCTTGTATCGATGCCCGGAGCCGGACCCCAACTAAATTCGCCCTTCCAGTCGATTCCTGACCTAAGGTTCTGGCCCATCTCCCGATTTCGCAATTATCTGGTGCTATATAAGTCCTTGCCCGACGGTGTCGAGATTCTCCGCGTCATTCATGGTGCACGGGATATCAGTAGCATTTTTAGCGACTAATGCTCTATCGCAGTCGCGGTACTTTGATCCAACCGCTTTTCACGCCGCCGATTCGCCGCTGAAAAATAATTGCCGCTCGTAAAGCTGCCGATAGATCGGGCACGTTGTCAGCAACTCATCATGTTTCCCTTGTCCCACGATCTCTCCGCGTTCCATTACCACAATTGTGTCTGCTGATAGGATCGTTGAGAAGCGATGCGCAATGACAAACGTCGTCCGCTCATGCATCACCTGTTCAATCGCTTGCTGAATCAGATGCTCGCTCTCGGCATCCACCTGGCTCGTTGCTTCATCCAGAATCAAAATCGGACTAGCACGATAAATGGCCCGTGCAATGCACAATCGCTGTTTTTGGCCGCCGGATAATTGCGTGCCGTGTTCGCCTAGCAGGGTTTCGTACCCGCCTCGTTCCGTGATGAAATCGTGCGCGAAGGCGCGCTTCGCTGCGTCCATCACTCTCTGCCTATCAGGCTGCGATGATCCGTAGGCGATGTTCTGCTCAATTGTTCCGGGGAAAATCACGGAATCCTGCGTTACGATGCCAATTTGGCCGCGCAAGCTGCGCAGTGTTGCCTGGCGAACATCGATTCCATCAATCGTAATTCTTCCGCTGCCGGGATCGTAAAACCTTGGCAGCATTGCCAGCAGCGTGGTTTTGCCTGATCCATTTCTGCCCACTACAGCAATGCTGGCTCCTTTGGCAACTGTAAGGCTCACTCCAGCCAATGCTGGATGCGGCGCGCCGGGATAGGTAAATGAAATATTATCGAAACGAATTTCGCGTGAGATAGGCGGCAGCCTTCGTGTTTGTTCATCCTTCAATTCCGGTGTCAGGGCGCTCTGCAAGCTGCGCCGCCTTTCTACCGGCACCTCCAGCACTTCGAAGATGCGAGTCACGGCTGCATTCGCTTTCTGCATCGAGTTATTTACCTTGGTGACCTTCCGCAAGCTGTCGGACATGAAAGCCAGACACACCATTACCATGATCAGCGTGTTGGCCTCCAGATTGTTCGGTGGCTTTACGTCGAAGACCAGATAAGCTGCATACAACAGGATTGCCCCGCTCATCAGAAACATGAGCGATTCAATGATCGGGGAGCTGGCTGCATCAATCTTTGCCATTCGCAAATTCTGCTGCACCAATTGCCACAAAATGCTGGCATAACGCCGCCGTTCAAATCGCTCTGCCGTTGCTGCTTTGACCACACGAATGCCGATGAGCGTTCCTTCCAATTGCGAG
>DASXDR010000191.1:0-22628 GCA_036490535.1 Tepidisphaeraceae bacterium | reverse complement strand
CTTCGCTCGATCGCCGCCCGCACGATTGACGCGCTGCATGATGCCTTCGCCACCGCATTCGCAGCCGTCGTACTCAGCGACATTCAAAACTGCTTTGAGCACTGTGGATACAAGCTATAACTTTCTGCGCACCGCTCTAGTGGGGGGATTTATTTCAGTATTCATCGTTCAAAGTTCAGCGTTCGCAGTTATACTGCGCATAATGATCGTCGATTGTCACACGCATATCTGGCAATCCCCGGAACAGTTGGGTCAGGTGGATTGGGGGGATGTGCCGCGCGGGGCTAAGCCACGCAATTTGCGCAATGCAAATGCGCGTGCAAGAATCCCGTTGCCGCCGGCGGCGGATCCGGATCATCATATGGCGCAGGCGTCGGCGGTGGATAAAACCATCGTGCTCGGATTTAAGAGCAAGTATCTGGGGGCAGAGATTCCAAATCGATTTGTCGCCGATTATGTGAATCGGTTTCCTCAGAAGCTGATTGGATTTGCCGGGATTGATCCGACGCAAGCGGGGGCCATCGACGAGCTGCGCGAGGCGCAGGGGGAATTGCGCTTGCGCGGTTTCACGATTGCGCCGGCGAATCAGGATTTTCATCCAGCGGATAGTCGGGCGATGGAAATTTATGCGGTGGCAGAGGAATTAAAAATGCCCGTGCTGGTGCATGCGGGGAATCAGTTTACGCAGCGGGGAAAGATGGAATTTGCCCGGCCTTATTTGTTTGATGAAGTGGCCAGGATGTTTCCGAATCTGCGAATTATCTTGTCGCAGATGGGGCAACCGTGGATTGATGAAACCATCGCGCTGTTGGGAAAGCATCCGCATGTTTATGCCGATGTGAGTGGATTACTCGTTCGGCCCTGGCAGGCATATAACGCGCTGGTGAATGCGTACCAGCATGATGTGATTGAGAAACTACTTTTCGGCAGTGATTTTCCGTATCGCAATGCAGCAGAGTGCATCGAAGGGATGTACAGCATTAATCAGATGGTGCAGGGGACAAATTTGCCGATCGTGCCGAGAGAGGCGTTGCGCGGGATCGTGGAACGGGATGCTCCGGAGGTGCTGGGGCTAAATGTTAGTTGATAGTGGATAGTTGTTAGTGGTTAGTTGTTTTGCGTTTCAACAACTAACAACTATCCATTAACAACTAACAATCATCGCAAAAAACATTTGGATGCGAACCGCTTTTATACGCCCGCCATGCAATCGCGCAGGCGGCGGAGGGTTTCGTGTTCAATCTGGCGGACGCGCTCGCGGGTCAGGCCGATCTTTTCGCCGATTTCTTTCAGCGTCATCGGCTCTTCGCCATCGAGGCCGTAGCGAAGGCGGAGAATCTTCGCAGAGCGCTCATCGACGTCTTCGAGTAGTTTAGAGAGCTGGCCCAGTTCATCGGTCGATACGACTGATTCGTCCGGCATGGGGTTGCGGACATCCATGACCAGTTCATTAATGGTGACTTCGCCATCATCGCTGCCGGACTGGGTGGGGGAATGGAATGCCTTGACGGCTTTACGGATAATCCGCAGTTTTTTGGGCGACATTTTTAGATGTGCGCCAAGCTCGTCCGTGGTGGGCAGGCGGCCGAGGCGTTCCTCGAGTTCGCGCATTGCTTGTTTGAGTTTGGCGATCATCTCCACCATGTAGGCGGGAATATGAATCGGCTGCACACTGTTAATTAATGCGCGCTTGATCGCCTGTTTAATCCACCACGAAGCATAGGTGCTGAATCGGCTGCCGTTTTCCGGATCGAATCCTTCGACGGCTTTGAGCAGACCGATATTACCTTCCTCGATCAAGTCGGGGAGCGCGAGCCCGCGGTTGACGTAGTGTTTAGCAATGTTAACCACAAGACGCAGATTGGCGCGCACCATGCGTTCGCGTGCGGCGGGGTCGTTGTGATGAATAATGCGCCGGGCGAGCTGCTTTTCATCGTCTGCGGTGAGCAGGGCGACTTCGTTGATTTGCCGCAGGTATAGCTGCAGCCCGTTTTGAACCGTGCCAGATGCCATGCAGTTTTGCTTTCTGTCGCGGAACCCGGTGGCAACAGCGGACAAACGCCCGCAGTCGTTTTCTCCCAGCCGGAAGACCTGTCAAATGAAGCGGCAGTGCGACGTGCCGCGAACTAATTACGTATCGGCTCGACCATGAGTTGACTTTTGCAGAGAAGAACGTCCGAATTGAGGAAGCGGAAACGCCTTTTCTCTCCCAACTGCCCTGAATCCAATAAGAACCATTCCAGCCCTCCAAGTCAAGGAAAATGTGCCTTTTCTATAGGTAATCATACGGAGCAGGACCAACGTGAGTTCGATATTACGGTTATGTACGGAGCATTACCGGAATCGGATTTATGTTAGATTAGGAAAATTTTTCCGTTTGAATAATTTCGCCGCGCGTCATTTAGACTGGAAGCGGACGATTAACCTGAATAGGTTAGGAGCGGCCGATCAGAATTCCGGCGATGAAAACAAGAACGCCGCCCACAATCACCTGAAATGATGCTGCCAGAAATGGCGTATCCATATATCGATTGCGGATTGCGCTGATGGCCAATAGCTCGATCGCGACCACGACAATCGCCACGGCAGTAGCAGTGTGAAAACTCTGGATCAGGTAGGGCAGGGTATGCCCGATTCCGCCAGCGGTGGTCATCAACCCGCAGACAATACCACGAAGTAAAGGTTTACCTCGACCGGTCATTGAGCCATCGTCACTGAGCGCTTCAGCGAAGGCCATGGAGATTCCGGCGCCGATGCTGGCGGCAAGGCCAACGCGAAATGCATCGGAGGAATTATGCGTGGCGAAAGCAGCAGCGAAGAGCGGAGCGAGGGTCGATACGGAACCATCCATTAATCCCGCGAGCCCGGGCTGCACCACCTGAAGGACAAAAAGCCTGCGGTGGGCTTGCTCTTCTTCGCTTCGCACGGTTGGCGTAAGATGTTCTTCTTCAAGTGACTCCGCCAATTCGACGTGCCTGGTCTCCGCCTCTGCCAAATCGGTAAGTAATTGTCGCGTGGAAGCATCGGTGGTGCGATGAGCAGCTTGCTCATAGAACCGGCGCGTTTCCAGTTCCATCGTGCCGGCCAAATTGCGCACCTTGTCAATGCCAAGCGGGCGAACCAGCCAGACGGGGCGATGCCAGATAAATCCTTTTACATCCTGCCGGCGAATCAGTGGAATGTGTTCACCAAATCGCTGCCGATAAATTTCCGTCAATCGGCGCCGATGTTCCTGCTCCTCGGCCTGCATGGCTTCGAACATTTTCGCCGACGCTGGATATTCAGCGTGAAGTCCGCTGGCGATGTCGCCGTAGATGCGGGCGTCTTCTTCTTCAGAAGTAATTGCGAGCGCGAGGATTTCCTGTTCGGTTAGATCTTTGAAGCGCTTGGGCATGGAATGGGAATTATATCGAATTATTTAGCCACCGCGCTTGATCGGCGCGATCCTTCTCCCGCGCATATTTTCAACCATCTAAAGCGATCATATTGATCGCAGAATCATGGTCACTGACATTGCCAGCAACGCGCACCCGAAAAGCAAAACGATGATGGTGTCTTTGGCTATGGAGGTAGCTAGATAGGATTTGGCCGGATGGCCGGGATTGTAGAATACGAGCACCTTGCTGCCTTGCGGGTGATTTCGCACAACGGCGAGCTCGGTATCAAGATTTGCATCGCAAGCAATGGACTGGGAAGTATAGGTCTTGCCATGAACGAGGTAGAGATACTGCATTGCGCAATGATCTTCTAGGCCGCCGTGATTAGGAGCACTATCACGCCAGACGCGACTTTGCAGCACGGTTCCCTCGACCGCGGGCCAATGCTGTGCGAGTAGGCATTCAGAAATTGCCGAAGCGCCAACACCCGCGAGGATCAATCCCGCCAAACCAAAGAAAACACTGAGTTTAATGGGGAGTGATCCCTGTGAAATCGTCGTCCGCATTGCTGAAACTTATCAAATTGCGTAGCAAATGCATTGGACGTCACGGCCAAATGCGCACTTCCGATTCGAGATGGATCTGGTTCTTTTCCCATACTTTTTCGCGGATGATTTTAACCAGATTCATCACGTCGTCAGCGCGGCAGCCGGGGTGGGCGATGATGAAATTGGCATGTTTGTCAGAGACTTCAGCGCCGCCGACGCGGGTACCTTTGAGGCCGGCCTGGTCGATCAGGGCGCCGGCGGAGAGGCCGCGGGGGTTTTTGAAAATGCAGCCGCAGTTTTTGGCGTTCAGCGGTTGGCTGTTTCGCTTGTACATCCAGATTTCCTTGGTGCGATGGGAAATCTCCTCGGGATCGTCCGGCTGCAATTCCAATGTCGCGCCGAGAATGAACGTGGCAGAGATGTTGGTCGAGCGATAGTCGAAGACCAGATCATCTTTGGTCCGCTCGAAAATCGTTCCGTTGGAATCCATGACGCTAACGGTCTGCACGCTGGCTCCGATATCGCCGAACTTGCCGCCGGCATTCATGCGGATACCGCCGCCGAGGGTGCCAGGGATGCCGGCGAGGCATTCGAGACCAGCCAAGCCAGCCCGGCAGGTATGGAGCACGAGCTTCTGCATGTCATATCCAGCCCCGACGCTGGCGAGATTGCCGTCGATGGTGATCGTACGGAAGAAATCGGATTCGAGGGAAAAGACGGCGCCGTTGACGCCGTCATCGCCAACCAGCAGATTCGCTCCCAGCCCCAGCACATAGATCGGAATCGAATTTTCGACACAGCGCCGGGCGGCCTGCTGCAATTGTTCCGTGGATTGCGGGCGAATGAAGTAGCGCGCCGGGCCGCCGATGCGGTACCAGGTGTGAGGAGCCAAGGGGTGGTTTTCCTCGACGATTTCGTCAAGACCGATAAAGGGGGAAGATACTTGCATTAGCATGATTGCACTTTGCTGCGGCGAATAATCGCACAAAAGCCCGAAACTGACTACTGCTATTTCTCATTCGGATATCCCGCGCGATTTCCATCAATTTGAGTGTTGAGGAATCTGATAATAGTCGGCGGTCAACGACCGCCGGATGGTGACGAAATTCCGGGACTCGTTGAGTCCCGGCTATTATTGTAAAGTAACTCTTCAGGTAGATTTCATGGAAGGATTCAGTCATGCCCGACAAATTGGTTGCAGCGCTTCGCGAAGAATTTGAGATTGAGAATGTGGTGGGATTTGATTTGGGCGTGAATCGCATGCCGCGGATCGTGGTGACGATTCCGCCGGCGGAGTGTCATATCTATCTGCACGGGGCCCATGTGACGCACTACCGGCGGCGCGGGCAGGCCCCGCTCTTGTTTCTGAGCGAAAAAAGTTACTTTCAGTCCGATAAACCGATCCGCGGCGGTGTGCCGATCTGCTGGCCATGGTTTGGGCCATCGAAAGCCGATCCATCCTATCCGATGCACGGATTCGCCCGCTTATCACAATGGTCGGTAAATAGCGTCCGCCCATTACCCGGCGACGAGATCGAGCTGATTCTGACTCTTGGCCCCAACGAGCTTTCCGCAAAATATTGGCCCAATCATTTCAAGCTCGATTACACGATCACCGTCGGCGAGTCGCTCGATCTCCGACTGACCACGACCAATATCGGCGATAATCCATTCAGCTACGAAGAAGCTCTGCACACTTATTTCGCCATTTCTGATATTCGCCAGGTTCAGTTAATGGGTTTAGGCGGCAGCCAATTCAATTCCAAGGTGCCACCGGTGGGCGTGCACACGCAAAATCCCGACCCGCTTTTATTTTCCGCCGAGACCGACAGTGTCTACGCCGACACGAAAGCCCAGTGCACGATCGTGGATCAAGGCGAGGATCGTAGCGTGTTAATTTCCAAAGAAGGCTCGGATTCCACGGTGGTCTGGAACCCTTGGACCGAAAAAGCCAAAGCCATGGCCGACTTCAGCGATGAAGAATGGCTCAAAATGCTCTGCATCGAAACCGCCAACGTCTGGCACAACGCGATTACGCTGACGCCAGGCCAATCGCACGCGCTTCGGCAGCACATTCAATCTGATCGGCTTGCTGCGCTTTAATTTTGGGACACCACGACGCGGCGCGTTTTCGATTCGTTCACCGAAGTATGATTTGCCTAAACACTGCTAGCGAACTTCGCCCGCTGCGGCAGTGGCGTTGGTTGGATAAATCGCAGGTTTCAGCGAATATTTTTTCCGGTAGGACTCGCTGAGTTGCTCTCCAAATGCATCCACACTGCGAGGTTGGCAGATCGCGACAATGCATCCGCCAAATCCGCCGCCCGTCATGCGAGCGCCATACACGCCTTTGATTTTCATCGCGGTATCCACCAGAAAATCCAGTTCGGCACAGCTCACCTCATAATCATCACGCAGCGAAATATGCGATTGGTGCATCAGTTCTCCGGCGCGATCGTATTGGCCGTTGGTCAGCGCGGCACCAGCTTCCTGTGTGCGAAGGTTTTCGCCGACTACATGTCGGGCGCGGCGGAGGACCGTCGCATCCAATTTCCCCTCGGCTTGCTGGATCTGGTCCATGGAAACATCACGTAGCGCGCGCACATTAATGCCGCCCTTGGCGAAAAATTTGACTGCTTCCTCGCACTGCTTCCGCCGCTGGGCATATTCACCGCCGGAGAGTTCGTGCTTCACCATAGAATTAACAATTACCACGCGCAAATCCGCGGGGTCCATGGTAACAAATTTCTTTTCGCCGCTGCGGCAATCGTAGAGCGTGGCATGCCCCGCCTGCGCACTGGCGACAATCATCTGATCCATGATGCCACAGGGCACCAGGGCGTATTCGTGCTCCGCTTTCTGGCAGACCAGTGCGAGCCGGGCGGGATCCATGGAAGTGCCGGCGAGAGTGAGAAATGCCAGAGCAGTACCGACTTCGATCGCAGCCGAAGAAGATAATCCGCCACCCACGGGCAAGGTGTTGGTCACGAGCGCGTCCATCCCGCAAAGCGGAATCCCAGCAGCCAACAGCTCAGCAGCGACCCCGCGAAAATAATTGGTCCACGATTCGCCGCGCGTCACTTTTTGCTGTACGGAAAACTCCGCAATTTTTTCAGGGAATGCGGTCGACGAAATCCGCACCATTCCATCCTCACGTTTGCGACAGATAATGCGCACCTCCGGCTCGATCGCCATGGGCAAAACAAAACCGTCATTATAATCGGTATGCTCACCGATGAGATTCACCCTGCCGGGGGCGCGAATGGTGTGAATCTTTCCACCGCCGGAAAATTTCTGCTCGAATAGTTCCATTGCCGAAGGCATATTGTTTTTGACTTTAAGAACGCTCGGGGAAACGGTCAACACAGGAATATATATAGATGCTAGGAGCACCTGCCCGTCCCCGGCCCCGTCCGGGGCAAGGACGCCATGGCTTAACATGTATCCATCCCTTCCGAGCTTCTGCATTTTCTCACGCCTCTCCGTTATACTCATCGCCGTGAAGAATCTCGCTGGCAAATTTATTGTTTTCGATGGCCCCGAAGGTTGCGGGAAAACCACGCAAACGCATCTATTGAAGCATCGGCTCGAGCAGGGCGGCATGAAAGTCGAGCTTTTCCGCGATCCAGGCTCAACTCGCATCGGCGAGCGGATTCGTCATATTTTGCTCAACCCCGAGCATCAGGAAATGTCCATGCGCTGTGAAATGCTGCTTTACATGGCAGCCCGGGCCCAGATGATGCGCGAGCTGATTATCCCCGCGATAAAAGATGGAGCAGCGGTCATTTGCGACCGCTTTGTTTCTTCAACATTAGCCTATCAGCTCGGCGGCGATGGCCTGATCGGCGAGGAAATTGGCAGCGTCGCGGAAATTGCCATCGGCGGCCGCTGGCCTGATCTGACAATTGTCCTCGACATGCCGCTGGAGCGTTCCAGCAAACGCGTAATGCCGAAATTCATGCTGCCCTTTCCGGACGACGTGAAAACCGAATTGGCCCGAGAGATGACCAAGGACCGCATCGAGCAACGGCCAGAGTCCTATCACGAGCAGGTACGCCGAAATTATCTGCAGCAGGCAAAAGAGAAACCTGATTCGTACCGTGTCGTAAATGGCGAGCACAGTGCCGAAGAAGTGGCCCAGGAAGTCTGGACCGTATTGGAAAAACATTTTTCCTAAAAGCCCGCGGATAGCTATCCGTGGGTTTGGAGTGCGAAAAAATCGGATCATCGATACATGCTGGCAGGTTTTTCCAAAATTTTTTCGCAGGACCGGGCAGCAGAGTTTTTACATTCCGCTCTACTGTCGCAGCGGCTTCCCCATGCGATGATCTTTGCTGGCCCCTCTGGCGTCGGAAAGCGCACTACCGCCGAGGCGTTGGCCGCGACTGTTCTCTGCGAAAACTCCAAAGGCGATAAAGCCTGCGGCAAATGCGAAAGCTGCCGCCTCATGGCCGCAGGCAACCACCCCGATTTTCACATCATCTATCGCCAGCTGGTTCGCCTGCAAAAGGAAGAAAGCAAGGCCCGCGAGCTTTCCGCCGATGTGATCCGCGATTACCTGATCGCTCCAGCAAATTTGCGATCCAGCTTGAATCACGGCAAGGTTTTTGTCGTCGAAGAAGCCGAGATGATGAATGCCGCCGCTCAAAATACGCTACTGAAAACTCTCGAAGAGCCGCCCACGGGCACAGTGATTATTCTGCTCACCGATCAGCCCGGAGCTCTTCTGCCAACCATCCGCTCACGATGCCAGCTCGTGCCATTTGGGCCGATCGAAGAAAAAGTAATTATCACGGAACTGGAGCAAAGGAATGTCCCCCATGCCAAGGCAGCAGCGTTTTTCGCCGAAGGATCCCTGGGGCTTGCCCTGCGTTGGAGCGAAGATGGAATTATCGAGCAGGCCGAAATACTTCGGGGACAGTTGGAACAACTAGCCAGTGGCCGAAGTGGCAATGATTTAGCCGACTGGCTCAAAAAAGCCGCCGACGCATACGCCGCCAAACAACTCGAGCGCGATTCCCTGGCCAGCAAAGATCAGGCAAGTCATGATGGACTGGCAATCTATTTGCGCATCGCATCCCTTATCCTTCGGCAGATGTGCCGCGCAACCCAGGATGCCGATCGCCTCGAGCGCATTTGCCAATGCATCGAATTCATTGCCGAGACAGAGATGAATTTGCAGGCCAACGTCAATGTAAGTTTAGCGTTAATGAATTGGTCGATGGGAATGGAAACTCTCAAAAGCGAACGTTGAACGAAGAACGCTGAACGCAGAAAAATATGATTTGTCGCCATTTCCTAACCGGGTACGAAAACATGAAATCATGTATTGATCTCGAGAATGTTCGCACTCTGGATTTCGTTTCAGCGTTCATCGTTCAAAATTCAGCGTTCCGTGAGCGTTGACTTAGGTGGCAGCGGATGTTACAAGCGTTTTTGGCCAGGATAAACACCACAGTGATAGATCGACGCTTTGAAATGAGCGAGCCGAAGCGGAAGCGGCCGATGGCGTCGTCGGAGGACAGCATGGCTCGTCGCGGTCTGTTTTCAAAAAAGAAATTAGCAGGGGCAGTAAACTCAGTCATTGAACCGCTGGAAATGCGGCGAATGCTCACCACCTGGACCGGTGGCGGCGTCGATCAGTTAGGCAATCCGGTCTTCGACACCTACGACTACATCGACGGCCAGGGCAATACCGTCCAAGTCAACATTGGTGGAAACACCACCGCTGAATTCATCTTTTACAATCCAAATACCGGTGGTATTTCCGACGCAATCCAGGCCGGCACCACGGGCCTGAATCTTTTCCAGATTTATGTCGCCCGCTCGGATATCAATTCCGTCATCAGCGTTACCCAGATCGATGCCACCACGGGAGCCATCGAGCCTTTCGGTGGGACTGCCCCAACACTAAACATCGATCCCAACTCTGGCATTATTGGCGAAAATCCTCCCACCGCCGCCGGTAGTGCGGAAACCGGGGCATTAGTCCTGGGTGGATTGGAAGGAACATCCCCATATATCCCAGTAGTGAAATTGAATGCCCCCAACGGCGGCGCATTTGGCGTGCGACCAGCCGGCATCGACGATCTGCCCAATGATCCAGCGAACAACATGTCCGCGGGGTTAGTCGTGGCCCCCGGTTTGAGCCTGGGCAAATTCCTCTTCGCCGGCGAAGTGTTTGGCAAAGTATCCGTGCCGGGAAATATGAATCTGTTCTATGCAGGCTGGTTGCTCACCGGAGATGCCGCAGGGGCATCCGAAGGTTCTAGCACCATTAGCACGTCGACCGGATTGAGCGGCCTCCCGAGCGGCACCTCCGATGGTGGGCCGATTGATTTAGATGATGGCCTGGAAGTTCCGCGCCAGAATTTCTACGTCGGCGGCGATTTGCAGAACCTCGCTACCATTGGTCCCATCGGCTGGGACGGTAAATATGGTACTGACACCGATGACGGCGATCCTCACTATCTCAGCGGCGTGGATATCTACATCGGCGGAAAACTAGGCGCGATCACCGCGCTGGATGGCGACGCCAGCAGCGTCCACGTGGCCAACAATTCCACCGTTCCTGAACCCATCGAAGATCAGCAGGAACTCGAAGGCCTCAATGCGATTACCTATACCGATGAAGATGGTATTAATGAGCCTACGGGAGAAGGCGATTTTTCGACCGGCTATCTAGTTCAGTACATAACTAGCGGCAACATCAACCCATTCCAGGATAACAATTTTGCCAACGCTCAATTCCTGGGTGCATTTGATACCTCGCTGGGGAACAACACGATTGTTGTTGATGGTCAATATGACTCGAGCCCGGATATCGACCGCGATCCCAATGATTACTACGGTATTGGCCTTCTTGCCGGGCAGACAATCAATGTTGATTTAGTCAGTACGCTGGACGCATTGCTCGCTACATCAAGCTCTTCGACTCAATCCTTTGCCTATGTCGGCATTTTTGATCCAGATGGTCGCCTGGTTGCGACTGATTACGATAATAATCCCAACAATACCACTAATTTCCAGCAGCCATTCCAGTTTACCGCGACCATGCCCGGCGAATACCGCATTGGCATCGGATCACAGGGCGATGTGAATTTTGCTGATTTTTCGGGGTCTTCTGTCGAGAGCGTATCAACCTTTGAAACCTATAAGCTCTCCATCACCAATGTAGGCAATCTAGCTGTCGGTGGAATTAAAACCGGCGGCACATCACTGGAAACGGATGCCGGTTGGCAGAAACTGGAAGTGGATAACGGCGACGTGGGTGATATCGACGCCGCTACGAATTATCATGTCACCTTCGAAGCCGCAGTAGTCCTCAATGCCTCATTACCTAATAACCAACTGCCTACCACTCCCAATGTCGGCACGGCAGGAATTTACATTGCTGATGGCAACCTCCGCTCTTTTGACTGCGGTGCAATCGGCTTAGGCATCGGCGATGACAGCACGTGGGATTTCATTGACTACAGTGCTCCAGATCTCGATATCCCTAATGGGAGCGTGGGCCTCGTTCGCGCTCGCACAGGTATTTTGGAACTAAATCCCAATAATATGAACAACACCGGCGGTACGCCGGCGCTTTCGATTGGCGGAAGCTACGAGTGGGTGCAGGGCGCCTCTACCACTGGCGAGGATATTATCGTCGGACTCGCCGCCAAGGGCGGGATTGGATCGATCATCGGCCAGAACATGCAGCCTCCAGGCTCGTTTACGAGTTGGGTTGCCACCACATTTACATCAAAGAATACTTTCAGCGTTATCTCGGCTGATACAGACAACAGCGGCAACGACGGAATTATCGATTCTATCGATATTGCGGGCAATCTCATCGGTGCCCAGATTTTCCACGGCCCCGGTGGAGATTTGCGGTTCATGACCGTCGGCGGCATTTTGGAAACCGACACCGAATACAGCCAGAACAATCAAGGCACCAACTACGCTCAAAGCGTCGCATACGACTACAACCAGCCCGTCACGCTCACCGACGATTCCGGTTCGACCATCACCCTTACTCCCATCGGCCAGGAATTCAACAATCCCTTCTACGACTCCTCCATTACTGATCCCACGAACATCGCTTCAGTTCCGGAGTTTGGTCCTCGTCTCGTCGTTCAAACTTATCCTCTTGAAAGTGGCGGCGTCTGCATTGTGGATGTTCAGTCCACGGGCGGTCTCTCAGTCAGCACGAGCGCCAATGGCGTCAATGGTGTTGCGGAAATCTCCAAGATTGAAGTGCATACCGATGGAGCTGTCCCTGCCCCCACCGAAACAATTAATCAGCAAACGGGTCGCATCTCCCTGACCATGCCGGCGACCACCTATTCAACCACAACCTACGGCGGCGCTACCGGTATCACCACTGGCACGGGTACAGGCACCGGCACGACGACTACGAGCACCAATGTCGTAACTGTTAACACGACAAATACTTTGGACGTGACCATCAGCGGGTCAGCCCGGACTGACATTGCCAATATCGTGGCTGAAGTTCCCAACAACGCGCTGGGGACCTTTGATTTCCCCATTACAAATCCAATCGTGACTGGCGCGTTGGATAACATCACCGAAATTGATAACACGACCGGTGGCGACATCATCAGTGTTGAAGCTGCTTCAGCAGGTGAAATTACTACCGGCGGCCGCATTGGTTTGGCTGTATCCCGGGCGATTCCGGGCATGACTATGCAAATCGATACCGGATTTGCTACCGTCGCTACGCTCGGCACTGCTCTGGCCAATGCTTATCCATTCCTGAATCAGACCTTTGGCATCAATGTCAGCTCTGATATTTACAGCATTTCAGCTGGTGAAGGTGTTGGAAATATTGTCTCGGATGGATACATCCAACAGATTAATGCTGATTCAGGTGGGAATAATTCGAATAAGACCGGCGTCTTTGCCGGAATTGATGGTCCGATCGTGGCTGCGAATTTGAATAATGTGAATATCGGTCAGGGCATTCTCTTTGGTGGTACGGGCAGTGTTTCGTTTGCCGGGTTATACGCAGTGAACTATATCGGCTCGGTCACCAACCAGGGCCAGGGATCAGATGTCCGCGGCAATATCATTTCCAGCGGAACGATTGGATCGATCACGCTCAATAACGGCGCTCTGATCGGGGCGGAAGTTGGGATTATCAGCAACTGGGTTTCCACGCAACAAAATGCACCGCAAACAGTGATCGTTCCGATCGTGTCATTTTCTACATCCCGTCCGTTGTATCAGGTCGGCAACATTGCCGTGACCGGTACGGGCGGAATCATTGGGTCGCAGGTGATTGCCAATAGCATCGGAACAATCAACGATAGCGGATTCGGCATCATCGATTCGAATATCAGTACGCAATTCAATGGCCAGGTCGGCAGTATCACCGCAGGCGGATATGGCATCCGCAATTCATTCATCGGCGGCGGCTCATCGATTGGCAGCATCAATATCACGGGCAATGGCTCGAATCTCGCGACCACGAGCCTGACGCCGTCGGTACGCGAAAGTCAGACACAAACTGTTAATCCATCTTTCAATGTGGCGTTCGATCCCTTCAGCGGGCGAAGCCTGACCATGGAAGATGATATCGATGCCTATCTCGGCACCAGCTCGACAACGCCGGTTATTCAGGGTGTCACCGATACCGGCGTGCTGGAAGATTCGATCATCCAGGGTTCGTATAAGCTGGGTTCATTGGTTGCCCAGACCATTCGCTCTCGCGAGCTGGATAGCACCAATGATCCAACGGATGTTGATTCGCCCAGCAGCTCCGATTTTGTGAATCGCATTGAAATGGGGAGCATTGGCACGCTACAGACGCGCGGCTTGATCGATGGGCTGCGCGTGGTGTCGGGAAGCATCCAGAAGTTCGAGCCCGGCTCGGATGTACTGGCTTTGTTCCTGCAAACCAGCGGCAAAATTAAGACCCTGACGATTAAGGGCAGCCTGGCGGGTAATTCCACGATTAACGCCAGCGGCACGAATGGCGGCATTGGCAGCATCAAGATCGCGCATGATCTCACCGGGTCGATTAATGTCACCAATAATGTCTCTTCGATCTCCATCGGCGGCAATCTGACCGGATCGCTCACAATCAATGGGACCACTAAGGGCAATGCCTTGGGCAAACTGTTCATCGGTGGGTCGCTGGTGAATGGCTCGCTTAACGTCACCGGAAATGTTGGCACGATTCAAACCGCTGGCTCGCTGGGCACTGCCGGCAACTCCCTGAGCTTTACCGGAAATCTTCAGAAGCTCATAGTTGGAAGCGGCAATCTGAATGCAAATCTAACTGTGGCGGGCAAGGTCGGTACAGTACAGGTGAATGGCGCGATCGATGGCACGATCACGACGGGTACCGTCAATGGCAATTTCAATAGTCTGATCGTGAACGGTCCGATCAACGGCGCGATTACCATCAACGGCAAACTGAATAACGCCAAGGTCAATAACGGCAATGTCAACGCCACCGTTAACGCGGTCGATGGCATCAACAAATTCCTGGTTCTCAACGGCTCGCTCTCTGTGGGCGATAGCATTGAAAGCACCTCGGGCTCGATTGGCACATTGACCATCAGCGGCGGCGACCTATTCGGCTCCGTTCAGGCCCCAACTGGTTCAATAAAGACCATCTCGGTATCGAATAACCTAGGCGACGGGATCGACCCCCTCACAATTGCTGCGGGTTCGCTCAATACCCTCAACGTCGGTGGGTCGATTCTGAGCGGCGTGACGGTGAACATTACTGGGCCGCTGGGCGCTCTGATCGTGGGCGGTTCGATTGAGCCGGGCGTGAGTATTTCCGCAGCGTCGCATCGTACGCTCGTGGTAGGCGGTTCGATTGCACCGGGAGCGCTGCACATCGGGTGATAAGAATCAGGGACAAGAGAAATGCAAGAAAGTGTTGCGATTGCGCAGTAGTAGTATTGTTTCCTGATAAGCTTTGTCCCGCTTATGGCCAAGGTTCAAAAATCTGCTGAATCAACCCGTCTTGACGAAGATGCTGCGCGGCAGAAAAACTGGAAGCGGTGGGGGCCTTATTTATCTGAGCGGCAATGGGGAACGGTCCGCGAGGATTATTCGCCAGACGGATCATGCTGGACGTATTTTCCGCACGATCATGCGCGCAGCCGGGCATATCGCTGGGGTGAGGATGGATTGCTGGGCTTTTGCGATCGTGAAGGGCGCCTGTGCTTTGCGGTGGCGCTATGGAATGAAAAAGATCCGATCCTCAAAGAACGATTGTTCGGCCTGACGGCGCTGGAGGGGAATCACGGCGAGGATGTAAAAGAGGAATATTTTTATCTGGATGCAACGCCGACATATTCCTATTGTCGGGGTCTGTATAAATATCCGCAGGGGCCGTTTCCTTATTCTCAGCTCGTCGAGGAAAATCGTCGCCGCACGCGCGATGATCCAGAATTTGAGCTCGTGGATACCGGCATATTTGCGGGGGAAAAATATTGGGATGTTCAAATTGAATACGCTAAAGCAGATGAAAACGATCTGCTGATCCGCATTGAGGTGACGAATCGCGGCAGCGAAAGCGCACGACTGCATATGCTGCCGACATTCTGGTTTCACAATTGCTGGTCCTGGGGAGTTCAACAGGAAGAAACGGAAGAGCAAAAGCCAAGGATGCATTTATCCGCGCCTGGCAGGGTGCATGCCTGGCACGAGACGCTGGGAAGTTTACAGTGGGGAATCGATGCAGCAGGGGGGGAAGCACCGAAGATTTTATTCACGGAGAATGAAACCAATTTCCAGCGGCTATGGAACACGAGCAACCCGCGTCCTTGGGTGAAAGATGCATTTGATGAATATGTGGTGCACGGAAATACGTCTGCCGTCAGTGATCGAAATGAAGGCACGAAGGCGGCCGCGCATTGCGTAGTGGATCTCGCGCCCGGCGGTAAAGCGGTTTTACGCTTGCGGATGAGGGTTGATACAAATAACGATCTTCAGTTTGGCGAGGAATTCGAAAAAATATTTTCGCAGCGAATCGCGGAGGCGGATGAATTTTATCAGCAGATTATTCCCGCTGGCGCCGATGCTAATGCGCGGCGCACCTCACGCCAGGCGTACGCCGGGCTGCTCTGGTCGCGACAGTTTTACAATTATGTGGTGGAGGAATGGTTACGTGGTGATCCGGGCCAGCCGACGCCTCCGTCATCGCGATTGACCGGGCGTAATTCAGACTGGGGACATGTTTACAGTCGCGACGTGCTGTCGATGCCGGATAAATGGGAATATCCGTGGTTTGCAGCGTGGGATCTGGCGTTTCATACGATTCCTTTTTGCCGTCTTGATCCAGCGGTGGCCAAAGAGCAGATGCTGCTACTCCTGCGCGAGTGGTACATGCACCCAAACGGTCAATTGCCGGCCTATGAATTTGCGTTTGATGATGTGAATCCGCCGGTGCATGCGTGGGCGTGCTGGCGGATTTATAAAATGACCGGGCCACGCGGGAATCGGGATGTGGATTTTCTGGCACGGACATTTCAAAAACTCCTGATGAATTTCACGTGGTGGGTGAATCGCAAGGACATCGCTGGCAAGCATATCTTTGCTGGCGGGTTTCTGGGGCTGGACAATATTGGTCTGTTTGACCGCTCTAAACCGCTGCCTATGGGCGGTACGCTGGAGCAGGCGGATGGCACGGCTTGGATGGCATTTTACTGCGATGTGATGCTGCAAATGGCGCTCGAATTGGCGACGCACGATCCGACGTATGAAGATGTCGCGAGCAAATTTTTCGAGCATTTCGTGGCAATTGTGGATGCGATGAATTCATTAGGCGGAAACGGATTGTGGGATGAGGAGGATGGATTTTATTACGATCAGTTGCAGGTGGATGGACAGACCATGCCGTTGCGTGTGCGGTCTGCCGTCGGCCTGATTCCTCTGATGGCGTGCGGAGTACTGGAACAATCGAAGATCAAGATTCTCAAAGGTTTTGAGAAACGGACGAAATGGTTTATCGAGCATCGACCGGATCTGGCGCGGCATATCAGTTACATGGAACCATCAAGCGATCCGAATCAGTCGTTGCATCTGCTGGCAATACCATCAAAAGAACGATTGGTGCGCGTGCTGAAATATGTGCTGGACGAAAATGAGTTTTTGTCGCCGCATGGAATTCGGTCGCTGTCGCGCTATTACAAAGATCATCCGTACGTTTTTAAGTGGCAATCGGCAGAGTACACGATACAATATATGCCGGCCGAATCGCGAATCGGCATGTTCGGCGGGAATTCCAATTGGCGAGGGCCGGTGTGGATGCCACTGAATTATTTGCTCGTCGAAGCGCTGGAGCGCTATCATCATTTCTACGGCGACGAGTTGAAGGTGGAATGTCCCACGGGCAGCGGCGTGATGATGAACCTGCGCGAGGTGGCCGCAGAGCTTTCGCAGCGACTGACCATGCTATTTATGCCCGGAAAAGATGGCCGGCGACCGTTCACTCGTGGATTGAAACAGTTTGATGATCCAGCGTGGAATGATTTGGTGCTTTTCTACGAATATTTTGATGGCGACACGGGCAGGGGAGTCGGAGCGAGCCACCAGACGGGGTGGACGGCACTGGTAACTCGGCTAATCGAAAAAACCGCTCCGACTCTTCCCAAACGTCTGCGCAAGAATTCCTCCAGTTAACACCGGCGGTGGCACTTTAGTGCCACTGACATAAAATCCCCCTATGCGTTTCCTCGTTACAGCTGGCAATACCCGCGAGATGATCGATCGTGTGCGCGATTGGGGGAATATTTTTACCGGCAACACGGGCTACGCCATCGCTCAGGAATTATCAAAACTCGTCGATGTGGATTTGCTCACCAGCAACCCCGAGCATCGCAGGGAAATTACGAATAAGCCCGGTGAGTTACGCGTGCACGGATTTACGACGCACGCAGAATTAAAGGAGCAATTGGAATTATGCATGCGAAGCGAAAAATATGATGCGATCTTTATGACTGCTGCGGTGGCGGATTATCACCCATCGGGAGCTTATTCGGTTTTATTTCGGCAGGTGCAGCCGGATGGAAGTGAGAACTGGACGGTCCGTCCCGTGCAAGCAGGAAAGATCAAAAGTACCTATCACGAACTCGCATTTCTCGGTACACCGACGGAAAAATTGGTTGATTTATTTCGTAGTAAATGGGGATACACAGGATTATTGGTGAAGTTTAAGCTTGAAGTAGGCATCAGCGAAGATGAATTGAAGAGAATTGCCGAGCAAAGCCGAATCGCCAGCGGCGCCGATTTTATTGTAGCCAACACATTGGATATGGTGCATGGCGAGCGTGCCGGAGCATGGCTGTTGGGCGAAGCATTCGCTGAGCGGATTGAACGCGCAAAGCTGCCAGCAAGGTTAGCCCAGCTGGCAATCAAGGGGCGGCCCTGATTACATACGTTGGCTTATCGCGGGTTTCGATCTCGAAATCCGAATTGGTTAGTGACTACAGCAACTGCAGAAATACGCCGCCTCCCGTCTCACTCGTCTGGTCCGCCGAATTATACACATTCCATATGCTCGTATAACTGGCCATGAAATCGAAACCTGCTTGCGCATATAGAGAACCAACACCGCCTGTGCGCATCCTGCGTCTGGCGCAACGCCGCAGAATAAACCAATCGCAAATGATCTTGTATGATCCGTTCTAGTTCGGCGGAATCGATATTTATCTCGCTCATCATAATCAATTATGGCCGAGCGAATTCGAAATGTGCCGCGCGAATACGAGAAATTATCACCGCTGCTTGCGAGGTAGCGCTACCCCGCCCCAGAGGATCAACAACATCGCGCCCGGCTCGGGCAGAGTTGTCGAAATGTTCTTTCCATTGCTTGCCGCTGCTCCTGCCATGAACAGCGCGTAATCATCCTGATTTACTTTTCCATCATAATTGAAATCGCCGGTGGCCCATGTCGTGCCGTTGGATTTCATATCTGCTAAATCAGAGGCGTTTACGACTCCATTGAGATCGGCGTCGCCGTACCAGGTATATTTGATAATGATCTGCGAACCAGTATCCGTATATCCCAGCGCGGTGGAATGCTTAGGGTTAGCAGCGGCTGTTGATGAGGTGATGCCATAGCAATTAAATGCACCATCAAAATATCCGGTAGTGAGATAGCCCCGAATAGTAGAAACCGGCGATGCCGATGTGCCGTAGTTGATGTCCAGATTATTATCAGCTAAATCCAGCGTGCCGTTGCTCACAATGGTGAGTGATTGCAGCACATCGGTGGTTGGCGTGCCGCGCGTTAAGGAGACATATCCTGAACTATTAATTGTGAGAGAACTTTGATTGATTGATGATGCAAAAAGTTCAGAAAATACTGAAGCGCGGGCATTCCCGCCCACAGTTACGGATCCCGTACCGCTAATACTGGTCATGCCCGCCTGGTTGCCGAGAAGGTTGATCGTGCCCGAATTTGAAGTATTTCCAGTAACCTGAAGCAGGCCGTTCACTTGAAGCGTTCCGCTCCAGACAATTAACTTGCCAGTCTGCAGAGAACTCGAGCCGTATATGGTAAGTGATCCAGTTCCACCCGCAGCTGTCGCGTTTCCGCCCATAGCAGTCGTTCCAGAAACAACCATACTCCCGCCGTTCAATGTGCAGTTGCCGCTGCTTCCGGGATTGCTGGCGATATAAAGGTTCTGTGTGGTAATAGTTGAATTGCCCGACTGAGTAAGTTTTCCAGTCCCCGCCAAGCCGACGTAAAGGGTCGGATCGACATCTGCAGCAGTACCTTGACCTACAACAATAGAGCCGCCGGTGATCGTCGCGGTGACATTGCTTCCAGAGTCGCCGCCGATGACAAGAGCGCCCGCGAGATCGAGCGCGCCGCCGGAAATTGCCAGCGAGCTGCCCGTGTTCAGATACAAACCTGCTCCCGAGCCGGACCCGAGTCCGCTGACGTATGAATTCACCAGCGTGGAGACACTTCCGCCCGTAATCGTCAGGCTCGTGCCGTAAATGCTGGTGCTGGAGAGAACCAGATTGGAACGCACGTCGGGCGGTGTGTAGGCCAGCGTGCCGCTATTCACGACCAAGGCGGCGCCGATATACGCTGGCACGTTTTGGTTGCTGTTGTTAAGCCAGTGCGATGAGTCGACCAAACTATTTGACCCATCCCAGGTCAGAGTGCGCGGTGCCGTTACCGGCGTAAATCCAATCGCATCCAGTGTGGCAATGTCTGCAGGGGAGAGATCGTTCTCAGTGCCTTGGACCGAGGCCTGGTCGGCTGCATCGGGTGTGCCGGCGGCCCAATCCTGGAGATCGCCGCCGTTAGATGCAGGGTTGTAGTTTTTTAAATTTGTATTGCCCTGATCGACCGAGAAATAAACGCCATTATCCTGATTATTGGTGCTTTCCCAGCCGGGTTGGACGAATCGAAAGAGATCAAATGGTATCCAGCCAGGGGCGTTGTCGAGGTTTTCGCCCAGGCCGCTCGTGCGCCCAATGGCTTCGGTGAGTTCGTGCAGAGCCACGCCAACAAAATCATATTCACCGCTGACGGAGCGATTGGTCGTGCTGAAATTCCAGGGATTGTCTGTTCCGAATACGAATGCCCCATCGTTGCCGGTGCCATTCGGATCGGTAAGGCCGAACGCTTTCATTTCCGCCGAGGGAATCCAGAAATTACCACCTTGAGTCGGATCTGGCAGAGCATTCATCATCGCCACCGCACTGGCATCTACGGGAGTCGTTGCGGCAGCGGTGAGATCACTGCGAATATCCGAATAAGAATAAATTCCGCCCAAGCCTGTGCCGCTCGCGCCAAAATCGCTGGTATCGGCTTGAACATCAATGTTCACAGTGATGTTGTTCGTGAGCACATTTTCCAGTTGCTGGGCGGCGTAATTGGTGGCGGTTTCTACCTGCGAGGCATTAGACAGCGATGTCACACTGGAGTCGTACGTGAGATTGATCGTAAACGCATGCGCGGTCCGAGGCATTTCGATTACCAATAACAGGATCGATGCAGAGACGATTCCTGCTCGAAAGTTTCCAGACTTCATATGTTCCTCCCAAGCAACGTCTCTCGCACTGTTAATGCGACCTGTTCATTTATGGATTCAACGATGTTCCCAATCTAAAATCCCTCCAATCGAAAAGGTTAACAGACCCTGCCCGATTTTAGCAACAAGAATTTGCTTATTCGCAGTCCCTGAGGCTGTACTGGCGATCCGCCGCAGGCAACCTATAATCGCGCTGAGTGACATTCTAAAAACGGAGTGCTTTTGCCCGATCGATATTTCCAACATACTTTCCCCAATGGTCTTACGCTCTTAGCCGAGAAAATGCCCGCCATGCAGTCAGCGGCCATGACCCTGCTCGTGCCGGCAGGAGGGGCGGGCGACCCTTCCGATCAAGGCGGGGCAGCATCGATTCTTTCCGATCTGGTTCTCCGCGGTGCTGGCGAGCGCAATAGTCGAGATTTGACTGATTATCTTGATTCACTGGGTCTGCAGCGCTCCAGTTCCGTCGGCACGTATCACACTCGCTTTGCCTGCGCCGCCCTGGCGGAAAAAGTAATTGAGAGTTTGGATGCTTACGCCGATATCGTCCAATGTCCGCAGTTGCCTGCCGACGGGTTTGAAGCGGCACGCGATCTTTCACTGCAAGGCTTGGCGGGCATCGATGATGATCCGCGCCAGAAATTGCTTATCGAGCTGCGCAAATGGCATTGGCCTGATCCTTTTGGCCGTAATTCCATGGGAGTCAGCGCGGAGCTGGAGAAACTTTCCCTCGATGATGTGAAGCTCGATTTCAAGCAGCGCTATCAACCCAAAGATGCAATCCTCTCCATCGCTGGCAATATTGATTTCGGCTCGCTAAAAGACCGCGTGGAAAAGCTGTTTGGCTCCTGGGCTGCTAAACCGCAAGCGGAAATTCGCCTCACTCCGCCGCCGGGAAATCGCCACCACGAAACCCAAAAGAGCGAACAAACCCACATCGGCATCGCTTACCCCAGTGTTATCGAAACCGATCCGGATTATTACACCGTCCGCATGGCCATGGAAATCCTCTCCGGCGGTATGTCCGGCCGCCTCTTCACCGAAGTCCGCGAAAAGCGCGGCCTGGTCTATAACGTCTCCGCCGGCTATTCCTCGCTCAAAACCATGGGCTCCATCCTCGGCTATGCCGGTACTTCAAACGACCGCGCCCAAGCCACCCTCGACACCTTCATCGCAGAGCTACATCGCCTCAGCGAAGGCGTTGCGCAAGCCGAGCTGGATCGCGCCAAGATCGGCCTGAAGGCCTCAACCATCATGCAGGATGAATCCACCAGCGCTCGCGCCGGCGCGATCGCTCACGATTTCTTCATCCGTGGCCGCATCCGCACGCTGGATGAAATCAAATCGGCGATTGATTCGATCACGCTGGACCAGGTTAACGCGTATTTAAAAACCCATCCGCCGGGGCCGTTTACGATCGTGACGGTCGGGCCTAAGGCATTAAAATTCTAATCCCGATGGCTCGATGAATGAGGAAGAACTGCAAGATCGCGAGCTGCCGGATGAATCCGACATGGATTCGCGGGACGAAGAAGATGTCACGGATACACTTCCATGCCCGCGCTGTAGAAAGCCGGTATACTGCGAATCGGAATTCTGCCATCACTGCGGCAATGCTATTTCCTGGCAGAGCAGCGGAAAAAAATATCTCTGGCTCTTTGTTCTGATTGCGTTGGTGTTAA
>DASXDR010000010.1:0-5583 GCA_036490535.1 Tepidisphaeraceae bacterium | reverse complement strand
AGATGGAACGGAGCATTGCCTGGATCGGAAACTTCCGACGGCTGGTTGTCCGCTATGAACGTAACCTCAGGATGTACCAAGCTTTCTTTCATGTGGCTTGCTTAATGATTACCTTGAGGCAGTTTTGAAACAGGTTCTAGTATTCGAAATCGCGATCGTCTCGTGGTTTTCGGGATCGGTAATTTGCGCGATCACGAAATAGGTGCCAGTAACCAGACTGGCAGAGATTTTTTTCAGTGGGATGGTTACGGTTTTGGTTGCGGTGGGATTAATCGTTAAGCTCATTTTGTGGGTTGTTATCGGCGTCCCCGATGCGACCGTTTGATCAGAAGAAGCGTATAGCGTGATCGTGGTAGCCCCCTTTGAAGGGATATTTCCGTTATTCGTAATCGATAAAACCGCTTTCGCTTTGGTTGCTGAACCCGCCGTGAGCGCGCCGGTGAGATTCAGGCTAGTAAATTGCGTAGTGAAATTGATTGTGGGGTCTGCCAACTCAATTTGCGCAGAGCTCATCATGGAAAGTGTAGTGTTGCTGGCATCGGTGGTAGAAGCAATAAGATAATAACTTCCCGTAGTCGCTGCAGCAGGAAGCTTGGTGATTTTCATATCAACCGCAGCAGTGCTGTTGCCATTTATTATTAGAGTCTTGGCCGTGGTGGCCAAGGGAATTTGCGTGCCGTCTACGGAGAGGAAAAGTTTGGTGGTCGTTTTTTCTTTGATGGCGGATGTGCTGGAATTGGCAATGGAAACGGGCACGGTCAGTTTTAATTTGGAATTCAAAGGGATCGAAGCTGGCAAAGTAGCGCCCGCAAGGCTGGGTTGCAAACCGGAAGAGGCAGCGATCCCCGAAACCGTAAATTCAAATCCTGCATCGCTAAAGGGAGCTCCCACGTAAACAAATGAAGTCATGATAGGTTCATTTGCATAAATGGAAGACGTGCTGGCCAATGTGGAAGGACTATCGGGGCGAAGAGAAGGTGAAGCCACTCAGCGAATGCCCTGGCGAGAGCAAATTCGCACCGAGGGCAGCCCATTGAATTCCGTAGCCATCGCCGGCATTGGAAACGGTGTGAGTGATTACCGGAGTAGAACTGGTACTCCCGGTAGCGCCCCAGCCAGAAGGACCGCCGAGATTCGTTGGATTATCCGGCAGAAAATTTTCGCCCGGCGCCCAACCTAACCAATATGTGCCAAGGTTGGTCGTGCCAGTGTTGGTCACCGTGATGTCATAGTTATAGATCGGCGACGTATCCGTGCCGCTTGTGGAAACCAAACTCAGTTGAGCGGTGGCTGATTCACTGAGCAGCGTGCGCGATTCGAGCGTCTCGATGCTGGCTGAGTAATTTATATTTCGTTTTTTTCGCTTATCTGCGTGTTGTGTCATAAGTTAGACCACTCAAAACTTAATTCGGACGAACTTGGCGGGTATCTTTACAAGTGCCGATAGATTAGGGACCTATTCAATTTCATGGTAAGGAGAAATATGCCGAGACCGCTTGATTGCACATAGAATCGACGAAATTGTATTTTGGTAAGTATTTATAAAATAACGACTTATATTTTAGCCATTAACGAGGGAAGAAAAATGCTTGCGTTGGGAACAGTATTGCTAGCAGAATAATGGTGTAGCGATGAATTCATGTTCCTGGACAACTCGTTTGAGCGCTTACCACGATGGAGAGCTTCCCCTGTCGGATGCGATGTCACTGGAAACGCATCTGGCTGAATGTTCAATTTGCCAGGGCGAATTGCGCGATTATCGCCGGATGTCATTAATACTGGGGCGGGTGGATATTCCGGACATGCCAATCGGTGCGCTATCGCAGATTAAACGGCAAATTCGTAGTGAAGGAAATTTGCTGATCCTTCGTGTAGCTCGGCGCATGACGGGTGTGGCAGCGGCGGTGCTGGTAGCGGGATGTTTCTGGCTGATGCGTGCCAACGCCGACGCGAATGTGCCAACACCTGTAAATGATTGGGAAGCAGCAGCAGTGTCACCCAATGTGGACGCCACCCAACAGAACCCAGGCGATGTGCAATTAGCCGAATGGATTCAAACTGATCTGGCTCGCAAATAGGCTTTACTCGCTGCAATGACTAAAACCACGCTTACTATTTTGCTCGGGTTTCTACTGATGTTCGCCGCCGGGGCAGTCGTGGGCATGGTGCAGAGCAAAGCGGTTTTTGGTCCCCCTCCTCCGCATGATCGATCCTGGCTTGCCGAGCAATTGCAATTGACCAATGCGCAGAAACAGCAGATCCAGCAGATCTGGGCCGACTCAATGCCGCGCAACCGCGAGCAGGCGATGGAACAACGCCATGCTTTGCAGAAACAGCGTAACGATGCGATTCGCACGCTGCTTACTCCCGCACAACTTGCTCAGTTTGAGAAGATCGAGCAGCAATACGAAACCGCAAGCAGCGACCTCCAGAAAGAACGAGGCAAAGCAGTGCAGGAGGCTATCGCCAAAACGAAATTAATCCTCAATGATGAGCAACGAGCGAAATACGAGGAAATTTTGAAACGACATGATGGCGAACACGCCGGCTGGGACAATGCCCATCATCCTTCCACATTTCCTGGATGACGGCCGCATCAGCGGCGGATGTGAGACACACCCGATTTATGCTTACTTTGGGCCGAGCGTGACGATGGTCATCGGTTCGAAAGTGAACTCGCGCAAAAGCTGACGGAGCGAATCGGGGGTGACGGTTAGCAGGGTGGCCATGTCTTGTTCCAAAGAACGATAATCGTGGTTGTAGGTCCATTGGCTGCCGAGGGCGCGCATGCGGCCCAAGGGGATTTCGCCTTGTAGAACCAGGCCGGAAGCGATTTTATTTTTAGCACGCTGGACTTCGGCTTCGTTGAGATCGGTTTTCACTTTTTCCAATTCGCGGCGGGCGATGGAAAGGGCTTCGTCGGTGCGGGCGGGGTCGGTGGTGAGGGAGATGTAGAAAGAGCCGATGGCGTCATGGGGATAGAAGCCGAAGTCGGCGTCTTCGGCGATGGCGTTGTCGACCAGGGCCCAATAGAAGCGCGAGCCTTCGGAATCGCCGATGACGTCCGCGAGAATGCGGGCGGCAAAGCGGCGATCGTCCTGAGCGCTCGGGCCGGGTGTCATGCCCATGGTGTAGGCGCGATTCAGTTTCGCATCGGTGAGAGACTTGCGAAGCGGCTTGAATTGCGGCGATGCGTGCTGGCGCGGTGCGTTCACGTGCGGCCAATCGCCCATGTATTTCTCGGCGAGTTGCACGACACTTTGGAAATCCATCTGGCCGGTGACGGCAAGGACCATATTGCCGGGGCCGTAGCGCAACTGGAAATAATTCGACATCTGATCGCGCTGCAGGGCGGTGATTGATTCAGCTGAGCCGAGCACCGATTGGCTCAACGGATGGTTCGCAAAATGGAGCTCCATCAGTTTTTCGTAAAGGCGATGGCCAGGATCATCGAGATACATCGCGATTTCTTCGAGGATTACTTTTTTCTCGGTATCGAAATCACTTTGACGAATGGCTGGACGGAGCAGGTGCGAAAGATGCTCGATCGCGCGCTCGGTAAATTCGGGAAGCACGTTGGCGTAATACGCGGTCATTTCCTGGCTGGTGAACGCGTTGTAGCGGGCGCCGATCTCGTCAAAGATGCGGTTCACATCTTCCCAGCCATATTTAGCCGAGCCTTTGAACATCATGTGCTCAAGGAAATGCGAAACGCCGACGATATTGGGCGATTCATCGCGGCTTCCTGTTTTAACAAACAGGCCTGCCGCGAAACTGTGCGAATCAGGATTGATCTCGGCGATGACGTCGAGGCCATTGGACAATTGATGGTGATGAAAAGTCAGAGGCATGAAGGGATTATATGGCTAGCGTCGTCTGGGGAGAAATGCAGTCTTTTACAGAATTCGCGATTTAGCCGTGGTCACTTCAGCGACCACGCCACGTGGAATTTTGGGCAATATTGGCGAAGCAAAAATGCGCGGGAAATTTTTGGGATCCGTATTACTGGATAACCTGCAAATAGGCAGCGGATGGGAAATGGCCTTCCACATTGTCCGGACGTACGCCTTCCTGATTCGCCTGCGGGCGATAATTGAGGATGAGTTCCTTCAACTGGTCAGGCCTGGCGTAGTGCAACATGCTCAAAGAGGCGCGAAGCGTATAACGCGCATTGCACGATAAAAACGCGTGCAGAAGCGTGCTTTCGCAATTGAAAAAGGGCTCGGTTAATATCGAGCGCTGATAATCGTACGGGAAAAAGATGTCGTGAAAGTGAACGAAGGTTCCGTTGGAAAGGCGAGGAAGTGCTTCGAGAACGATCCGGTTCACTTCACTGCCGACTTTGACCGTGTGGGTCGAATCGACAAAAAGCATTCCATTGGTACCTAATTCGGTCAGCACAGATAGAGTCACTTCCTGAGCCGGCTCAGCGAGGAGCTTTATTTTGCCTTCGCTGCCGATCTTTCGGAGGTAGGTTTCAGGGAATGGATCAACGCAGGTCAGGTCGACTTTGTATCCGCTATCCGCAGCCGCTTTGAGAATAATCGCCGTAGAAACGCCCGCTCCGACCTGCACGATCTTGGCAGGTTTGTGCCTGCAGATAAAGCAGTAAAGAAAATCCGCTTCGACTTCGCCATAACCTGGGACGCCATTTTCCTGGGAGGCATAAACGTGCAGGCCCATTTCCTTTACGGACTGGCGCATTTGCGGCGGACAGCAATCAGAGGCAAAGCGCAATTGCTCGTCCACGTCGGCCCCGGGGACGCCATACATGCTCGTGGGTTTACGCCAGTAAGTGGTATTTTCCAGATGACGAACATCGGGAACTGAAGAATAGAAATGGCGCGGCAGGATATCGACGCCAAATCCCTGCCCGATGCGAAAGACTCGCCGGATGTTCCGCTTGGCCAGATTGTGCAGTTGTCGCTTGATCCCCGGCATTGGTTTATTTTCGGTCGTTAAAGCGTAAGACTTCAGAAATAGACTGTCAAATTAACATTTTAATTGGACGTAAGCATCTTGAGCAAATTAACTCGATACGAGCAGGAATAAATGCTATCACAATGGTCAGCTATTTTTCATCCGCGACCCTGGGATATATGATTTTGTACCAATGATGCAACGGATATTCAGCACACTCTTTCTTCTCGTCTGGGGCCTTTGGTTTGGGGGAATTATGTTTTTATTCTTTGCCATCAGTGTGCTTTTTGCGCATAGCCATGAATTGGGGGCATCGGCAGGGCCGGTGATTTTCGGGGTTTTTGAAAAATATCATCTCATGCTGTCATGCGCAGGAGTCGTGCTGTGCGCTGTTTTGCTGGAAACGCCGCCACAACGGATGCGGAGATGGATTTTTGCGCTGGTGATTCTGGGGTGCATAACATCCTTGATCACCTCGCAATATTTGACGCCACGAATCACCGCACTCTATGCGGCCGGCTTAGGCAATTCGCCAAAATTCATGCGTTTGCATGGGATATCGTTTGGTATTTATCTGGTGGAAACGCTGGCATTGCTGGTGATCGGCGTTCTTCTGGGCGGGGGGGACAAGCCGCGCGAAATATCACAAAGTAGCGGCGATCA
>DASXDR010000083.1:0-8545 GCA_036490535.1 Tepidisphaeraceae bacterium | reverse complement strand
AAACGACTGGCCGGGTTCGGCGAGCCCGTTGCCGGACGTGTTCTACACGAACGAGAGTCCTACCGTTTATACCGGCTCCTTCAATTCCTACCCTCCCGGGGCATTCTCCAGCGCGTTCCCAGCATTCGTTGTGGCCGCACCTGAGCCATCGGTTAGCATTGGAAGAATCAGTTACAGCACGGGAGCAATGGACTCGTTGGGAAACCTCTATGAGGGAACAGTTTCTTTTACCACCTACGAGCTTGATGTAATCGAACAGCCAGTGCCGGAGCCGTCTGTCCTCGGAATCACAATCGGATTGGCCATAATCGCACCGAGGCGGAAATGCACCGCGCAAACGACGTGAGCAGGGAGCTAACTCATGAAATGGAAACTCATTCTTCCAAGTCTGCTGATCTTCGCCGTGGCAGGGAGCGCGGATGCGAGCGTCACGACGACGGCTTTTTCTGAATTTCTTGTCTATGGCACTGACACATTTGAAAGCTCGGGCGGCAGTGTGATTTCAACGGCTCAGTATGTGTACTGGGGTGGCGAAATCCCCGCTGATATAGCAGATAACATTGCCACCGATCCCAATTTCTCGGCCTCCGATCCGGCGGCGAAGGCATCTATCCAATCCACCGCGTCGGAAGCAGCGCTGACCAATGATCTAGATTTTCTAACCGACTGGCCCGGCTCCACCAGCCCATTACCCGATGTGTTCTACACGAACGCCAGTCCCACAGTGTTCACCGGCTCTTTCGAAAACACCATCCCTCCAGGCGATTACTCTGCCGCTTTCCCGGCGTTCACTGTGAGTTCGGTAGCGCCGGCGGTCAGTATTGGGATATTTACTTACGGCACGGGAGCAATGGACTCGTCGGGAAATATCATTGACGGAACAATCAATTTCGACACCTACGAGATTGATGTGGTCGAACGGCCAGTGCCCGAGCCGTCCGGCCTAGGACTCATGATCGACTTAACCATAATCGCACTGGCACAGAGAGTGAGATGGGTTGATTTATTGCCCCGCAGGGGGCATAAGGGTTCTTCTTGATCTATTCAGGCCAATTCACCGGTACTCCGATTCCATTTGCACTAATCACTCAAGTTCTTCTCAAACGCAATCAGATTATCCGCATGCGTTGAATCCCACCTTACTCCCGCGATGTCATATCCCACCTCGATCGCGAAATGAATGAATTCCCGCTGGTGGTTCATGCACTCGCAGCGGATGTATTCGTATTCCCGGTCCTTGGCCCAGGCTTGTTGGGCTTCCTGCATCTGGCGGCCGGCGCCATGGCGGCGGACTTCGGGAAGAACCGCGCCGAGCCAGTGGTAGAACATCCCCGGCTTGAGCTCGAAGCCAATCCAGAAGCCGATGGGTTTGTCGTCCATCTTGGCTATTAGGGTCAGGACGTTGTACCGCCCCAGGAAGCGGCGTTTGAAATAATCCAAATCCAGCTTGGGGCGAAAGCATAAATTGTAAATCTCCACTGCCTTGGGAAGCAACGATTCGTCAGCAACGATAATCTCAGCATTGGCCACGGGTACTCAACCTCCGAAAATACATCATCAGGAACAAGGGACCGTTCGACAAGCTCACGGCAGGACAAGACGGCAAGGGAAAAGACCCCCGGCCTGCCTTCCCCCTGAATACAAGGGGAGGGGAAATCTGAAGCGCATTGCTCGTGAGTGATTTCCTGCGTACGGCTTCGTGCTGCAAAGCGAGGAAATTCAGAGTGAAGCGAATGCACAACCGTTCATTTTATACATCGGACGCAGGGCGTCTTGTGCAAAAAAGAAGAGCCGGATTATTCCGGCTCCGCTTCACTCCCATTCTCTTCAATATTGAATTTTATTTCAAATCATTTTGCTGCGGCGCATCCAGCGGATGCCCGCCAGACCCGCGAGGCCGACCAGGCCACCCGCCAGCGAACCAGGCAGTGGTGTGGAGGGCGGCGCCCCCGACGTTGTTTCATCTGCAATGACAAACAAGTCGATGTCGGCATTGTTATCCACACCCGTCACCGCATTGGGGCGGTAGTGGAACTGGAAGAAATCGCCAAAGAGCGGCTCATCCAGCAGCCAAGTCTGCACGTTCACGCCAGCGTAATCGGCGTCATTGCCATTAAAATATCCGTTGTCAGTGGCACCTTCGAGGCTATATCCAAGGGCGGTAAACAGGAGCGGAGAAAGCGGCCGAGTGACCAAGCCGGTATTGGCAATGATGTCGTAAGAATAGCTGTTGGTATTGCCAAGAGCATCTTCAACGTCAATTGTGACAGCACCCCCGCTGAGAATGCCCCCAGCGAGAGTTAAATCACCGCTCATTGAAGTAATCGAGCCGTTATAGCCGATACCTGTACTAACGCCATCGATATCCATACCCATTACGGTATTTTTGTTGGTGGAGAATTGAAGTTCGCCGCTCCACCCCAGGCCGCCGAATCCGGCTTTGCCTGTGGTCGGGTTAAACGCGGTGATGGTGACGGAGTTGATGTCCATGTGCAGCTCGGTGAAGGTGTCTGCCTGCACCGCCGCACTGGCGCAAAACATCGTCGCCATTGCGAAAACCGCGCTCAGAATCTTCCCACTGCGAATCATGTAAGTCCTCAACAAAAACTACCGGCCAAATCGCATAATAACGCAATTTGGTTTATTTGCAAGCTCAACGACCGCGCCGGCGAACTAATGCCAAGCCAGCTATCCCCATCAATCCCAGCGAAGCCGGTTCAGGGACATAAACTTCCAGGCTCGCTGTATTGGTCGAGCCACCCGCGGATGGGAAGCCAAACACAATAATTTGACTATCGTTATTATGAGACGCCCACTGGCTCAGGTCAACCCCAGCAAAATTGCTGCTGTCCAGCGAGCTGGGATTAGCGTCGGCATAAACGTATGTGCCGTCGCTGTTTAGATCATCAACAGTGCCAGTAAATGTGTGCAGGGAATTGTCTGAGTTCTCAATGGTGAACGTCAGCGAAGAGCTGCCACCGATCGTGCCGTTGACCATATCCAGCGTGCCCGTGACATTGGTAACCGTACCTACCGCACCCTGGTCTGCCCCGTCGATATCGATGCCGTCGAGATGGGTTAAGCCATTTGTAGCCAGCGTGATTGTGCCGGTATAGGTTGATGCGTTAGAGGTAGACAGTGGTGCAGACAGGCTCGCAGTGACATCATTGATGTCAAAGTGCGCATAACTGGCCGCCGACGCCACTGAACCCATAGCAATGGATCCCATAACTGATAACAACACCCCAAGATTTTTACGCAAAATATGCGTTTTCCGCACCATACATACTCCCGCGTGCATTAGTTCACAAACAAACTTGGATCGACTCCATTGCCCAAACATGCCGCTCCAGACCCTTGGGCTTGATACAACTCAGATCTTAGACTATCACAGGTTAGGCGTTAGTCAAAATAAATAATATTTTGCTAAAATTATCATTTTTGGCTATGCCGCCCGATAACATCATTATAAACTTGGCAAATACATGGATTTACGTACAAGAATAACCACAGGCGATTTGACTGTTGGGGTGATTGGATTGGGGTATGTGGGTTTACCCCTAGCGGGTGTGTTTTGTGGTGCGGGTTGCAAAGTAATCGGTTTTGACATCGATCCGGCAAAAATTGCCGCCATCGAGCGTGGGGAAAATTACTTAAAACATCTCGGAGAAGATCTGGTCAAAAAAATGCTCGCCGACGGACGCTTCGCTGCGACGTGCGACATGGGCCAGCTAAAGCAATGCGATGCGATCTTGTGTTGCGTGCCGACGCCGCTAGGGGAGCATCTGGAGCCGGATTTAAGTTACATCGAGCGGACGGCTTCGGATATCGCCAAAACATTGAGGCGGGGACAGTTGATCGTATTGGAAAGCTCGACTTATCCGGGGACCACCCGGCAGGTAATGCTGCCGGTGTTTGAAAAGATGGGTTTGAAACTCGGAAGTGATTTTTTTCTGGCCTATTCGCCGGAACGCGAGGACCCGGGGCGGAAGGATTTTACGACGCAGACTATTCCAAAATTAGTCGGCGGTTGCGATGCGGCTTCGGGGGAATTGGCGCATGCGCTTTATTCCAAAGCTATTAAACAAGTGATTCTGGTCGCCAGTGCGGAGATCGCGGAAGCAGCGAAAATTCTGGAAAACACTTATCGGGCAGTGAATATTGCGCTAGTGAATGAGATGAAGGTAATTCTGGATGCGATGGGGATCGACATCTGGCAAGTGATCGCCGCAGCGGCGACCAAGCCGTTTGGGTTTCAGCCGTTTTATCCGGGGCCAGGTCTGGGGGGGCACTGCATTCCGATTGATCCATATTACCTGGCGTGGAAAGCGCGCGAACTCGGGCAGGTGTCACGGTTTATCGAATTGGCTGGTGAAATAAATCGCGCCATGCCCGAGTTTGTGGTGCATAAGACCACGCTTGCTCTGAATTCAGCAAGTAAATCGGTGCGCGGATCCAGGATTCTGATTCTCGGGCTGGCCTATAAGCCGGATGTGGATGATGTTCGCGAAAGTCCGAGCTTTGAATTGATTGAGAAACTGACTGAGCTGGGCGCGATTGTTGATTATCACGACCCACTGGTACTGACTACGCACAAAGGCCGGCGTTATGATTTCCAAATGCGTAGCGTCGATCTGACGGCAGCGAATTTGAAAACTTATGATTGCGTGATCATCGCCACCGCGCATTCAGGGATTGATTGGAAAATGATTAGCGAGAACGCGCAACTCATCGTCGATACGCGCAATGCATTGCAACATTCGCGCGGTCAAAACACTGTCATCAAAGCCTGATCCTGAGAATAAATGAAAATTTCTACTGGGCAGTAATGTCGTAGAAAATCGTCTCGCTCTGCGCTCGCAGCGGGATGAAAGCCTCGCCGTTTTTCATCGCGACGGCGATTTCTTTTTGTTTGCTTCCATTGGAACCAATGGTCCAAGCCGTAACGTGCGATGCGGAGGTCTTGAAGCGTACTACGCCAACGACCGGCTCGACCAGAATGGGGGTGGTGCCGTTTTCGACGACGCGCGTACGGGCAATATCAAATGACATCCCTCGATTCTCTGCCCGCGCTATGGCAGTCAGCAGCAAATGATGGCTCGAGGCAATGGGATCGTTGGTCAAGCTGGACATCGCCACGGTCGCATAAGGCGTGGTAATCGCGAAATTGCAGTCGCGGGTCTGCCAGGCCATGTGCGATTCGCCGAGCTTACCGTACGCCACCTGAGTGCGCGGCGTGTTGATCATTCCCACCGCGAGTTTCCAATCACGCCAAAGCTCTCCGGTATCGCTGCGCAACTGCGTTCCTTCTGGCATTTGCGCGAATGCGCTTTCCGGCGTCATGATTTCATCAGGATGAACATCCGCTGGAATTTTGGATTGATCGCCGAGAACAACAGCGACGCGGTGGGTTTCCAACGCCACGTTGAAGCCGGCTGTGTTTTGGAATGCTTTTTCAGCGCCGTTTTCCCAATGAAATGCATAAATCTCACTGCCGGGCAAAGTCATTACCGACAACTGCCGGCCCGGTTGCACATCCTGCCGCCGATAAATCAATGCTCCGGCCGCAAGTGACGCAATAGTCGCGGGATCGGACTCCATGTCATATGGAGCCAACGTGCCGACTGGCTGGGCGCTTTGCGAGTAAGCAAATGCGGTCAACGAATCCCACTCCTGCAAACATGCGACCGCAGCCAGTCCGACGTAATACGCTGAGCGATAAGTCTTGGGGGGATTATTCCCACATTCGCTGCTGCTCATCGGCTTGCCAAGCAGCGCCATCGCCCCAATTGTCCCGAACGGCGTTCCTGCTCCCTGCGGCGGATTTGCCACCCACAGCCCCCCTAGCCCATACCCCGCACCAATCCGATCGCCTCCATAATAAAAATGGGAATCCATGAAATCCCCTCCACTCTGGCAGGCAATTTCCCAGGGCCAATGGAACCAGTTGGAATCCCCAATGGGAATTTTAATTCCCAAATCGTTCCGATCATAATTGTAAAAACTGGAAAAGAACTGCTGCATCACACGGATATAAAACCGCTGATTATCAATTGGAAAATTCAGTGTGAAAATGCGATCTCCCACGGGATCGACCCCATTTTTTGCCGCCCACTGCAAGTACATCTGGTAATACTCGTCTCGATAAGGCTCCAGGCGGATGTCCTGGTTGTAGAGGAATTCGTTGCATAGCTCTGTCAATGCCATGGCAGGATCATCTTTGTAAGCGAGATGCGTGTATGGATTAACGTGATTCCAAATCTGCGACAGATATTTGCGGTGAAGCTCCTGAATATGGGGATCAAAAAAGATATACGGATGCATGTGGTAATTGCCGCGCACGAACTTGTCCGATTCAGGCACTTTATCGCCGGGTAGAAAAGTCCTCCCTACCCACGGATCAAGGATGACATAAATTCCGCGTCGCTTAAGCTCAAAAATCAGCTTGTCCAGGTGTTCCAGGTTGGTGGCATTTAGATGCTGAGTAGTGTCGTCGGCTGCGTGTCGATCAATAATGTCCGGAGTCCAATCGCTGTCGAGATGGTGCAGGCGCACCACATTGACTCCGAGGCGCGCCAACCGCTCAGCGATGTCATCGGCACGAATTCCCCCTGCCAGCGCTGCATAAGCAACAACATTGACTCCCCAAAATCGCGCGGGCGTGCCATCATCAAAAGCAAAGTTATCACCCTTCACCTTGACGAATCCGTGCGACCCTGCGGAGATGTAATGACCGTTGGCGTCCTTGTTCAGATAGGAAAGATCGACAGGAGTGCCGTAACGACCTACGGAATACAAAAACCAATCCGGCGTAATGTCGTGCACTGCCGCCTTGAATTCATCAGGATAAAACTTTAATCCACTACCAGTTTGAACAACAAGCTTTGTTTGCAGATGCTGTCCACCCGGAATGGCATCGCCCGCAATCCAGATTCTTATTTCTCCATTTTCAGAAGCTACTTTGCGTGGCGGCGAAATACTGACATCAATTGGGGGAGCCCCGTTTCGATTGATAGTCAGATGATCTGTTTCGAGTTCAAACTGGCGGCGCTGAAACGGCATTGCATAGTTCTCCCCTCCTGCGGTCATGCCCAGCATGTCCTTTGAAAGCGGCCGAATCGAAAAAGCAATTCCTGTCATCGGAATAGTTTGTTCGGCTGCAATGTCATAAATGATCTGAAGCTTGTCCGGAGCAATTTGCTGGGCCGAGCAGGTAAAATGCAGCTGCTGTCCCGTTCCGGGCACGAGCACATTCTGTGCGAAGGAAAAAACTCCATTGGACGTATGCGGTTTTGCATTATACTGAAACCATGTCCAATTGGGCCCCCAGCTCAAAAGATTGATTGACACTGCCAGCGATTCGTTGCTGATCCATTCCATGCCATTAGCACCGTTTGGCACTATTTCCAGCGGCTGATATTTTTGGCCCCAGCAAAGAGAAGCCGTAAGCGAAACCGAAATAAGAATTGCTGCAATGAAGGATCGGTTCATTATGCCGTGATATCATAATTCAAAGTATTCGACTATCGAAGTTTGTTGGGCCATTAACACATAGACAATTCAATAAAGCTTTTAGAAAGAAATGCCATGATGGAATATATCAAACACCTCTTGATCTCCACTCCCTTAGAGGCTCCGCTTCAATATGCCCGAGAATCCGTAAATTATGTTCATCTCCGCAAGCATCCCGAGCTGCGATATGTGTTTTCAGAACCATCGCGAATTAGCGCCGTGCTAGAGCGCGATCTCAAACCCGACAGCAACTGCATCGATGCGGGTTGCCATATCGGATCGTTTTTAAGCCAGATTTGCCGTATATGCCCGCAAGGAAAGCATTTTGCTGTTGAGCCGGTGGCGTATAAAGCGCGCTGGTTGAGGCGCAAATTTCCACAAGTAACGTTAATTCAAACCGCGCTGGGCAATCAGACTGGTGAGGCCGCTTTTGAGACAATGGTGGGCAAATCTGGTTTTAGCAGATTGGTAGTCAAAGAGAATCAAGCCAACATGCGTTCAGAGACGGTGCGTTTATCTCTGTTAGACAATGTGATCCCGCAAGATGTGCCTATTCATTTCCTGAAAATGGACATCGAAGGCGCGGAATATTCCGCCCTACAGGGTGCGCGAAACGCGATAAACCGCTGGCGCCCTTTAATGCTTTTCGAATGCACTAAGAAGGGTTTATCTCATTTCAACGTAAGTGTCAGAGAAATATACGAATTAGTCATCGGCTATGGATACGAAATCCGCTGTCCGGAGCGTCAGTTGAAAAATGACAAGCCGATGGATGTTTCCGAATTCGCAGCAGCTCAAGAGTACCCCTTCCATGCCTTGAACTTTTTTGCAACTCCCACAGGTCGAACCGATCGAAGCTAAATTGGCTAACAGTAAGTCATCACATATTTTATGTACGGATTTATATGTCGCTTCTATTTGGCCGATGGGAATAATGGAATGAGCTTGTACGGGTCGCAAAGTCCGGTAAATTGAACTGTTTAGCTTACGGCTGCGTATCCGATACATAAATAGTAGAAGCAAAAGAGTGTGA
>DASXDR010000109.1:0-5411 GCA_036490535.1 Tepidisphaeraceae bacterium | reverse complement strand
CATTGGGCGTGAGGAAATGCGGAGCATATTTGGTTGATTCAGCGGATGCGATGGAAGCTGCGAGAAAAATCGCGACGATTGCTTGTAGGAACGGTCGAGCCATGAAAATAAACCTTTCTATTTTACGTTGTTAATGTGTATCTCGATCAGATGTGGCAGAATGTCAAGCGACCGCGGTGATTTGATTTTTCTGGTGTTATCGAAGATCGATCAGCAGGAGTGACTAACGATGCAGAGCAGGCGTGAATTTTTAAAAACGGCGGCGATGTTGACGGGAAGCATTGGATTCTGGGGGGCCCTGGAAGGGCCGATTGCCAGGGCGCTGGCGATTGAGCCGGAGCCGGGGAGCAGTTTTCTCGATGCGGAGCACATCGTCATTCTGATGCAGGAGAATCGGTCGTTTGACCATGCGTTTGGATTGCTCAAAGGCGTGCGCGGGTATAACGATCCACGCGCGATCACGCTCGGCAATGGAAATCCGGTATGGGTGCAGACCAATCCGGCGGGGGAAAGCTATGCGCCGTTTCGATTGAATCTGAAAGATAGCAAGGCGACGTGGATGGGATTTTTGCCGCATAGCTGGCCCAGCCAGGTGGATGCGCGCAATCACGGGAAATATGACATGTGGCTGGAGGCGAAAAAATCGGGTCATGCGGAATATGCACACATGCCTCTGACGATGGGGCATTACAGCCGCGAGGATATTCCGTTTTATTATTCGCTTGCCGATGCGTTCACGATTTGCGATCAGCATTTTTGTTCGTCGATCACGCCGACATTACCGAACCGGCTTTATTTCATGACCGGGACGGTGCGCAATCATCAGAATGCGCAGTCGATTCCCAACGTAAACAACGATCAGATTGAGCATAATCGCTGGTCGTCGGATTGGGTGACATTTCCTGAGCGGCTGGAGGCGGCGGGCGTGCCATGGAAGATTTATCAGAATGAAATAGGCCTCGAGACGGGCCTGGGCAAGGAGGAAGAGGCGTGGCTCTCGAATTTCGGCTGCAATGTGATGGAATATTTCCCGCAGTACAACGTGGGATTTTCACACGGACGGCAGGCTTATCTGGATGATCAGGTGCAGAAGCTCTCTGCGCAGATTAAGAACATGACCAAGGGCGGGGATGAAATGGCGCTCAGCGAAGAAGAGCGCATGAAGCTGGGAATATGCAGGTCAGAGCTGGAATTTTATCAGCGCGAGCAAAAGCGCTGGAACCCGGAGAACTATGCCAAGCTCACGGCGGAGCAAAAGAGCCTGCATGAAAAAGCATTCTGCATTAACAACGGCGATCCGGCGTATCGGCAGCTGGCGGATTTGAAATATCAGGACAATGGCGCCGAGCAAACCGTGCAGGTGCCTAAGGGCGATGTGTTTCATCAATTCCGGAAGGATGTGAAAGAGGGGAAACTGCCGACAGTGAGCTGGCTGGTTGCGCCTGAGCGGCTATCGGATCATCCCACGTCGGCGTGGTATGGCGCGTGGTTCATCTCTGAAGCGGTGCGCATCCTGACGGAAAATCCGGAAGTGTGGAAGAAAACGATTTTCATTTTGACGTACGATGAAAATGACGGGTATTTCGATCACGTGCCGCCGTTTGTCGCGCCTGATCCGAAGCGGCCCGAGACCGGCTTTTGCTCCAAGGGGATCGACACGCGGTTGGAATATGCGTATCTGGATGAGAATGTGAAGCCGCATGCGAAAGCGGCGCGGGAAAGTCCGATTGGGCTGGGATATCGCGTGCCGCTGATCGTCGCCTCGCCGTGGACGCGCGGCGGGTGCGTGTGCTCGCAGGTGTATGACAATACTTCTATTTTGATGTTCCTGGAAACATTCGTCGGCGCTAAAACGGGCAAGCCGATTAAGGAAAGCAATATCACCTCGTGGCGGCGCACCGTGTGCGGCGATCTTACTTCCGTATTTCAATCTGCTGCTGATGCCAAGGGAAATAATCCGGAATTTGTAGATCGCGATCCGTTTGTGGAACAGATCTATCAGGCGAAATTTAAGCCGCTGCCAACGGGTTACAAAGCGCTCAGCAAGGAAGATATCGACGGGATAAAGCAGTCACCGCTCAGTTCGGAATCGATGTCGCACCAGGAGCCGGGCGTGCGGCGGTCATCGCCGTTGCCATATGAATTGTATGTGGGTGGGTCGCTGAGCCCGGACAAATCTAAATTCACGATTCGCATGGAAGCGGCGAAGAATCGTTTTGCGGATCGGGCGGCGGGATGTCCTTTCACGGTGTATGCCAGAACCGCTAAAGAACTGGTCGTGCGGAATTATGCGGTTGTCGCGGGAGATGCACTGGAAGATTCGTGGGCGATGGGTGATTTTGCCAATGGCGTTTATCACATCCAGGTTTATGGGCCGAATGGTTTTTACCGTGAATTTATGGGCGGTGCTGATGATCCTGTCCTGGATATCCGCGCGGCGTTGCCCGGCGGGGTGGAGTTGCAGATTGCCAATCGCGATCCGCAGCAGACTTTCTCAGCGCTCATTGCCGACCGCTCTTATAAAAATGCGTCGCAAAATCACCCGATTGCTCCGAATGGAACTGCGGCGTTGCTGATCGATACGCGCACGAGTTATCAATGGTATGACTTTGATTTAAAAGTTGGCGATAAGCCGAACTTTTATCGCCGATTCGCGGGGCGAGTTGAAACAGGACAATGGAGTTATAGCGATCCGGCGATGGGCGGAGTAGTTGGATAAATCCGTAGGTTTTTTACTCAAGAATCTTTCGTTTAGTCCCGGCCCTTGGGCCGGGTTTTCTTTACAGATTCTATCCAACCTCGCTTAGCGCGCTTTCGGAATTGACGCCGTCCTCCAACGATCCGCGTGGCGAGGATGAAAATATTTCACAGGGAAACTCTGTCGCACAATTTTGCGAGCGTCGGACCATGAGGCAATCGCGCCGATAGCGACGGCCTGGGCGAGAGCATTGCCGATTGCGGTGGCCTCGATGGGGCCGCCAATCACCGGGCGGTTGCAGGCGGCGGCGGTGAATTGGTTGAGGAGTTCGTTCTGGCTGCCGCCGCCGACGATGTGGATCGCGGAGATTTTGCGGCCGAGGATTTTTTCTAATCCTAACATCGTGTCGCGATAAGCGATGGCCAGACTCTCCAGGGCGCAGCGAACCAATTCGCCGGGCGTGGAGGGAACAGGCTGGCGCGTGCGGCGACAGAAGGATTGGATTCGCTCGGGCATATTCCCGGGTGCGAGAAATGCGACATCATTCGGATCAACAAGGGACCGCAGCGGGGCGGAACGGGCGGCCATTTGCGTGAGCTGCGCGTAGGTAAAATTGTGCCCGTCGGCGAGGAATTGACGCCGGCATTCCTGCACCAGCCAGAGGCCCATGATGTTTTTCAAAAAACGGATGGTGTTATTCGCGCCGCCTTCGTTGGTGTAATTCAGCGTGAGCGCATCGTCGGTGAGAATGGGTTTTTTGAGCTCGACACCCATGAGCGACCAGGTGCCGGAGGAGATGTAGCAGAAGTTTTCATCCTCAGCGGGGACGGCAACGACGGCGCTGGCGGTATCGTGGCAGGCGGGGGCGATCACGGGAATTTTTGCGACGTTGCATTCGCTGGCGACGCTTTTTTGCAGGTCGCCCAGCACGGTGCCACTGGGGATGATCTTTTGCATCAACTGGCGAGGCAGAGAAACTTTATTGAGCATCCCCCCTGCCCACTGGCGTTTTTTTACATCGAGCATCTGGCTGGTGCTGGCGATGGAATATTCATTGGCGGGGATGCCGGTGAAAAAGAAATTGAACAGGTCCGGCATGAACAGCAGCTTGTCAGCGACGTCGAGAATTTCTGGTTGATCGCGCTGCGTGGCCAGAAGTTGAAAGAGCGTATTGAACGGCAGAAATTGCAGGCCAGTGGTTTGATAAATCTTCTGGCGGGAAACTTTCTTGAGCGCGCGTTCCATCACGCCATCATTGCGCGAATCGCGGTAGTGGAAGGGATTACCCAGCAGATTGCCGGACTTATCGAGGAGGCCGAAGTCCACGCCCCAGGTATCCACGCCGATGCCGTGGATTTGCTTTTGATTGGCGGCGGCAAGCGATAAACCTTTCTTAAGTTCTTCCCATTGGGCGAGGATGTTCCAATGTAGATGACCGTTCACACGACCCGTGGGATTAGCGAAGCGGTGTTTCTCCTGAAGTGTCAACCGATTTTTCCGCAGAGTGGCCAGAATAGCGCGGCCGCTTTCGGCGCCGAGATCGAAGGCAATGAATTGAGGCATAGGGACGGATTATAATGGCAATAGCTGGCACTCAACGAGTGCCGGAACCGCGCCGGCGCATCATCAATGGCAGCAAAAAGATGAAGATCATCGTCGCTGGCTCGGGAACGCCATGTAGCGCGGAATCGACGCCGAGATTGGGCGTTGCCTGGCCATCGATCACCGAGTCGATCCATTTGCTTTCGGTGCTGATGCGCGTGGCATAGTCCGTGGTAGTGATACTTCTGGTGATGGGGATGGGCTGATCGTTGTCGGTAAAAGTGTAAAGGCCTTTGGCATTGAATACGGAGGCGTTGAAGGCATCGTTGAAACTGGGGTCGTAGCTGTAAGAGCCGGAGGTGGAAAAATTGATGCCGGCGAGTTCCCAGGTTTTTCCAACTTTGATGAAAACGCCGCCGCCGGAATCGCCGGTGGAAATGGAGGCTTCGTCGGGGTGGGATTTATTGGCTTTAAAAGAAAATTCCAGCAGATTTTCGTTGTCGACGGTGGTGGCTTTGAGCGTGTTGGCGCCCCAACTGAGTGAATCGTCAGCAGTTCCCCATTGCCAGCCGCGGATTTGATTCTTAACGGTCACCGCATCGCCGCGATCGGTGCCTCGGCCGTAGATGACGGCTTGTTTGCCGCCCTCATTTTTTTTGGTGTCGATGGTGGCGTAAGTGGGAAATGTGCCGTCGATTTTCCAGACGACCAGGTCGGAGCTCGGGTCTTTGTACTCAGCGGTGGTGGTGTATTGAGTGCCGTTGAGAGTGAAGGTACCGCCGACGCTACCGCCGATGTGAGAGGCGGAGATAAAGTAATTCGGAGCGATGGGCGTGCCGCTGTAGGCCCCTGCCCATTGGCCCTGCAGATCCCAGCCAGGGTTGGCGAGCTTGCCAGTAGGGGCGGTGGTTAATCTGCCGGGATCGGTGTAGACGATGACAGCGTTACTGCTGCTTGCCAGGAAGCCAATCACTAACAACGAAATCGACAGCTGTTTTTTTGCGAAAATAATCATGTGCATGGTGGATGGATTGATTGAGAAGATGATAGGCCTCTATTTCCCCGCCAACTGCACGCCCATGAGAAATTTTATTGCATCACCGAAACGTTTCGCCCAGGCATTCTCGTCGTGATGCGCGCCGGCGGCCAAGAACACATGATGTTTGATTTG
>DASXDR010000069.1:0-47003 GCA_036490535.1 Tepidisphaeraceae bacterium | reverse complement strand
GGCAACTGGTGCCTGGATATCTACCATCTCAGCCAGCACCTGCATCAGTGCGGCCGGGAACTGCTGGGCGAAGGCCCGGCGGCACGGAGATGGGCGAATGAACAACTGAAGGTCGCGCTGAAAGAAAACGGCCCGGCCATGATCCGACGCATCGAGTCACAAGCGTCCAGCCAGATTCCCGGATCGACCGGTGAAAAATCCCTCCACGATCTACTGAACTATCTGCGTCCGAACCGGGATCGGATGTGGTATCGAGATCGATTGGCCCAGGGCGAACCCATCGGCAGCGGCATGATCGAAGGAGGCTGCAAAAACATCATCGGGGCCCGATTGAAATTGAACAATGCCCGATGGCGTATCCGACGCGCTGAAAGAATCGGCACATTACGCTGCGTCCAGACCAGCAATCAATGGTCGAACTTCTGGAAATCAGCTGCCTGATCTACCCGGCAGAAGAACTACACCCTTATTTGGGCTCGCAAGCAGCAACAATCCGGTCAATCAAATCCCCGAGTCGAGACACACCTTTCACGAACCATCGCTTGGCCCCTAAATTGACGGCAGCGGTGTGTCTTTCCCAATCCAGGTTGCTGCTATAGAAAAAGATTTGCACATCCTGATATTCGGCCCGCCCCTTGTCCGAAGCGACCTCAACCATATGTAATCTTCCTTACGTAAAGGGTACCATACGAAATTTCGAGATAAACTGTCAAGACGAAAAATTTCCCGCCTCCAGTCAGCGCGAATACGCAGAATGATTTTGGGGTTTCTTGCATTCCCTCTTCGCATCGCTAAAAATCCGCACCCACAACAGAACCGTGAAATTTAATTTACTGGACAAGATCGAATTGCTGACCGAATCGCGCATAGTCGCGATCAAGCAGGTGTCGTTGGCAGAGGAATACCTGGCAGATCATTTTCCGACTTTTCCTGTGCTGCCTGGCGTGATGATGCTCGAAGCCGTCACGCAGGCTGCCGCGTGGTTGATCCATCATCGCACGGACTTCGCCTATTCAATGGTGGTGCTCAAAGAAGCGCGCAACGTCAAATATGGCAATTTCGTCGCCCCGGGAAATCTGCTGCGCCTGGATGTCGAATTAACCAAGCCCACCGACTCCGGCGGCGTTTTCAAAGCCATCGGCACGGTGCCTAACTCGCAATCTCCTGCGATTTCTGCCAAAATAGAACTTGCTGCCTTTACCTTGGTACAAAAGCAACCAGGGATGGCGGCGTTGGATGAAAAGCTTCGCGAGCACAATCGCAGCCGTTGGGCGGTTCTCACCGCCACCGCTCATCCAAGTTTGCATGTGACCGCTGACAAGTAACAAAGGATTCGCTTATGCCTATGTCCAGGGAAGAGATTTTCAAAAAGGTGCAGGCCGTTCTCGTGGATGCCTTGGGCGTCGATGAGGAGGAAGTGACTCCCACCGCCACGCTACGCGGCGACCTCGGTGCGGAATCGATCGATTTTCTCGATATCGTTTTCCGTCTCGAAAAGACCTTCAACATCAAAATCCCGCGCAACGAGATGTTCCCCGAGGAGATTTTCACCAATCCTCAATACGTGCAGAACAACAAGCTGACTCCTGCGGGCATGGATGAGCTGCGTAAACGCATGCCACACATCGATTTCGCGCAGCTCGAAAAAGATCCGGACATTAATAACATCCACTTCACGGTGAATACCGTGGTCAATTACATCGAGTCGAAGGTTAACGGACAATGATATGGTTAGTTGTTAGTGGATAGTTGTTAGTTGCTGAATGCGACCGACAACTAACAACTAACAACTATCCACTAACTAAAATGCGTTGGCTCTGGATCGATAAATTCACTGAATTCACGCCGCACAAAAGCGCGACGGCGATCAAGAACGTCACGCTGGCTGAAGAGCATTTGCATGATTTGTATCCCGCGTTTCCGATTGTGCCGCATTCATTGATTATTGAGGGGATGGCGCAGACGGCGGGAATTCTGGTGGGGGAGGCGCGGAACTTTTCGGAGAAAGTCATTCTCGCGAAGATCGGCCGGGCGACGTTTCATCGCCTGGTTCGGCCTGGTGAAACAATCATTTTTTCCGCGCGCATCGATCAGCTTTCCGAGGCGGGGGCATCCATCGCGGGCACCGTTACCGTGAGCATCGCCTCAGCGCCTTCGAATGCTCCTGAAACCGTGGCGGATATAGAAATGATGTTCAGCCACATTGACCAGAACATGGCGGGGATGGCATTTCCCGAACACAATTTTGTGTTCACGGAACAATTTACAGAGCTGATCAAATCTTTCCGGTCGCAAGGCACGATTCCGCTTTAAACTCTCTCGCGCTGATTTCCGATAAATATATCTGCGGACTGGCCGCAGGGTTTGTCTTGTTCATAGCCCGATTTTACCTTATCTTCTGTCCGATACTGTTTTTTGAAAGGAACCGTTACATGTTGATTCGTCGATTGATTCCCGTTGGCTTGCTGGCTCTTGTGGCAACCGCTCTGCCGGTTTCGGCGCAAACCGCCGCCCCCACCAAAATTGCCGTCGCCAATGCCACGAGCATTTTCGGCCAGCTTCAGGAAGTGAAAGATCTTCAGGTCAAGCTGACCAACGAGCAGCGCACCATCACAGCCGAGGCGCAGCGCCGCAAGGCTGATCTGGATAACCTCGCCAACACGCGCAGCCAGTTCAAGATGGATTCCCAGCAGTGGTCCGAAGCCAACACCAAGTACAACAAGCAGGCTGTCGAAGACCAGGCCTGGGCCGACCTGACCAAGATGGATGAACTCCGTCAGGCCAAGCTCCAGACCAAGCAAATCTTCGACGAGATCCAAGCCGAAGCCGGCGATGTCGCCAAGCAGGCGGGCTTTGACATGGTGCTCTGCCAGAACAGCCCCGATCTCACCAACTTGATCGAGGATCCGCAGGTGAACCTGAATCAGTTCCAGGCCGCGGTACGATCGAACAATGTGCTTTTCGCCAACAATACTGTTGATATCAGCGACAAGATCGTGACCGCGCTGGATGCGAAATATAAGAGCTCAGGTGGCGCAGCGTCGCCGACTCCGGGCAAATAACTTGCTGCATTTACCCGTTTGCGTCTATCTTTAATGGCGTCGCGTTTTTCGCGGCGCCTTTTTTTATGTCTGAAATTTCTATATCGAAAATCGCTCAGTCACTAGGACTTCCCACGCCCGAGGCCGATATGCCGATTACCGGCATCGCTTATCTCGCTGAAGCCAGAGAAGGAGAACTTTCCTTCGTTGGTTCCGAAAAATTTCTAGATGATTTTGCGCGCAGTCGCGCAACTGCCGTGCTTGCGAAAAAAGGAATCAAGCTTCCTTCGACCACCAAAACAGTTCTGTGGGTCGACGATCCCGATCTCGCAGTCGCTCAATTGCTGGAGCTTTTCGCCCCGCCTCCCGAGGAAGTTCCCATTGGCATCGACCCATCCGCAAAGATTGCTCTGAGCGCACAAATCGATCCAAGCTGCCGCATTGGGCCAAATGTTTTCGTCGGCGCGCGCACCAAAATTGGCGCTGGTACTGCCTTGCATGCCAATGTTTATGTCGGCAGCGACGTAACCATTGGCCCTCGCTGCGAATTTTTTCCTCATGTCGTGATTCGTGAGCGGATCACCATCGGCCAGCATGTCATCATCCATGCGGGAAGCATTTTAGGAACCGATGGTTTCGGCTACCGTTGGAACGGCCGAGAGCATGCGAAAATTCCCCACATCGGCACGGTCATCATTGAAGATGATGTGGAGATCGGTTCGTGCACGTGCATTGATCGGGGCAAGTTCGGCGCCACCAAAATTGGTCGCGGCACCAAAATTGATAACCTCGTGCAAGTGGCCCACAATTGCCAGATCGGGCCATTTTGCATTCTGGTTGGCCAAGCGGGTCTGGCTGGCAGCGCCAAGCTCGGCGCCGGCGTCGTGATCGCTGGGCAAGCTGCCATTCGTGATCATATTTCCATCGGCGACCAGGCGACCATTACCGCCTGCGCCGCTGTGATGAACAACGTTGAACCTAAGGCGATCATGTCCGGCATGCCCGCGCAGCCGCATCGCGTGGCTGTGAAAGAGCAGATCGCTCTGCGCAAATTGCCTGAGCTTATTCAGCAGGTAAAGCAACTACAGGAAGAGATTGAAAAGTTAAAAAATGATGGCGTTTAATCGCATGGATTGCGATTGTTTTTTCGACAAAAACTTTCACAATTGAATCATGCAACATTTTACCCGGACCTTGTTCATTTCTCTTTCGCTTTTTTCGGCGAATCTTTTTGCGCAATCATCTGCATTCGTGGGTGATGGCAAAACCGATAACACTGCTGCCGTGCAATCCGCCATGGACGCATTGGCTAAGCAGGGGGGTGGCACGCTTCAGCTTGGAAACGGCAATTTTCTTTTCCGCGGCCATCTCAATGTTCCCGCCGGTGTTTGTCTGGCCGGAACCTGGCAAAGCGTTCCCTCTCATCCCGGGCTGCGCGACAAAGGATTTCCGAGGGCCACCAATGGAGGCACCACGCTACTCGTTACCGAAGGGCGCGGCTCGGAAGATGGTCCGCCGTTTATCTCTTTAACCAATAATTCCACGCTTAAAGGTGTAGTGATTTTTTATCCCGATCAGAAACCCGATCAAACGCCAGCCGCATATCCCTGGACCATTTCCATGCATGAAAACAACGCCGCCGTGCTGGGCGTTGAATTGCTCAATCCTTATAACGCCATCAACGCTACGGGTGCTCATCGGCATCTGATTCGCGATGTGCAGGGCCAACCGCTGCGGCGCGGCATCTATGTGGATTCGATTTACGACATCGGTCGCATTGAAGATGTGCATTTTAATCCGTGGTGGTGCTGGGATGGGCCAGTAAAAAAATTCGAGCTGCATTATGGGCAGGCGTTTATCTTCGGCCGCTCGGATTGGGAATACGTCTACAACACGTTCTGTTTCGGTTACAATCAGGGTTACGATTTCATTCGCACATCGACGGGCGCCTGCAACGGCAATTTTCTCGGCATCGGCGCAGACGATTGCTTCACCGCGGTCAATGTCGAGGAGGCGGAAGATTACGGCCTGCTGATCACCAATGGCGAATTCACCGCTTTTGATGGCCCCGATCCCACGATCGTGCGCGTGGGCCCCAAAAATCACGGGGCAGTTCGCTTTACGAATTGCGCTTACTGGGGCGGCCATAACCACACCGCTGATATCGCTGGCACGGGCGTGGTGGGTTTTGGCGATTGCACATTTGCTTCCTGGGATCGCCCGAAAGGCTTTCGCACCGATGCGCAGATTCGCGCCAGTGGTGGCGTGCTCATGGTGCGAGGCTGCTCGTTCCTGCTCGATCGGCCCATGGTCGATTTAGAGCCGGGAGTCGATAAAGCAATCATCACGGAAAACACGGTGCGCGGAAAAGCGGTTGTCTTGAATCACTCGCAGGCGCAGGTCGCCATTCACGATAATCTCGGAGGGCCTGCATCCACGCAGCCCTGATTAACCAATTACCTGTATTTCGTGGCGGAGCCGGGCCGTCTTCGGCCTGATCTTGCTGCTTCGAGTTTAGGTATTTTTCGTCGGGAATTTCTTCGGCGGAATTTGAAACGCAACAATCGTTTGCGACCATGGCCCCGCTGCGGATGCTGGATCGGTCGGATAATGCGCCATGATCCAGAAGCGTTCCTGATCCGCGGGGTCAAGCGTGAGCTCATTTTGGCCCCAGTCAACCAATCCCGAAGATTCGGTCGTCGCAGAATAAGCCGATGTCCCTGCCGCTATCGTCAATGGCGCACGCAGATATCCCGCCGGATCGGGCATGCGCCGGCTGACCGCGTACTCCGTCGGATCAAGCGACGGCCCTGATGCGGTAAACGTCAGTGCGAGGTATTGATCATGATCCACGGAAACAGACGGAGCAAACGTGCTGGCTCCCGCTGAGATAGTAGACCCCGAGACGGCCCCCGAATCACGCAGCGAGAAACCCGGGAGGTAATATTGGAACCAATATACCTGGGCCGTGCCCGCATCCGCTCCGCTGCTGGGAGTCAATGTGTCGGCAATCCAGAAATCATTTTTCCGCCAGGTCGCGGAGATCGGATTCGTAGTTGTATCAATTGACGGAGCATCGTCGGGTTGTGTGGCAGCGGGGGAAGAAACGGCGGAGAGACCTGCGGGGGCAGCTATTTTGAAGAGCGAGAATTTGGCCTTATTGCCAGGATTGGTAATTTTGATGACGTCGGCGATGTCGGCAGGATTGGTGGGCGTGGAATCGATGAGATAAGCGGTGTCGACTCCGTTAGTCGACTTGCTGCTGAAATTAACCGCATCGAAATTGGAAAGATCAGCACCCGCGCCAGCGAGAGAAGAGGGGTCGTAGACGAAAACGTATTTGGTGCCGGCCGTCACGACCAGTGGATTGGTGCTCACGCCGAACGCCCGGCCGCGATTTACCAGCCATAAGCGCGACGCGACGAACGTGCCGTCGGCTTTGTTGATATCAGCAGTAATGTAGATGGCGCTGCCATTGAAAGAGACCGAAAGATTCGAGGCATAATCGCCGGCGAAGCCAGTCGTAGCCTGCACATCGATCGAGTGGTAATGCCAAATCGTATCGTTGGGATACGCTTTTTGTGACGCTGCGATCAGAATGTTGGAAGTGCCCGCAGTCGTGTTGTTGTCGAGCGCCACGACAAAGAACTTGCCCGAAGCGGAGGTATAAAAAACTTCCGGATCAGTCGCGTTCGTGGCATTCGGATACGTCGGAACCGGCGTTTGCGCAAGACTGAAGAAATAGGACAGGCTATTGGTAGTGACTTCCGTTCCATCCTCGCGGTGATAGGTGGTGATGGAATTGTTGTTTACTGTGACGAGAAATTTCTGGCTCAGCGCAATCGACGAAGTAGGGGAGTTCACCGGAGTAGTCGCCCCGGAATTGTTCACCGCATCCTGGGCCGAGCTCAGGCCCGGATAAGTGAAATTCACCAGGCTCTGGTTTCCAATATCGACATTGGCTAGCGCCTGCCCATCAGCAACGGTAACATCCTGATATTCATCCGGAATCGGGGCAAATCCGGTCACGGGGTTTTCACGTATTTGGTAATTGCCCGGAGCCGCTACGTCGGAAAACGTGTATCTCCCCGAAGCATCGGTAACGGTGCTGGCCAGCGTGTTGTTGTTCTGAATGAGATAAACCGCCCAGCCGCCTAGTCCCGGATCGCCGGTATGGAAGGAGCCGGTCGCCCCGATGTCCTGGTAAATAATTCCCGAGATAGATGCGGAAAGAAGTCGGCGAGATTCGAGTGGCTGGACAAAGTTGCGCTTGCTCATGAAGGGACAAGAGGCTACTGCGTGCCGAAGGGAAGGTCAAACCAGAGTATGAGGAGAGGAAGAGAATACAGATTGATGAATTGAGAATGCAGAATTGAATTCGCGCATCTGGGTTTTCATTCTGCATTCATCAATCTGCATTTGAATCCCCATTTTGATTCGCATCACAATGCACCGTCGATATTTATGTAATTTGAGCAGATAATTTCCCTTGCAACAAACTGGGCAGCAAATTATTGTGGTCTGATAATCAGTTTGTGATTGGGCACGAGCGCTCAAGGGTGGCGCATTTCAAAAGATTGTAACAAGGATGAATATGTCACAAGTTCGGGCCAAGCGAGCACGTCGTTGGAGGCTGTTTAATCGGGCTATAACGCTTATGCGGGCAGCCTGGATGCCAAAACCCATGGGTTTGGACATGCTCGAGCAGCGGCGCATGCTCAGCTCAACCCTGTCGATCGGCAACGTCTCGGTGATCGAGCCCGCCGGCGGCGTAACCGCGGCCAGCTTCCCCGTAACCCTCTCCTCTTCCAGCGCATCGAATGTCACCGTCCATTACAAAACGGTTGCTGGCACCACCAAGGCAGGAAAGGATTTCGTCAAGTCCCATGGCAAGATCACCATCCCCGCTGGCTCATTGTCCGCCAACATCAACATCAGCGTCATCGGCGGCGTCGCAGGACAGACTGACAAACAATTCGAAGTGAAGCTTACTGCTCCCAGACATGCGACCCTGGCCAATCGCATAGGCACCGCAACCATCACCGACAACATCACCCCCAGCATCAACGTGCAGTCCGCTGATACCGTCGAAGGTGTCGGCAATCATCCGCTCAAAGTCGCCGTAATGCTCACCGGCCAAAGCAGTCAGCCCGTGACTGTGGATTGGGCCACCGCCGACGGAACCGCCGCCGCCGGAATCGATTACGCGGCCGCCAATGGAACCATCACTTTCCATCCCGGCCAAACCATTAAATATGTCTCGATCCCGATCATTGGCGCCTCGACCCCGACCACCAGCAAAACATTTGATGTCAATCTAACCAATCCCACCAATGCTGTGGTGGGCAATGACGGCGTTGAAACTATCGTCGCCACTACCGGCGTCAATCAGATTTACATCGACGACAATTCCATCACCCGCCCGACGAGCGGCTACAAGGATCTGAATTTCAAAGTCCATCTCACCAATCCGAGTGATGGCACAGTCAGCGTGGAATATTCCACCGCGCCGGGCGACGGAGCAGTCGGGCAATACGCTTCGGTGAGTGGAACCGTGCAATTCCTGAAGGGCCAGACCACGACGGTTGTTTCCGTCCCCATCGTCGGCACGACATTTTATAATTCGCCGATCACATTTTATGTGGATCTGAGCAATCCGGTGGACGCCGAGATTGCCGATACGCAGGCGACCGGAACAATCTACAGCAACAGCAAAGCGCCCTCGGTCCCGCCTCCGACCGCAAGTGTGAATTCAATCTCCGGACCCGAGGGAAATTCGGGCACTACGCCATTTACGTTTAATGTCACTCTTTCCGCCCCGAGCACGTTGCCGGTAATCGTTTATTACCAAACCCAGGACGGTACCGCGAAAGATGGAACCGATTATGATGGCGGCGCAGGCGCGGTCTATTTCCCCGCTGGAGCAACCACCGAGCCAGTTACAGTGCAGGTGATTGGCAATACGATCCTCGAACCCAATAAAACATTTGATCTCGTACTCACTGGCGCCAGCAACGCCTACGTCTCCAGCACCCCGGGCGTGGCGACAATTCTGAATGATGATTTCCCCACGCTATCGGTAGCCAACACCTATGCAACCGCAACGTCGGAGGGGACGACTTCCACGGCAACCTTCACCGTTTCACTGAATGAACCCACGGACGCACCCGTGACGGTTGATTATTTCACCAGCGATGGAACTGCCACCACTGCCGACGGTGATTATGACGCAACCAGCGGCACGCTGACTTTCGCCGCCGGCGTGACCAGCCTGACCGTCCCGGTAACCGTCAACGGCAAGGGCGATGCTGATATCGGCGAGAGTTTCTATCTGAATCTGGACAACATCAGCTCATCCGCCATTCTCGGCACCGCGCAAGCAACCGCGACGGTCATCCAGGCGCCCAGCATTTCCGTCAACAACATCTCCGTCGATGAAAGCAACGGCGGCGGAAACGCGGCGACATTTACCGTCAGCCTGTCGAATGTAACCACGCAACCTATCACAGTTCATTTCGCCACCGCAGACGGCACTGCGATCGGCAATACGGATTACACCCCAGAAAGCGGAACGCTCACCTTCGCAGCCAATGGCTCGACCAGTCAGACCGTCACCGTACCAGTTGGAACTAACATCGAAGACGGCGAGACATTCACGCTCACGCTTTCTGATCCCACCAACGCCACGCTCAGCACCGCCACCGGCACCGCACTATTGACCAATGCGCCGACAGTTTCGGTAAGCGATCCGAATATTGATGTCACCGGCTCGGGTTCCAGCGATGCTGACTTTACCGTCAGTCTCTCCGCGCCAAGCCTGCGCACCGTGACCGTGCAATATGACACTGCCGACGGAACCGCTACGCAGGGCGACGACTACGAAGCAGAAAGTGGCACACTCGCGTTTGCTCCCGGCACCACCAACCAAACGGTCAGCGTTCCAGTTTCGTTCGATTCAGACACAGAAGATGGCTCGCAGTTCTTCCTCGATTTGAGCAATCCGACCATCGCCACCTTGGGAACCAGTACCGCTGCCGCGACATTCGTAAATACCCCGTCCATTTCCGGGGCGGATATCAGTGTCCCCGTCATCGGCGGTAGCGGCACCGCGAACGCAACATTTGTTCTCTCCCTTTCCGCACCCAGCGAGCACGCGGTAACCGTGCATTATTCCACCAGCGATGGCACCGCCAGCGCCCCCGGCAACTACACCAGCGAAAGCGGCACGGTAACTTTCCCCGCCAACGCCACCACCGAAGATGTCACCGTCCCGGTTAGCGAATCAGCGCAGGATGGCTCGGTCTTCTATCTCAATCTAAGCAATCCCACCAACGCCAACATCTCGACATCGCAGATCACCGCAACAGTCTACGCGCCTCCCGCGATCTCCATCGCATCCGCCAGTGCAGAAGAAGGAAACAGCGGCACCTCACCGATGGCGTTCACCGTGACCCTCTCGCATTCGAGCGCGGAGAATGTTTCTGTGCATTACGCCACCAGCGATGGTTCAGCCATTGCCGGCGATGACTATCAAGCAGCCAGCGGAACCCTGACCATTCCCGCCGGCCAAACCTCCGGCACGATTGACGTTAATATTTTTGGCGATACCACCCCCGAGACTGACGAAACATTTACCGTCACTCTCAGCAACCCCACCAATGGTACGCTCGCCACCAGCACCGCAACCGGAACCATTCTGAACGACGACGGCGGAGCGATCTCGATCAACAATGTAATCGTTCCTGAGAACGATCCGAACTACAACCCCACCGAAGCAATCTTCAACATCACTCTGGCCACGCCGTACTCCGATACGGTCCACGTAAATTACAACACGGTTGATGGTACCGCGGTCGGCGGCCAGGCCTATGAATCCACGTCCGGCGGTTTCGATTTCTCCCCAGGCCAAACCCAGAAGATCATCACCATCCCCATCAACGACCAATATCTGTTCAATGGCTCACAGCAGTTCTCATTGCAGCTGACCAGCGTCAGCGCCGGTGTGGCAGTTGCCCAAGGCAGTGGCACGGCAACGATTATTGATAATGATTCCGAACCCGGCGTGGGCGTCAGCGGTGGGGGAGTCGAGGAATCTTCTGATCCGAGTGCCCAGACGTCGATTACGTTTTCGGTCACCGTATTTGGCCCGATTGGCTTGCCGGTGACGATGGATTATCACACGTTCAACGATAGCGCTTCAGGCGGGGTGGATTATACGTCGGTATCTGGATCGCTCACCTTCGCGCCGACCAGCAACAGCAGCAGCACGCAATATATCACCGTGCCGGTGACAGCGGGGCTGGATCCGCTGAACGTAAGCGATTTCGGATTGCAGGTGACCAATATTCAGAACGCTGCGGATTATAGCGACACAGGATACGGATATATTTTCAACGACAATGTCAAACCACAAGCGTCGATCGTTTCGGGAGAAACGTTTAACGAAAATCAACCGTCAGGCGGTGGCGAGCTTTATTTCCCTGTCTATCTGAATCACAGCTATTCGCAGGACGTAACGGTCGATTACACCACGGTGAGCGGCAGCGCTTCAGGCGGGTTTGATTATCAGAATACTCCTGGCACGCTGACGATTCCGGCGGGGCAGACGTCGGCGGCTATTGGAGTGCCGATTTATTACAACAGCGGTGGGAGCGGCGAATACGATTTTTCGGTGGAGATCAGCAATCCGCAGAACGCTACTCTGGGAAGTTCCACGGCGACGGGAGAGATTTTCTATAACGAGTCGGCTCCGTCGGCGTATATCACTCCCGAAGCGACGAGCGTTCCCGAAGGAGATACGGGGCAGAACAATCAATACAATTTCGATATTTCGCTTAGCGGGCCTTATGACTATCCGGTGACAGTGGACTACACGACTGCCGACGGCTCGGCGAGCGGCGGGGTGGATTATCAAACGACGAACGGCTCGGTGACATTTCAACCGGGGCAGACCGGACCGATCCCGATCGGAGTCAGTCTGATTGGCAATGACACCGAGCAGAGCAATCGCACGTTCTATGTCAATATTTCTTCGAGCGATGTGGATACCGGCGATCCAGCGACAGGAATTATTACGGATGATGACGAAGTCAACGACGGCAACGGCGGTTCGTATGTCTCGGTGAACAATCCGGCGATTATTAATCCACCACAGGATGTAACTGAGGTGCTCTCCTTTGAGGTGAGCCTGCCCAAAGCAGAGAGCTATCCGGTCACCATCGATTACCACACCAGCGGCGGCGGCGATGAGATCGAGCAGCAATCCAGCACGCTCACCTTTGAACCTGGCGATACTTCCGCGATAGTTGATGTGCCGGTCATTGGTGGATTTGATCTGGATGGCAACGACAATGTTTCGCTCTTGCTCGACGTGCACGATCCCTTTGCCGGCGACGGATCGACCAGCGGCACGGGCACGGTGTATGCGACCGATGAAACCAATCTATCGGTGAACAACGTCGGGCTGGCGCCGATCAATTCAGAAACATCGGGCTTGAGCTTTGATATTTCCAATAACGGCTCGGACGCCAGCGGAAATGACGCCCTCGGATTTTTCGCGATTCCCTACGGCAGCTCCGGGGCTGGGGATACTTATCAGATTCAGGCGATCGATACGACAAGCAATCAGCTGGTGACCACAACCAACGAGCTTGCGCCGGGCGATGATCAGAGCTTCACGGTCGAGCCGATCATGGTCGATGTCAATGGCAATGCGATCCCGGCAGGGTATTACAACATCGAAGTGGTCGTTCTCGATCCGAACCAGAACCCGATCGCCAATGGCACTTCGTACAATGAATTGCCTTACACGCACACGCAGGAAATCTGGACCGGCGCCGCCGGCGATAATGAATGGTCCAACCCGCTCAACTGGAACACCCACACGGCCCCCGGCGCGGGCGAAGACGTCATCATCCCCAATAACCAGGTTGACACGATCAATTACGACGAAGTCAACGAAGACATCAATTCGCTCTATTCCAACGCGCCGCTGTCGTTCAACAGCGGCTCGCTCACGATCGATGACACGGCTCAGGTAAATAATCTGCTGCAACTGGCTGGCGGCGAATTGATCAACGCCACCATTCTACCGGGCGCGGACGGGCAAGGCTTGGTGCTGACCTCCGACGGCGGAGAATTGAAGGATGTCACGTCTGATGCGCAGATCGATGCAACCGCGGACGGGGCGTATGTCACCGTGATCGATCAGCTCACGATGAACCAGACGTTCTATCTGGGTGATCCTAATTCCAATAATTCCGGGACACTCTATTTCGCCACGGACGGACAGGGATGCGCTTACTTCACCGGCAGCGGCGGGATTGCCTTCGGCGAAAGCGGCGACAGCCAGATCATCAATACCTCTGGTGGCGGCGATCACATGCTGGTAATCGAGGCGGGCATTGACGGTCCCGGCGGATCGATCACTACGCCCGGCAGTGTCGTCAACGACAGCAATATCGAAGTCGGCGCTCTGACCATCAACGGCAATTTCACCAACAACGCGCAGCTTTTCCCCGGCGGCGATAATGATCCCGGCACGCTCACCATCAATGGTAATTTTACGCAGAGCAGCGAAGGAACCACCAACATCGATATCGGCGGCCCTGGCGCGACCAGCGACTATGACCAGATCACCGTCAACGGCATGGCGCATCTCGACGGCACGCTGAATTATTCGCTGACCTATGGATACCAGCCCATCTACGGCGATCAATTCAACATCATCACCTACAACTGCGAGAGCGGCCAATTTGCCAGCCTGAATGACACGGATTCCAACGACAATATTGCTTTTTCCTCATCTTACAGCAACGGCAGCTTCACGCTGACCGTGAGTGCCACTCCCTATCTCTATGTTGATGCCAACAGCAGCGCCGCTGATCCGAATGGATATAGCTGGGCAACGGCATTCCCTGATTTGCAGGATGCGCTAGCCATCGCGGGACCAGGCGACATTATTTACGTAGCAGGCGGAACGTATTTTCCCAGCACTGACGAGGATCCTACCGCTACATTTGAGCTGACCAATGATGTGGCGATTTATGGCGGTTATGCTGGCAGCTTCGATGTAAATGATCCTAATCAGCGAGACCCCAGCCAGTTTGTATCCATTCTTTCGGGTGATCTCGGCGATGGTATTCACTCGTATCATGTGGTGAGCACCTATGCTCCCGACAACGGCAGCACGCTCTATCCTGACACCGCTTTGGACGGGTTCACGATTACGCAGGGCCATGCCTTCGGCGGCACGTCGGGCGGCGGGTTGTCCATCACCATTGGCTCTCCGACCATTTCTGATTGCACCTTTACCGACAACACGTCCGATTTCGAAGGCGGGGCGATCGGCATTTCGCAAAGCTCGCCGCTCATTCAAGACTGCACGTTCATCGACAATAGCTCGCCCTACGGCGGGGCCATTGACGAAGACAGCGAAGGAAATGCTTCACTTCAGAATTGCACCTTCACCGATAACGCCGCGACCGGAATGAACGGGTACGGCGGAGCAGTTTATGCGATCGATTCCAACCTGACTATTTCTGACTGCGTATTCAATGCCAACACCGCCAGCGCCGGCGGCGGCGCGATCGCCAACATCGAAAGCTCCACCACGATTGTGAACAGCACGTTCGTCGCCAATAGCGCAACTGGCAACACGCTGCAGGCCAATGAAACGGTTGCCGGCGCCGGCGGCGCGATCTTCACGCAGGACGCATTGCTCAGTATCGATAATTCTACCTTCACTCTGAACTCAGCCCAATCACAAAACGCGAATCAGAATTCGTACGATGGTTATGGCGGAGCGATCCTCGCCACGGAAGGAAGCCAGACGACGATCTCCAACTCGATCTTCTGGAACGATTCGGCTAACAGTTACTCGGAAATTTACGCCGACGAAACCTCGAACGTTAACATCACCTACAGCGATATTGAGGATGCCAGCTGGGCGAGCGGCTCTGGTGATATCAATACCGATCCGATGTTTGCGCGCACGCCCGATCCGACGAATCAGGATTATGGCGATCTGCGGCTGATGATCGACTCACCAGCGATCGATGCCGGCAATAACGATGATATTCCCGACGGCGTGACCACTGATCTGCAGGGGGCGCCGCGCATTGTGGATGCTTCCAACACCAGCGATACCGAAGACGCCGTGGTCGATATGGGGGCGTACGAAACGGATCCGATCTTTGTTGATAACAGCAGCGGCACGGGCGGAGGTTCATCGGTGGTGTTTGCCAACGATGATTCCGGGCCAGTTTTTGGTAACCCCGCACCAGGCGCATCATGGGACAGCGCGTATACCGATCTAAATCAGGCGCTGGCCAATGCAAGTTACGGGCAGATGATCTTCGTCGCCGGCGGCACCTATACGCCCGGCTCGGGAGCGGATGATAGTTTTGATCTGGTCGACGGCGTAAGCCTGTTTGGCGGATTTGACGGCGTACAGAGCATCACGCCTGATTTCCGCGATACTACGGATAATCCGACAGTGCTCAGCGGCGATCTGTTCGGCGACGGCAGCTTGTACGCCCAGACCGTGGTCTATGGCAGCGGGATCAGCGCAGCAGCCGATATCAACGGCTTTACCATCACTGACGGACAGAATCCGGGCGATGCAGGCGCTGGCATGGCCCTGGTGGATTCCAACCTGACCGTCAGCGATGTTCTCTTTACCAATAACTCTTCCAATGAGGGCGCGGGGCTCAATGTTGCCGGCGGTTCGCCTGCCCTGGTCGGCGATACGTTCAGTGACAATAACGCTACTGAAGCCGGCGCGATCTATTTCTTCGAAGCCACGCCGACGATCACCGATTGCACTTTCATGAACAACAGCGCTACCAGCGGGGGAGCCATCGCCTCGGACCTCAGCACCCTGGCCATCATCCATTCCACCTTCACTGGTAACACGGCAGTCAATTATGGTGGTGCTCTCTACATCGCCACGGGGAATGCCTCCATCTCCAATTCACAGTTCCAGAACAATTCGGTCACCGATCCCAGCGGCCGGGGCGGAGCTATTTATCAGCCGGAACTGGGTACCAACCTGACGATCACCAACACCCTGTTCAGTCAAAACAGCGCCGACTACGGCGGAGCTATTTTCAGCGATGCCATTGTTACATTGAATGGAGCTGACTTTGAGAATAACACCGCCATCGATAACGGCGGGGCCCTCTATTCAACAGGACCGACGGAAATTTTTGGTACCCTCTTCACTGATAATTCCGCTAACATAGGCGGAGCACTCTATCTCCATAGCGGCGATCCGCTCATCAATAACAGCACGTTCGTGCACAACAGTGCCGGGTTTATCGGCGGAGCCATCGACTTTGATGTGGCCAATCCCACAGTCAATAACTCGGTCTTTGTCCTCAATCAGGCTGATATCGCCAGTGCGATTCAGGGATATAATTCGGACGTTACGCTGGTAAACGACGACTTCACTGCCAACAATGCAAGTGGAAATGGCACCCTGGAAGTCGAAGGCAATGACACCGTCGAAAATTCGATTTTCTACGCCGACACGGGCGGCGAAATCTCTTTCTATTCAGGTTCCGTCACCGTCAGCGATTCCGATGTCGCGGGCGGCTATGCCGGCACGGGCAATCTAAATGTCGATCCGGAATTCATTTCATCTCCCGTGGCTCCGGACACTGAGGGCAACCTGGTTCTCAACGAGGATTCGCCTCTGCTCGGCGCGGGCGATACTTCTTTTGTAACCACAGCCACGGACATCGCCGGCAATCCGCGCATAGTGGATAATTCTGTCGACATCGGCGCCTATCAGCAGCTCGTCGTGTATGTCGATGGCAATGTCAGCGGCGGAAATGACGACGGCACTTCGTGGGCCAACGCGTATATCGATCTGGGCGATGCCCTTGTAAATGCGCAGGCCGGCGAGCGCATTGACGTGGCCGGCGGCACGTACACCATCAATGAGAGCGGTGACCGTGATGATGCATTCTTCCTGCCTGACGATGTAGGAATCTACGGCGGGTATGCCGGTTCCGCGGATACCAATGCGCCCTACACGCGCGATTTCGACACCTATGCCTCCACGCTGTCCGGCAATGTCGGCAACTCCGACGGCGGGGCCTACCACGTGATCATGGCGTATCAGGTTTCTCACGCCACCCTCGACGGCTTTACCGTCACCGGTGGAGATGCCTACTACGGCCCGGAATCCGCCATGAATTACGGTGGCGGAATCTTTATCAGCAATGCCTCCGCCATCACCATCGCCAACTGCACCTTCTCTGGCAACAGCGCTTACTACGGTGGAGCGCTCTTCGAAACCGCTTCTTCGATAACCATCACCAACACGACTTTCAGTAACAACAGCGCCTATGCCGGCGGCGCAATTGATAGCACCGACGACTCCACGCTGACGATTACCAATTCCAGCTTCGACGATAACAATGTTGTAGCCAGCAGCTTCGCCGGCTACGGTGGTGCGATCATCGCCGATGATTCAACGCTCGACATCACCAACACACAATTCGACGATAACAGTGCCGCTTCCGGCGGCGCGATTGCTGCTGACAATTCCACGGTCAATCTGACCAATACACTCTTCACCAACAACAGCGCGATTGGAAAATACTACGATGAATCCTACTACGCTGGTGCTGGCGGCGCGGTGAATGTCACCGACGGTTCCAATCTCACCATTACCAATTCCACATTCAGCGGAAACACCGCTCAGGATATTGAAGGGGACGACTATACCTATTTCGGCCAGGGCGGCGCGGTAGTGGCATATGGCTCAACCGTAAACATCAGCAACTCGATTTTGTGGGGCGATACTGCCACCCAGGGGTCAGAGCTCTACGTCGATGAAGGCAGCACGGCCAGTGTTACCTACACTGATATCGACGATTCTAATTGGGCCAGTGACAGCGGCGACATTGATACCGATCCGCAGTTTATCGGCAGCGGTAATTATCAGTTAAACTATAACTCACCGGCAATCGACGTTGGAAGCAACGTGGATGTTTCTGACGCCAATACCACTGACCTGGCAGGCAATCCGCGCATCGTGAACAACGTCGTGGACATGGGCGCTTATGAGTTCGACAATTACATCTTTGTCGATCCCAATGCCACCGGTGCGGATAATGGCAGCAGTTGGGCCGATGCGTATACCGATCTAGGCTCTGCAATCGGCGCGGGTTTTGGTAAGGGCGCACGGATCGATATCGCTGCTGGCACCTATACTGTGGGGAATTCCCGCAGCTACTTCTTCCAGGTTTCGGATGAAGCCCTGTATGGCGGCTTTGCTGGGGTAGCCAACAATTCGAATGATCCAGGCCAGCGCAACGTTAGCATGTACACCACTACGCTTTCGGGTGATATCAACAACACGCCGGGCGACAATACGGACAATTCCTATCACGTGGTCGTCACCGACGATGCCAGCTTACTGGATGGCCTGAGCATCACCGGCGGTTACGCCAACGGCAACGGCGGCAGCTTTGCCAACTATTCCTATGGTGGCGCTGTTTTCGATCAATTCTCAGTAACCATCAACAATTGCACGATTACCAACAACTATGCCCAGAGCCTGGGCGGCGCTATTTATGTGGCTGCGGGTCGCACCGCGATCATTACCAATACAACTTTTGAGAACAATTCCGCCGTCGTGGGCGGCGCTATTTACACCCAATATAATAGTTCACTCACCATTACCGGCAGCACGTTTGAACAGAACCAGGCATCGTCCGCCGGCGGAGCGTTGTGGCTCACCGGCAGCGCTGCAATTACTAACACCGTCTTCGCCAATAACCAGGCCGTCACCGATGGCGGTGCTGCGGGCAATCAATATGCCGGTTTGGGTAACCAGCCTACCGTCAGCCTGATCAATGACGTATTCGAAGATAACCTCGCCGGCCAAGCCGGCGGCGGGTATTACAACCAGGGCGGCACTCTCACCATCATCAACAACACCTTCACCTTGAATTATGCTGTCACCTCCGCTGGAGGATTCGCGGGTTCCTCCTCGCTGGTCAGCAACTCGATCTTCTGGAATGACACTGATAGCAATGGCATCAGTGAAATAGTGGGCGTCGATCCAACCGTTGTTTCCAACGACGATATCGATGGCGGTTATGCCGGTGGGACCAATATCCTGAGCGTCGATCCGCAATTCGTGGTCGCTCCCACTCCCGGCAGTGACAACGTGTGGCATACCAGCGACGACCAGCTCGGCGATCTGCAACTCGGTCCCACCTCGCCGCTAATTGATATGGGCGACAACAGCGTTCTCCCTGGCGGTGATACTACCGATGCCGCTGGCAACCCGCGCATTAATAACAATGTCGTTGATTTGGGCGCATATGAATACACGCCCAATTATCTCTACGTCGACGCTGGCGCGACTGGCACCGGCGACGGCTTGAGCTGGACCAACGCCTTCACCGATCTAACCACGGCTCTAAGCAATGCTGTCCCAGGCGAAACCATAGAAGTCGCTGGCGGTACTTATTATCCCACCGCCGGCACGGACCGCACCCAATCCTTCGATCTCCTCGATGGTGTTTACATCTACGGCGGTTACGCCGGCAGCAACGATACCAATTCGCCCGACACGCGCGATATATCTCTCTATCCCACGATCCTGTCTGGCGACATTGGCTCACCCGGCAACGGTTCCTATCACGTCGTCAACGCCAATTATCTCGACAACCCCGCGATTCTCGATGGCTTCACCATTCGCGGCGGCAATGCCAACTTTAACGGCAATGGTGATTTCGGCGGTGGCGGCATCACGGCGCACTATAGCGACGTCACCCTTTCGAATTGCATATTCACGGATAACGCTGCAATCTTTGGCGGCGCGATCTATGCCCTGCAGAGTACGGCAACCATTACCAATTGCACTTTTACCAACAATTCCGCGACGAACGGCGGCGGCGCCTTGGCTATTCAGGGCACCGCTTCGCCCTCGCTGACAGACTGCACGTTCATCGATAACCAGGCAACCGGGCCCCTCGCCGAAGGCGGCGCAATCAACGCCGGAGGTGTTCGAAATCTTTCGCTGCTCGACTGCACGTTCGATGGCAACACCGCCACCTCAGGCGGCGCGATCGGAGATCTGGATTCCACAATTACCGCGATTAATTGTGTCTTCGTTGGCAACATTGCCACTGGTGCAGTCGTAGGACAAAGCGCATATTCTGGTTACGGTGGAGCGATCGATGCGGGTGAGGCCACCCTTTACATCACTAACTCGACGTTCGATTCGAACCATGCTTATTCCCAGACGGTCAATAACCAGCAGGTTCCAGGTTTCGGCGGCGCGATCGAATCGACCTTGTCTACCGTTACCGTAACCAATTCCATTCTGTGGGATAATTCAGCGGATGGCGCCAACAGCAGCGAAATCCACAACTACAACTCCACCATCACCCTCTCTTACACCGATATCGACGATAGCACTCTCGCCAGCAGTGGCTCCAATAATATCAATGCCGACCCGCAATTCGTCCGCACTCCCTCCTCTGGCGCCGACGCCACGTGGGGCACCGCTGATGATGATTACGGCGACCTAATGCTACTCGGCACATCCCCGGCAATTGATGCAGGTAATAACGCTGATTTGCCGGTTGGCGATACCACCGACTTGGCGGGCAATCCTCGCATTGATAACGGCACGGTAGACATGGGTGCATACGAGTCCCAGACCGAATTTGTTGATGCCGGCGCCTCTGGCAACGATGACGGATCCACTTGGACAGATGCGTACAACTCGCTGGCAACCGCTTTGGACAATGCGAGGGATGGTACGAGAATTTTAGTCGCAGGTGGAACCTATACGCCCACGAGCAACACTGATCGCACGATTTCGTTTAACTTGCAAACCGGCGTGACCCTGTTAGGTGGATATGCCGGCAGTAACGATCCTGGCGACCCCGACGTCCGTGATCCCAGCACCTATACCACCACTCTTTCCGGCGACATCGGAAATGCCAACGATATTTCTGATAATTCGTATCACGTCCTCACCGTCAACCAGGTCGATGGCGCACTCATTGATGGATTCACTGTCACGCTGGGTAACGCCAACGGAGGGGCTTCGTTGTTCGGCGGTGGCATGGATATGAATGGTGGCGAGCTTACCATCAATAATTGTGTCTTCGCCGATAACCAGGCTTCCTCGGATGGAGGAGCCTTTGATGACGACGGCGGCATCGTCACTACGAACAATGTCAGCTTCAATGACAACTCGGCTACCGTGGGAGATGGTGGCGGAGTGAGTGTCAGGTTTGGCGGCGGTACATTTACAAATAGCATCTTCACCGGAAATTCCGCACCTCACGGCAGCGTGAGCGGTGATGGTCACGGCGGAGGATTCTACAATACCGCTTCTACTCTCACACTGACTGATTGCACTTTCACAAGTAATACAGCCGGCAACGAAGGCGGCGCTCTGCGCAACGGAGCCAACTCCAATGTGCAGGTAATTGGATCTACCTTCACCAACAACTCCGCCGACAACGGGGGCGCGATGTATAGCACGAACGACACCCTGAGTGTGACTGACAGTACTTTTACGGACAACACCGCAAATCGCGGCGGCGCGGTTTCAAACTTTACTATGACTTTCACCATCAGTAGTTCCACATTTGTCGGTAACTCGACGATCGGTGAATCGGGTGGCGCGATTCTGAACTTGTCTTCTGACGGCGAAATCACTGATAGCATTTTCGAGAAGAATTACGTTGCTGGCACCGCTTCCGATGGCGGTGCTATTGAAAATAGCAGTTCCTCTCCCGAGATCATAAACAGTGCATTTGTCGAAAATAGCGCCACTGACAGCGGTTCATCCGGCGGAGCGATCTTCAATTACTCATCCTCATCCCCCACGATCATCAACTGCACATTTACTCAAAACTCCGCCGACGTGGGCAACGGCACAGGTGGCGCCATCGGTAATGAAATGTCCTCATCGCCCACTATTGTCAATAGCATCTTTTGGAATGACTCAGCGGTCGGAGGCGCGGAAATTTATAATATCGATGGCACGAGCATCCCCAGTATTTCATACAGCGACGTCGAAGGTGGCTCGACTGCAAACGGAAACATAAGCTCCGATCCCCTCTTCGACCGTATCCCCGGTACCAACGGCTCTTCCGATTACGGCGATCTTCGTCTCCAAACCGCTTCCCCGGCGCTCAATATCGGTAGTGTCGGAGCGATTCCTTCTGGCATCACCACCGATATCACCGGCAGCCCGCGCGTCGTGAACAATACGGTCGACTTGGGCGCTTACGAGCAACAGATTATTTATGTCGATGCCGGCGCAACTGGTACCGACGACGGTTCCTCATGGGCCAACGCCTACACCAGCTTGAACCAGGCACTCGACAATCTCGGCAGTGCCTTCACCATCGAAATGGCCGGCGGCACCTACACGCCCAGTAACTCCAGCGACCCCAACGACACCTTCGAGCTCTCCAACACGATCGATCTCTCAGGCGGCTACGCCGGCTCTAACAACCCCTCCAGCCCCAATGATCAAGACATCAGCCTCTACCCCACCATTCTCTCCGGCAACATCGGAAACGGTGAATATTCCTACCACGTCCTTTACATCGACGAAGATTCCACCGTTACGCTCAATGGCCTGACCATCGAGGATGGACTTGCCGATGGTACCGACAATGTCGGCGGCGCCATCACCGGCCAAGATTTCGTCCTGAACATTGTCAACTGTGCCTTCACCAATAACGCGGCTACCGACGGAGGCGCGATCTACACCGATGACTCCACAGTAAACATTTCCGATTCCACGTTCTCCAATAACACCACCACCGAAGAAGGCGGCGCGCTTCAATTCGATCAGGACACGATCGCTTCCATCACCAACAGCACCTTCACCAACAACACCGCCGGCGATGCCGATAGCGATGGTGGCGCGATTTTCAGCGCCTACTCGGGCACTTCCCTGACCCTGCTCGATAGCACCTTCTACGGCAATTCCGCTTCCTTCGGCGGCGCAATCGAAAACTACGACGGGTCCACCCTCTTTGCCGCCAACTGCGTCTTCGTCGACAACACTGCCCTGGGTACTACCGTCGATCAAACTTACGGCGGGTGGGGCGGTGCAATCGACAATGAATTACAAGCCAGCGCGATTATCACCAATTCCACCTTCAGCGAAAATTCCTCCCAGGACGTAGTCGCCAATAGCCAAACCTACCCCGGCCAGGGCGGTGCTATTAATGCGTCGGATTCGACGCTCACCGTTACGAACTCCATCATCTGGGGGGATACCGCAACGAATGGTCCCGAGGTTTACGCTGATAGCTATTCGACATTCGTCATTTCCAATTCCGACGTTCAGGATTCCGCGATCGCCAGTGAAGGGACCGACAATATCTCTTCCGACCCGCTCTTCACCCGCAACCCGGGCACCAACGGTGCAACCGATTACGGCGATCTAACCCTCTCCGCTGGTTCCCCCGCGATCAATGCCGGCAACAACGCCGATGTTCCCAGCGGTGTTACCACTGATATTGCTGGCAATACCCGTATCCAGGACGGAACCGTCGACATGGGCGCCTATGAGAGCGCCGCTGTTCCCGCCGTTTATGTCGACGCCAGCGCCACGGGTAACAACGACGGCTCATCGTGGGCTAACGCCTTCACCACTCTCACCGCTGCCCTCGCCAGCGACACTTCGCTCGAACGCATCGACATCGCCGGCGGAACCTATTACCCCACCGCCAGCAGTGACCGCACCGCATCATTCAACATTCCCGACGGTCTGGCCATCTACGGCGGCTACGCAGGAGCAAGCATCCCCGGCTATCGCGACGTGGCCACTTCCCAAACCATTCTCTCCGGCGACATCAATGGCGCCTCCAGCTCCGCCAACTATTCCTATCATGTCGTCACCTTGAACAACGTCTCCTCCAGCACCATCCTCGACGGCGTAACCATCACCGACGGCAACGCCAACGGCACCGGCGCAGCAGGGGAGGGCGGCGGGATTCTCATGACCGCCTCCAGCCCCACCATCAACAACTGCACCATCACCGCCAACAGCGCCAACAATGGCGGCGGCGTCTACGCCACTTCCTCTTCCTCTCCCACGTTCAACAATTCTGACATCTCATCCAACGGCATGGTCAGCAGCGGTGCTGCGTTCTATATCGATTCCGGCACCCTCACTCTCACCGACTGCACGATCGAAAATAATTTCACCTCCGCTACCGGCTACGGCGCGATCGTGGATTACCCCGTTGGTAATATCATCGCCACCGGTTGCACGATTTCCTCCAACACCGTGGGCGGATTCAACTTCAATTCCCCCAACACCCTTACGCTCACCGACGACACCTTCAGCCAGAACAGCCACACCAGCGCGATCACCGCCGCCTACGGAACCGCTAACCTCACCAGCTGCACTTTCACCAGCAATTCCACTCTCTATAACGGCGGCGCTATCGACGATATTGAAGCCCACCTCACCATCACCGGCGCCACCTTCACGACTAACTCCGCCACGGGCAACGGCTCCGAAGGTGGGGCGATCTATTTCGACAGCGATTTCACCTCCGCTGCTGCCAGCCTGCTCGACTGCATCTTTGACGGCAACTCCGCCAATCTCGCGGGCGGCGCGATCGCCGAGCAACGCTGCAGCACGGCCATGACCAACTGTCTGTTCGATCTGAACACCGCCGGCGTCGACAATAGCGTCAACGGCATCGGGGGCGCGGTTTACAGTACCAATGCCTCAGCCACCATCATCAATTGCACCTTCGCTGGCAATGACGCTCTGGACCCCGTCTCCGCCCAGAGCTACGGCGGAGCGCTCTACCTCTCCGGTAGCGGCACTAACACGCTTTCGAATTCCATCCTGTATGGCGATATCGCTGACTCCAACAGCGAAATCTATTCGGCTGCCACCTTGAACATCGATCACAGCGACGTTGAAGGCGGCGACACCAATAACGGCGATCTCGCTTCCGATCCCTTGTTCGTCCAATCCCCCGGCTCGGCTGGCTCCGGCCAATACGGCGACCTCCATCTCCAGTCGGGCTCGCCCGCCATCGACGCCGGCGATTCCTCCGAAGTCCCCTCCGGCGTCACTACTGACCTCGACGGCAACCCCCGCATCGACGGCAGCAGTGTCGACATGGGAGCTTATGAGAGTTAAGCACGAAATTCGAAATACGAAAATCGAAACAAATTCAAAACTCAAAATCGGAAATCCAAAGCGATAGTTTCGCTTGATATTGGTTTCATTGTTTTGTGCGATTTGGTGAAATGGAAAGTTCACGGCTCGGCCGTGAACTATTGGATCCAGCGAGATTGAAAATCGCCGCGAGGCCGCGGCCGCTAAGGGTTTTTTCCCTTAACCCTAAACAATGCACGAGAATCAAATACGATCGGTATCATTCCAACAATTCGTTGCGAGCTTCTTCAAATTTGAAATTTGTTTCGAGTTTCGTATTTCGGATTTCGTATTTCCCTTCCCTCCCCTATACTTCCCCACCCTATGTCTTTAGAAGTCGGCATCGTAGGCCTCCCCAACGTCGGTAAAAGCACCATCTTCAACGCCCTCACCGCCGCCGGTGCGCTGGCGGCCAATTATCCATTCGCCACGATCGAACCCAACGTGGGCGTTGTCGCTGTCCCCGACCCGCGCTTGCAGGAAATCACCACCTTCATCCCCACTGAAAAAGTCATCCCGGCAAGTGTCCGTATCGTCGACATCGCCGGCATCGTCCGCGGCGCATCCACCGGCGAAGGTCTTGGCAATAAATTCCTCTCCCACATTCGCGAAGTCGACGCCATCCTGCACGTCGTTCGCTGCTTCGAAGACCCCGACATCACCCACGTCGAAAATAGCGTTGATCCCATCCGCGACATCGAAACCATCGATACGGAATTAGCATTGGCCGACCTCGAAACTGTCGCGTCCACTTTAGACAAAGCGGAACGCCTGGCTCGCTCCGGCGACAAGGAAGCGATTATCAAAGCTGATATCCTCCGTCGCTGCAAAGATCAGCTCAACACGGGCAAACCCGTTCGCGCCCTGGAGTTTACCCCTGAAGAAAAAAAACTCCTCAAACCCCTGGGCCTGATCACCGCCAAAAAGGTTTTATACATTGCCAACGTCGACGAATCTGACCTCCACGGCCAAAACCCCCTGGTACAAAAAGTCCGCGCCCACGCCTCCAAGGAGTCGAACTCCGATTCAAGTGATTCCCAATCCGTTGTCCCCGTCTGCGGCAAACTCGAATCCGAGCTCTCCGAACTCCCCGAATCCGACCGCAAGGAAATGCTCGAGAGCCTAGGCCTCTCCGAACCTGCCCTTGCTACGCTCGCCCGTCAAGCCTACCAACTCCTCGGCCTGCACAGCTTTTTCACTGCCGGCCCCAAGGAAGTGCGCGCCTGGCAAATCCCCGTCGGCGCCACCGGCCCCCAGGCGGCCGGCGCCATTCACACTGACTTCGAGCGCGGCTTCATCCGCGCCGAAATCTACACCCTCTCCGACCTCCGCCAGTACAAAACCGAGAGTGCCATCAAAGCCGCCGGCAAGATGCGAGCCGAAGGCAAGAGTTACATCATGAAAGACGGCGACATCACGCACTTCCTCTTCAACGTTTGAACCGACCTGAAACGTGAAGACGTGAAACGTGACAAATGCCGGGTCTTATCACGTTTCACGTGTTCACGTTTCATCTCTCACGTTCACTTGTATTTCCTTAAACCTCACAGAAAATACCCCCATGCTCAAACTCTGCGCCTTCACCGACGAAATCTCACCCAACCTCGACGAGCAGATCGCCTTCTGCAAAAAAAACGCGATCTCCCATTTCGAGCTGCGCGGCGTCAACAATAAAAACGTCCTCGATTTCGACCCGGCATTACGCAACGAAATCAAAACCAAACTCGCCGACAACGGCCTCGCCGTGGCCATCATCGGATCTCCTATTGGCAAAGTGAAAATCAACGAGCCCTGGTCCACCCATTTTGACCGGTTCAAAATTGCTGTCGAACTCGCGCAATTCTTCAACGCTCCCATGATCCGTCTTTTCAGTTACTACCCCGAAGACGGCGGCGACATAAAAGAACACCGCGACGAAGTCCTCCGCCGATTTCGCGAAAAACTAAACTACATCCAGAACATCCCCGTCACCCTTGCTCACGAAAACGAAGCTAAAATCTATGGCGAAAAGCGCGACGAGTGCGTCGACCTGATGCAATCCTTCAACTCACCCAAGCTCCGCTTCGCCTTCGATTTCGGCAACTTCGTCCAGTGCGGCGAAAATCCCCTGAACAATTGGCCTGCCCTCAAACCGTACACCATCCACATCCATATCAAAGATGCCTTGCACTCGACGAACAAAATGGTCCCTGCGGGCCAAGGCGACGGCCATCTGCCGGAAATTCTCCGCGACGCCTACGCCAGCGGATATCGTGGCTTTCTCTCTTTGGAGCCGCACTTAGTCGCTCAGGGAAAATTATCAGGCTTCAGTGGCCCCGAACTCTTCCAACAAGCCGTCGACGCCTTAAGAAAAGTGTGTAAAGAAAACCAAATCCCCCTCGCCGAAAAATAAATCCCGCGCAATTATTCGTTTGGGGCTGAGAGAAAAGCCCTGCGTTCCCCCTTGTACTCAAGGGGGGGTAGGGACGGGTCATTCGCGAACGCTGTATTCTGAACGCTGAACATTGAAGAAGAACCCCCACCCCTGCCCTCCCCGGTTCGACTTCGCTCACCACGGGCCTGAGTACAAGGGGAGGGAGTAAATGCGATACCTTGTGGAGGTTTTTTCCGGAGTCCTTAGAGCGGATTGCAGGTCGGTGCACACTTGGAGAACACGCCCCCCAAGGGGGCGGCTAAACAAGACTGTGGGCAGTTACCTGCAATCCGCTCTAGCCGCGCCCTTGGAGCGGAATCAATCAACCCGGCCCAAGGGCCGGGGCTAAACAAAATGCGTAGGGGGATGAACGGGATGCGTTAACACCTCGCGCACCAATCCATATACCTGCTCCACCTCAATCAGCTGCATACAGACATTATTGTTGCATGGTGAAACGCGATGGTTCATGGCATTCACACAGGGGCTGCAGGCAATCCCTGCCCATACGGCCCGCGCGTTCTTCCCAATCGGCCCAAACACTTTCGGCGTCTCGGGGCCAAAGAGAACGATCGCATGAATGTCGGTGAGTGCCGAAAAATGGCCCGGGCCGCTGTCATTGGTTACCAGCACTTTGGAAATGGAATAGAGCGCAAACAGCTCTCGCAAGGTGGTTTTGCCGGCGACGCAGAAGCAGCGATTGGAGCGTACATCTGCTGCTAGTTTCTCTGCTGCGTCGCGCTCGCTTTTGCCGCCTGTGAACACCACCGTCAAATCTGCAAATTCAGCGAGCAACTTTCTCGCCAATTGCACAAATCTTTCGCTCTCCCATCTCCGCAATGGCAACATGTCGCTGGCGTTGGGGTTGAGGAGCACAATGGGACCGCTGGGCGTGTAGCCGCCGACTAATTGAAGCAATTCTCTTACGCGCTGGACATCGGCGGGCGGGATTGGCAGCTTCGGGGGGGCCATATCCATGGGCGGGATAAGCATTTTGGGCAAGGGCCGTTCGTTTGGATCGCGCAGCAGGCATTCGACGAGGGTCCAGTACGCAACTGATACGTGCAGATAAGGGTTATGCTCGACGCGATGGGTGAGCAAATCACCACGATAGGGGCCTTCGGTGGTAAAGCGATGCAGGCCGACGCGCATTTTTGCGCCGCTTAGATATCCAAGAACGGCTGATGAGCGCGCGAAGAATTCCATATCGACGGTTGCATCGATTCCGAGCTTGCGGATTTTGGAGAGAGATTTGATCGTATCCGTAATCGCTGAAGTCATTGAGCTGGCATCAATTGCAATGACATTCTCGCGCGGGATTAATTTCATCAAATCCAAAATCGGCCGATTTTCTTCGAAGACCCAAAAATAGACGTTTTCGCGACCGACCAGGTCAATCGCGCGTTGCATGGCCCGCCAGGCCAGAACAGTGGCGCCTTGTTCGGTCATCTTGATCAATAGAATCTTTTGTGGCTTTTGCTGGACTGGCGCGTTCAATTCCGTGAACTTGCGCCATCGAGTGAGCAGCCAGCAGAGGGGTTTGCCAATCCACAGATCAATTTTGCGAATCGTCTCCGCCTTCATTCAAATAGCTCCGGCTGATTCTGATCCATGGTGGTTGATTCGATTTGGCCGTCGGCAAGCTGGGTGGTCAGGCGCGTGCCGGGGGTAGCTTGCTCAACAGAGCGAATGATTTGGCCGGTTTTTTTGAGGCGCGTGATGCTGAAGCCGCGCTGGAGAATATTCGTCGGCGACAGAGCAGCGAGATGCGTTTGTAATGCGTAGAGTTTTTGATGGCGCGATTGAATATCCCTAGTCTGCAAAAACCGCAATCGAGTTTCAAGATTAAGCAGACGCTGGTTTTGTAATTGCAGCCGATGACGAGGATGTTTTTCGATCAAGCGCAGGCTGGCTGCGTCGATGCGCTGGCGGGATTGCGAAATTCGCGAACGGATTTGCATGTCGAGATGGCGCTGCTGGTCGTCGAGCAATTGGCGTAAGGAGTTGAGGCGGTCGGCAGGGCGGCGGAAAATCTCATGTCGCTCGATCGCGGTCAGGCGATGTCGAGAATTTTCAATCATTCGGCGGAGGGCTTGGGTGATGCGATTGGTGAGTTCGGAAAGGGTTTGTGGGGCGTGACGCCAGTGCATCGTGGCGACTTGAGCGGCTTCGGTGGGGGTGTGGGCGTGGTGGTCGGCGATGAGGTCGGCGATGGAGACGTCGATCTCGTGGCCGATGCCAGTGACGATGGGGATGCGCGAAGCGAACATGGCGCGGGCGAGGCATTCTTCGTTGAAGGCCCAGAGGTCTTCGAGGGAGCCACCGCCGCGGCCCAGCAGGATCAGGTCGGCATCGCAGCGGCGATTGATCCAGTTTAAACCTTGCGCGATTTTTTCGGCGGCACCGGCGCCTTGGACGGGGGTATGGTAGATGCAGAGATTCAGGTGGGGGAAACGGCGGAGGACTTTGAGCATGTCCTGGAGGGCGGCAGTTCCGGTGCTGGTGAGCAGGGCGATGCGAACCGGGTAACGTGAGATGGTTTTTTTTCGCTCGGAGGCGAAGAAGCCTTCAGCGAGGAGTTTGGCGTGGAGTTTTTTGAAGGCGAGTTCGAGGGCGCCGACGCCGAGGGGCTGGAGGTGGGAAACGTAGAGCTGGTATTTGCCGCGCTGGGGGTAGACGGAGACTCGGCCGGTGGCGATGAGCTCCATGCCGTCGTCGGGTTCGAATTTCAGATTGGCGCGCTCGCTTTTGAACATCACGCAATCGATGCAGGCGTCGGGATCTTTGAGGGTGAAATAGGCGTTGCCGGAGGCGGCGTGGTGTTTGTAGTTGCTGATTTCGCCGCGGACTAGAACGGTTGCGGGGACGCCGATTTTAATGGCGCGATCGATCTGGCGGGTGAGTTCGGCGACGGTGAGAGTTGGCGTTGTGGAATTTTCCTTGCGCGATGGGTTTTGCGCGGGGGCGGCTTTGGCATGGTCGTAGAAATCGAAGAAACTTTTGCCGCTCATGCTGATGATCTTATGCGATGGTAGTTGGATTCGCTAAAGACTGAAAGTGTAAACGCGACCCAAGGGCCGGGGCTAAACGGGGAGTTGCGCAATGATGCTTAGGTCGTGGGTCATTTGGAGTTGGAGGGTTTGCATGTTGGGGTATTTACGTTGGTCGCGGAGCCAGTCGAGGAATTGGAGGTGGATTTGCTGGCCATAGAGATCGCCGGTGAAGCCGATGAGATGGGCTTCGATTTGGAATTCGGCGGTTTCGAAAGTGGGTGGACGACCGACACTGATGGCGGCGGGGTAATTGTTTTCGCCGACGCGGCATTGGCCGGTGTAAACGCCTTCCATGGGGATGACCTGGTCGGTGATGCGGAGGTTGGCGGTGGGCATGTTCATTTGGCGGCCACGCCCGAAGCCGCGAATGACTGGGCCGACCAGCGTGAAGGGGCGGCCGAGGCACAGAGCGGCGTCGCGCATGCGGCCGTTGCCGACGAGCCAGCGGATCAGCGTGGAGCTGATGGGGACAATTTGTAGATTTTGCAAGGTGGTTTCGACGGGATTGGCGATGTGCAATTGGATGGTTGTGCCAGCGGACCATTCCTGCAGGCGAGTGATGTTTCCGCTACGGCCGCGACCGAAATGGAAGTCAGCGCCTTCGATGATGTGGCGGGGTTTGATCTGGTCGCGAATGATTTGCCAGAATTGCTCGGCGGTGGTGCCGAGGACGTCGGGGGTGGGGGGGAGCTCGATGAGATAATCGGCGCCAGCGTCGGAGAGGAGTTGGCGTTTGGTTTGGAGATCGGTCAGGCGTGGGGGGACTTGCTGGGGGCGGAGGGCAGTGAGGGGGTGGGGTTCGAAGGTGATGATGATGACGGGGGCGGTGGCGGCGAGAGCTTTGGCGTCGCGGAGGATTTCGGCGTGGCCGATGTGCAGGCCGTCGAAGTTGCCGATGGAGAGAGCGCCTTCGGGGGGGAGGGAAGAGAGGGCGCTCATGCCGTGGAGGAGTTGCATTGGGGGGTTAGTGTAATGGATGGGAGGGGTAGCTGCGATGTGGATGATTTCGAAATGCGATTGTTGCCACAGATGGGGACGGATGAATACAGATGATGAATGAAAAGCGAGTGGCGAAGCCGCAAGCGGCTCTTTCTGTTATCGATCTGCGTTGCTTTTCTCTGGACATAAGTCATCCGTGGCGATATTTGTTTTGCATTCTCTTTAAGGAGCTAATGATGTCTCGAGTGATGGCGCTTTTGGCGATTCTGGTGGGTGGGTCGGTGGCGATGGCGGCGGTGAAGGTGGAGACGGTTAATTACACCGATGGGAATACGCAATGCAAAGGGGTGTTGGCGTATGATGATGCGCAACAGGGGACGAGGCCGGGCATTCTGATTGCGCCGGAGTGGTGGGGGTTGACGCAATATCCGCAAGATCGGGCGAAGCAATTGGCGCGGATGGGATATGTGGCGTTTGTGGCGGATATTTATGGGAATGGGCAGACGACGGAAGATCCGCAGGCGGCGGGGGCGCTGGCGACGCCATTCTTGCAGGACCGTGCGATGATGCGGCAGCGGATTACAGCGGCGCTGGAGCAATTGAAAAAGCAATCGAATGTGGATGGGAATAGAATCGCGGCGATTGGGTATTGTTTTGGGGGGACGGCGGTGCTGGAGCTGGCGAGGTCGGGGGCGGATATTTCTGGTGTGGTGACTTTTCATGGGAATCTTTCCAATCCGAATCCGGGGGATGATCGGAATATTAAATGCAAGGTGCTGGTGCAGACGGGGGCGGACGATCCGATGGTGACGCAGAAGAGCGTCAATGCGTTTGAACAAGAGATGCGGCAGACGGATGTGGATTGGTATTTGATTTCTTATGCGAAGGCGGTGCATGCGTTTACGAATCCGGCGGCGGATGCGCATCATATGCCGGGGGTGGCGTATAACGAGAAGGCGGATAAAAGGTCGTGGCAGTGCATGATGGATTTTTTTGGGGAGATTTTTAAGTAGGGTGGGAAGGAGCAATTGTGTAGGGGGCGTAGTTTGCTAGCCGCTGAAGCGGCTAGCCCGCAAGAACATGGGTACATTAGACTTTCAGGTCGGGGAGTTTTTGTTTTAGAGTTAGGACGGGGGAGAAGAGGTCGCCGATTTTAGCGGTGCGTTTGATGATGTCGGAGACGCGGAAGATCAGGCGGTCGGGTTTTTTGGATTTTAAAGTGGATTCGATTTCGTCCCAGGTGATTGGTGTCGACACCGTGGGTTCGGGGCGGGCGCGCAAGGAGTAGGGGCAGACGGTGGTTTTGTGGGAATCGTTTTGGGACCAGTCGATGAAGATTTTGCCTTGGCGGGCAGAGCGGGACATGCTGGAGATGACTTTATTCGGGTCGTCGCGCTCGAGGAGCAGGGCGATGCTGCGGGCGAAGTTTTTGGTTTGGTCGAAGGTGACGGGGGTGTTGAGGGGGACGTAGATGTGAATGCCTTTGCCGCCGGAGGTTTTGGGGAAGATCTGGAGTTTGAGGTGGGCGAAGAGATCGCGGATTTTCAGGGCGAGGCGGAGGCAATCGAGCATGCCGGCGGGGGGGCCGGGATCGAGGTCGAAGACCATCATGGTGGGGCGGTCTGCATTGCCCGCGCGAGAGAGGAGGGTGTGGAGCTCGAGACTGGCGAGGTTGGCGATCCAGGCGAGGCCTTCGACGGAATCGATCATGCAGTAATCGATCGAGCCATGGCGGTCGGAGGGCATGTGGGCGGTGAGCATCCATGAGGGCTTGTAGGAAGGGCAGCGTTTTTCGTAAAAGAAGGGTTGTTCTACGCCGTTGGGGTAACGCTTGAGAGTGAGTGGGCGGCCTTGGAGGTGGGGGAGGATGAGAGAGGTCATCGATTGGTAATATTCGATGACCTGACCTTTGGTGAAGCCGGTCTGGGGGTAGAGGATTTTGGTTAGGTTGGAGAAGGTGACGGTGCGCGTCGGAGAGGTTGGGCGGATCGCCGAAGAACGAAGCGGCTTTGATGGCGCGGGTTTGGATTTAATCGCGGTGGGCATGGCAGATTTTTTGGGTGTCTTCCGTGACGATTTTTTCATGGGTGAATTACCATTCAAAATATGAGAACGCTAAACCGCAAGCGGCCTTTGCCCTAACTCTCTCCAGTTCGACTACGCTCACCGCTGGCCAGATTATCAGGAGCGAGAATAAGGTTTCTAAAATGCGCTTTGATCCTCAAGGCGCAGCATGGGCGTCTCGTTGCCATGTCCAAATGATCGATGTAGGGGCGGCTTTAGCCGCCCAAATAAAAACACCGGCGGCTGAAGCCGCGCCTACGAGAATGGCAGAATATAGTCTTTTGTACAGGGCTGTGTCTCGCCCGTGTGGGATAAAATTAAACATGGGCGAGACGCCCATGCTACTATTTTTTAGAAATTCTAAAAACACTATGCGCTCTTTCGGCGTTTGGTTCCCTGCGAAACGGCGCGGGCGTGGGCCAGGGATTGTTCCAGGGCTGAAATCAGGTCGGTGGTCTTGGCGGATTTCTTTTCGATTACGGGTTGCACGTGGATTTCTTCGCCCTTGGCTTTCTGGTTAACCAGTTTCATCACGCAATCTTTGTATTCATCGCGATATTTTTTCGGGTCGAATTTAGAGGAGAGTGATTCGATCAATTGCTCGGCGACTTTTAGCTCGCGGTCGCCGACTTTGTGCGTGGCTTCGGGGATGGCGTCGAGTTCCGCGACGGGGACGACTTCTTCGGCGAAATGCATAGTTTCCAAGCATAACGCGTTTTCGACAGGGCGCAGAGCGCATAAATGTTCTTTCTCGTGCATGACGAATTTGGCGAGGCCGATCTTTTTGGTTTTGCGCATGGCTTCAACGAGCAGGCGATAGGATTTCACGGCGGCGGGCTGGGGGGCGAGGTAGTAGGGAGTTTCGAAATAGATCGGGTCGATCTCGGAGAGGTCGACGAAATCGGTAATGTCGATGGCGCCATTTTTTTCAGGGGCGCAATGTTTCAGCTCATCTTTCTGCACGATGACGTATTGGTCTTTGGCCACTTCGAACCCTTTGACGATGTGCTCAGCATGCACCTCGCGGCCACTGGCAGAGGAGACTAATCGGCGCTGTAAGCGCGATTTATCCTGATCGTGCAGCATGTGAAAGCGGATGCCTTCATCTTTGGTGGCGGTGAAAAGACGAACGGGGATGTTCACCAAGCCGAATGAAATTGAACCTGTCCAGATTGCGCGGCGAGCCATGGGATCTCCTAGTGAAACGTGAAAACGCGAAACGTGACAAATGCCTGCTCTTCATCACGTTTCACGTTTTCACGTTTCATCATTTATTTCCAATTCGGTTCTTCGCGGACTACGTTTTTGGGGCGTTTGTCGGTGCGGATGCCTTTGAAGGAAGCCTGTTGTACGAGGCCTTCAGTGGGCCAGCGGCGGTATTCGGCTTCGATGACCATTTCGGGTTTGACGTAGTGGACTTCGCAGGCGCCGCGACAGGAGCCGGGGATACGCTCGGCGAAGGGGCTTTTGTCTCTGGTTTTTTTGGCGAGGCGTTTTTCAATATCGGCGAGGGTTTTTTGATTGAACCCGGTGCCGAGCATGCCGGCGTAGTGGAGTTTGCCATCTTTTTGGTCGTGATAACCGAGCAGCAACGCGCCGATGGTGCGGGGGGAGCCGTGCATAGTGCGCCAGCCGCCGACGACGAATTCCTGGCGCTGGATGATTTTTATTTTGAGCCAATTCGGGGAGCGACGGCCGGGTTCGTAAATGCTGTCTAATCGCTTGGCGACAACGCCCTCCATTTGGTGAGTGCGAGCGGCAGCGAGGACGGAATCACCATCGCCGACGGTAGCGGGGGCGACACGCCAGCGATCACCCATCAGGGTAAGTTCTTGGAGCATTTCGCGGCGGCGGTGGTAGGGGAGCGAGAGCGCGGACTGGCCATCGAGATAGAGCACATCGAAGAGGACGTAGATCACGGGCATTTGCTGCGCGAGACGCAGGGCGGCGTGGGGATTAGCGTGGATGCGTTGTTGGAGCAGTGGAAAGCTGGGGCGATCATTTTCATCGAGAGCGACGATTTCGCCGTCGAGGATTGCATCGCGGTCGCCAAAGATTTTGGCCATGTCTGAGAGTTCGGGGTAGCGGGCGGTGATGGGGAGGTGGTTGCGGGAGAGAAGGCGCATCTGGCTGTGGTGGAAATAGGAGATTGCGCGCACGCCGTCCCATTTGAATTCGAAGCCGAAATCTTTTTGGAGGGGTGGGAGAGCGGCGCTCGGAGATGCGAGCATGGGTTCTATGAGTGACGGCAGCGGATGATGCCGGACCGACGCCAAATTGGCAGAGACACGTGCCATGGGGTTTCCATTTCAAACATGGTAAATCCTCCGTGACATGTAACTTGGAGTCGAAATCCCTTGCGACCCGTATAGGCCCTGAAAAAGCAGCCGATAGACATGAGCAAGGGGCGCGCCAGATTTACGTGGAATGACGAAAACCGAAGACGAAACAGTGCTTGAATAACTGATGGTTAATCCGCGTAACATTTAGCGGCGCGTCCGAAGGACCGCGTTGGATAGCACTATTCAACGCGGTGCTACGCACCGCCGCTAAATATTGGCAGGAAGATCTTTCGAGTATTCGAAATTTGATTACTGATTCAAACTGTTTATGCGACCGGATAAAGGGGATTGAGAATCATGCCTGTCGCTAGTTTGGGAAAAAAGTACGTGCTTTTTTGTGGCATGACTTCGTTGGTTTTGCCGAGTTCCTCGAGTGCAGAAAGCGGCGTGGGTTTGAGCAGCAGAGCGATTTGATATTTTTTACCGTCGACGCTGCCGGCAATGGTAGAGGGGTCGGCGGTGTAGCCTTTGGTGATTTCGTTTCCACCGCCAAAGCGCGGCTGGAGAACTTCATCAAGCAAATAGCGCTGGAGGATGGCGACATCCAAGCGTCGCCAGGATTCGGATTTAGTGGGCTCGTAGCGTTGCAGGACGTCGAGATTTTTCAGGCGCAGCAGGTAGGACTTACGAGTTTTTCCATCAAAGAGACCAAAGAGGTGAGATTCCTTGCCATCCGAACCGCGCGTGAATTGGTCGAGTTGCGATTCATCGACGTTGGTGGGTTCGATGTCGAAATTACCGGCAATGGCGTCGCGGAAGGTTTCAAGATCGAAATGAGAAAGGCCGCCGATGAGGCGGTGGGTGGGAAGAATTAATAGGCCGGAATCTTGCATGGGGACTAATGCGAAGAGGCAGAAATTGGCGGGGTGATCTGCGGGAAGTTTGCCGCCGGTGAGGCGGATGGCGTCGGCCTGATATTGCAATGCGGTGGTGTAGCGGTGATGGCCGTCGGCGATGTAGACCGGGCGCGCTTTCATCAGATCGATAACCGCATTTTCAATCTCAGCTTCGCGCACTGCCCAGAGATCATTTTGCACGTTGTCCATGGTGGCGGTGAAATCGGGGCGGCCGAGATTTTTATAGAGAAGGTTATTTATTTCGTTGGCGGGATCGGAGAACAGGCCGAAGACAGGGGAGACTTGCACGGACGTGGCCTGGGTTAATTTCAAACGATCGGCGATGGCGCCTTCGTAGGTTTTTTCATGGGGGACGACCTGGCCCTGGCCGAAGGGAGAAAGCTGGACGGCGGCGAAAAAACCGCGGCGGTGGTAGGTCTTGCCGCCGTGCGTGTAGGTCTGGGCGTAAGGGTAGATGCCGAGGCGCTTGTCGCGCTCCAGGATGCCGGCGGAGAGCCAAGATTGGAGAATGGTGTTGGATTTGGCATAGGCGGAATCCGGCCCGACGCTTTTAGGGGGCATGTGCGGCAGATCGATCGCCACGATGTTGTGGGGATCCTTAGACTGCAGGGCATCTTTCTGGCTCTGGTCCAAGACGTCATAGGGTGGGGCGATCAGTTTGGAGAGATCGGAGCCGTGCTTGGCTTTGGAATAATGAATCGCGGTGAAGGGGCGAATGTGGGCCATGGACAAAGGATAAAGGATGAAGGCGGAAGGATGAAGGATGAATGGAAAAATTTTATGGTTGGCTCAGTGCAGCTTGGACGAGAGATTGGATTTCGACTGGCAGACTCAGAACCTGTGCCAAAGCAGCAGCGTGGCCGCGCGCGGACATTTTTTTCCAGGTTTTGCGGAGGATTTCTATCACTTTTTCTGCCGGCTGCTGCTGGGCGAAAGGGGTTAATTCGTATTGCAGGAAGACCAGGCAGATCACGTCTTCCAGGGATTGCATTTCGGGATCGGTTTTAATGCCTTGTTTGCGGAGGAGGTGCTGGACGTGTTGAATCGTGGATGGGTCATAGCCAGCGGTTTGGAGGATTTCGCCGGTGATCTGGGCGTGATGGGCGTAGAGAGCGGTACGCCATTGGAGGTAACCAATTCGGCCAGCGGGATAAGTGTTACGGGGAATGTCCCAGCGGCGAATGTGCTGGGCGCGGGCGGCTAATTGCAAGATTTCGCTGGGAGATTTTTCAAGGCGGAAAAGGCCCTCGGTCATGCGCTGGGAATAGGTTAGCTCTTTGTTATTTGGATCAGAGGCATTAGCCGCATCGATAGCACAGAGCGCCTGGGTTAAACGATCATTCATCCCAACGCTCAGTATACGCGCAAAATAAAGGCGTGGCCGCACAAACGACCACGCCACCGATAAAAAAGTTTATCCTAAGATCGAGCCGCTGTCGCCGCCGATCACGCCGCTGCTGGAGTTATTGCCCGGAGTGATTCCGGTTTCCTGGCCGGGCGTGGTTCCTTCGCTAAGACCTGAGCCGATGCTGGGTGGAGTTTCGTTGGGATAATAACCAGGGACGAGCGCTGGATTACTGCTTTTGCCGCTGCCTTTGGCTTTTTTCGCGGTGGTGTTGGGAAGGGCAAGGTTGCCGGAAATTGCGCTGCCGTTGATTGTGTCGGTCATTGAGCCGGTGATTTTTTTATCGCCAGCGGTGATTTTCCCATCCACGTTTCCTACCAAAACACCGGCAGAATCGAGATTGAGGCTTACCGTGGCACCGATGACCGACCCACTAATAGCATAGGTTGTAAGAACGGTGGTGCCGGTGCCGTTGAAGGTCAGCGAGCCGCTGACCAGGTCGTTAGAAGCAATGGTTAAAGTCAGAGTAGCGGGAACATGAGCAGCGGTTTTTTTGTTATTGGTTAACTGCTGAAGAATAGCCTGAGCGGGTTTTCCTTTAGGAGAAAAAGTACCAGTGTACGGTCCTCCTGGCGCTACGGATAAAAATTCTCGTCCTTCAAGTTGTTCCATGAATAAGCTCATTGTTGACTCCTCTTTAGATGCTTAAGGAATTCTATGCATATGCTGGACCAGAAAGCTGCTCGATCTGATCGCATGCCTTTTCAATTCCTCTGTTCGCTCTAATTCTATCGGCGATGTCGACTAGATTGCCAGTGTCTAATTGCGCTTGAGCCCGGCGGATCGTCTGGGCGAGCTCGCTGGGGGTAAATTTTTTCTGTGGCAAGGATAGAGCGCATTGCAGGCGAGTGCTGCGCTCGGCGTTATCGAACTGATCAAAGGAGAAGGGGACCACAATTTGGCGGACGCCGGCTGCGAGAGCCTGAGCGGTGGTGCCGATTCCGCCATGATGCACGAGCATGGCGCAGCGCGGCAAGAGCTGGCTGAAGGGGGCGTAATCGAAATGAGCAACGCTGCTGGGCAAGTGAGATGGGATTTGATCACGGTGGCGGGTCAGGAGAATGCCGCGCATGGTGGTGAGTTCGCATGCCCGGGCGGCGTGGCGAAAAAAATCATTGCCGTGCTTCATGGCCGAGCCAGGAGTGAATGCAATTGGAGGAGGACCGGCGGATAAAAATTCTTCGATCTCCCGACTCAGCGGTGTGACATCAGTTTCATCCCAAAGCGGAAAGCCCGCCAGGACAGTATTGGGCGGCCAATCAATCTGTGGAGGAGCAAAAAAATCTGGCCAAAGCCCGATAACTTTCAACGGCGAATGCCACCACTCGGCCACGATCTTTCGAGCCGGCGGTAGGCCGATAGTTTTGCGGAATGCGTTCAATCCCTTGCCGAAATGACGATCAAGCACGAGGAGATCCGCCAACGCGAAAAATGTTCGTTTCATCCATAGCGGGGAACGAGCTCCCAGCGGGACGTGCGGAATTTTGGTCATGTCATACACGGAGCGGAGCGTGGAGGGGGAAAGGTGGACGGTGATGAGTGGTGTGCCGCGCTTTTCCTGGACGAGTCGCGCGGCCCAGGCTAGAGTCGAGCCGATCATGATCGCTTGGGGATGCTGCTCGATATAGGCGGAGATTCGCTCATACATCCGCGGCAAATACCGGCCGATACTTTCGGACATCACCGCCAAGCCTTTGCGCGGATGCCAGAGGTCGGGATTATCCGATATCCTGTCGAATTCTTCCTTGCTCCCCAATTCCAGAAAATCCAAACCGACGCTGCGAATCAGCGGCGCGAAATATCCGCTAGTCATCAGCGATACCTTGTGGCCGCGCTTTTGGAGCGCCAATGCAAGACCGATGAAGGGGTGCACATCGCCGTGGCTGCCGAGAGTGATCAGGAGAATCTGCACGCGGATTTATTCTCAACAAATGAGCGTCGATGGCCATTGCATGAGCCAACTTTGCCGTGCCATTAACGTATTACTTATGAAAAACCGATAAACCGATGACCGATCCCATGGGCAGCAAATTCGATCCGATTATCGAGCTGATGAAAAATCGTTATGCGCTGAAGGTGCGGCGCTGGCGACGGAACATGTCTGGCTGCGCCTGGCGGGTTTTTTATCAGGACGGGCGTATAGCAAATTTCATTGAGTCGCCGTATCCGAAGACGCCGATCTCATTGGCGATCTTTCTGCATGAGGTGGGGCACCATGCGATAGGATTTAACACCTATCACCAACGCTGCGAGGAAGAATACCACGCTTGGAAGTGGGCCATCGAGCAGATGCGGGCGCTGGGGGTCGAACCTGATACAAGAGTATTGCGACGATATCACTTATCGATGCAATACGCGGTGGGGAAGGCGATGCGAAGGGGGATTAAGCAATTGCCTGAATCGTTGAAAGAATTTCTGCCACAGGCGGCTTAGGGCTAAGGGAAAAAACTCCTTTCTTATAGTGATGGAATTTAATGGGTACCATGCCACTTGCTCTCCTTAACCCTTCGCCTACAAGGAGAGCCGGGGCGTCATCATCCGAAACGGGGCAATTCTGGGCCGAGGACGGCCCGGCTCTATCTCGAATCAGAGATTACCGTATCCACGCTGAACTTGACTTATGCGCCTGTGGTTCTTACCCTACCTGACCGTAAAACGCCCGATAGGCGGCGGTTCCGGCGGATCCACCGCCGGCTTTTTTGATATTGGTCGGAGTTTTCAGTCATGCAACCAGTCCAAAAGCACAGCAAGTCCCGCAAGCGTAAGCGTCGGGCACACTTAGCGTTAACGCCAGTTCACTACGTTCGTTGTCCCCAGTGCGGCAATGCCAAGCTTCCGCATTGCGCTTGCGATAACTGCGGCTATGTGAATCCCAAGTTGGCGCTTCAGGTCGAAGCGGAACAAGCTTAATTAATCTAGCTCAGGGAGGATTTTTCAGCGTGCGAGCAGCGGTCGATGTCATGGGCGGTGATCACGCTCCGGCAGCGATTCTGCAAGGCTGCTGGGATGCTGCGCCTCTGCTGGATTCCAACGATATTATCTATCTGGTTGGGGATGAGAAGGTCATTCGGGATGGTTTGGCCACTTGCGGATTAGGGGAAGATAAAAAGCAGTTATATAAAGTAGTCCCCACGACGCAGATCGTGGAGATGGATGAATCGCCGGTCGATGCGATTCGCAATAAGCCGGATAGTTCGATCTCGGTGATGTGCAAGCTGGCCGCGAAGGGCGAAGCGGATGTGGTGATCAGTGCGGGGAACACGGGAGCGTGCGTCGCTGCTGCACAATTACGAATGCGGAATCTGGCGGGGGTGAGCCGACCTGGTATTGCCGTGATTTTGCCGACGCATGATGGGCCGGTGGTGATTTGCGATGTGGGAGCGAATGTCGCAGCCAAGCCGATGCACCTTCAGCAATATGCGATCATGGCGGCAGCGTATTCGCATGCAGTCTGCGGCATCGAAAATCCGCGCGTGGGATTGCTCAGCATCGGTGAAGAAGATGCCAAGGGAAATACGCTGGTGAAAGATGCGCGCAAGCTGATGCGTGATGAACAGCAGATTAATTTTGTTGGGAATGTCGAAGGGCGGGATCTGTTTAAGGGTGTCGTGGACGTGGTGATCTGCGACGGATTTGTCGGCAACATCATTTTGAAATTTACCGAAGGCATGGCGGAGGGGATGTTCAAAACCATCCTCGCGGAGCTGCAGGAATTTTCTCCCGATCTGCTCAACCAGTTTCAACCAGTGCTGAAAAAGATTTACCAGAAACATGACTGGGAAGAGTATGGCGGCGCTCCGCTTCTGGGCGTGGATGGGTATTGCCTGATTTGCCACGGGAAATCCAAAGCGCGCGCGATTAAAAATGCCTTACGCGTTGGTAAACAGCTTGCAGCGAGTGAAGTGAATCAGAAGATTGTGCAGCGAATCGCAGCGGGAGTAGCGGTAGAGGGGAGTGCGGAATGAGAAATAGGGACAAGGGACAAGGCGGCAAGGGACAAGGGCACCCCCACCCCACCCTCCCTCTGATTACAAGGGGAGGGAAATAATGCAGTCATCCGGTTTTCATTCTGCATTCTGCATTCATCATTCTGCATTTGCTTGCCCAACCGATTGCAATCCATAGCCATTAACGCCAACATATTCGACCAACTTAATGCCTGACTATTCTGCCATCCTCGCCGGCACCGGTAGCGCTCTCCCCGAGAAGCGGCTGACCAATGACGATCTATCGAAAATGGTCGACACCAATGACGAATGGATCGTGCAACGAACGGGTATTCGCGAACGGCGAATTGCAGGGGAAGGGGAGACAACCGCCTCGCTAGCAACGCTGGCGGCGCGCAAAGCAATCGAAGCTGCCGGGCTGACGGCTAATGACATCGACCTGATCGTGTGCGGAACGATTACACCGGAGATGATTTTCCCTTCGACGGCATGTTTCGTGGCTGCGAATCTTGGGCTGCATTCCACGCCGGCGTTTGATTTATCCGCGGCTTGCTCGGGGTTTATTTATTCCCTGAGTGTTGCGAGCAGTTTTGTCAAATCTGGGCAATATAAAAATGTATTGGTGCTGGGCGCCGAGACGCTGAGCCGATCGATTGATTACAAGGATCGAGGCAGCTGTATTCTCTTCGGCGATGGAGCGGGTGCTGCGATTTTACAGCGCAGTAGCGATCGCCAGCGCGGTTTGATTTACTCAACGCTTTTCGCCGACGGCCACGGTGCTGAGGCGATGAAATGCATCCCCGGCAGCCGGTTTCCGGTCAGCGAAGAGATGATCCGCAATCGGCAGCATTTCATTCAGATCAAGGGGCGCGAGGTTTATAAATTCGCGGTCGAAAAATTCCAGGAATTGATCGAGCAGGCGATGCGGGCCTGCGAATTAACCAAGGATCAGGTGAAACTGGTCATTCCGCATCAGGTAAATCAGCGGATTATCGATTCGGCCTTGGAAAAGCTCGGCATGCCGCCCGAGCAGGCGTTTGTTAATATTGGCAAATATGGCAATACGTCGGCGGCTTCCATTCCGATCGCGCTGGATGAAGCGATGCGTGAAGGTCGATTGCAAAAAGGAGACGTGGTGATTTTTGTCGCGTTCGGAGCCGGGCTGACCTGGGCGAATGCGGTTTTGAAGATTTAGCCACGAACGGACACGAATGGATACGAATAAAACTTACATTCTCTGTCCCGGACAGGGGGCCCAAGCGGTGGGCATGGGTAAGGATTTTTACGAGCAATCGTCGGCAGCGAAAGCGATTTTTGAGCGGGCCAATGCGGTTTTGGGATGGGATTTGGCGGCGATTTGTTTTAATGGGCCGGAAGAGGATTTGAATAAGACGAATGTCAGTCAGCCGGCGATTTATGTGACGAGTATTGCATGCCATGCGGCGGCGACAGCAGTGGGACTTTTTGCCCCCTCTCCCGGTACCCCGGCTAAGGGATGGGGTGAGGGTTCTTTGGCATCAGAGAAAAGCCCTCACCCTAGCCCTCTCCCGGAGTACCGGGAGAGGGGACTAATGCCTTCGGCACTAGCGGGGCTGAGTCTTGGTGAGTACACGGCACTCCATTTGGCAGGCGTGTTTTCTTTTGAAGAAGGACTGAAACTGGTGGCTGCGCGCGGCAAATATATGCAGGATGCAGCCGTCGCTTCGCCCAGCGGGATGGTGGCGGTACTTGGTGCTGATGAAGCGGCAATCAAACATCTTTGCGAGGCTGCGGCACAGGGTGAAGTGCTTGTGCCAGCGAATTTCAATGCCCCAGGACAGATTGTTGTTAGTGGCAGCAAAGCGGCTTGTGAACGAGCATTAGCCGAAGCTGAAAAAGCAGGGTTTAAAGCAACGTCGTTAAAAGTGGCCGGTGCTTTTCACAGTCCGCTGATGCAGCCCGCGGCAGATAAGATGGCTGCTGAATTGGAAAAAGTATCTTTCAACAATCCGCGTACAACCGTTTATTCCAATGTCACTGGCCAGTCTCACTCAGATCCTGCTTCCATCAAAAAACTTCTCGTCCAGCAAATTACTCACCCCGTGCGCTGGCACCAGACCATGCAAATCTTGATTGATTCCGGCGAAGCCCGCTACATCGAACTTGCGCCGGGTCGAACCTTGGCAGGGTTGGCCAAACGGATTAATCGCCGCCTGCCCATTGAAAGTTTAACTGGTATGGATACCCTCTCCGCCCCGAAGCCAGCAGGAGCAAGCACATGACTGAGAAAAAAGTAGCCTTCGTCACCGGCGCCTCCCGCGGCATTGGCGCGGCCATCGTTAAGCGCCTGGGCAAGGATGGCTTTCACGTCATCGCCCTGGCACGTAATGCGGATAAGCTGGGCAGTATCGTCGCACAAATCAAAGATACTGGTGGCTCTGCGGAATTTGTTACCTGTGATATCGCGGACTCTGCTGCGCTTGCTGCGGCCATTGAAAAGACTATTGATACGCATGGCAGGCTCGATGTGCTGGTGAACAATGCGGGCATTACCAAAGACGGCCTGCTGCTTCGCATGGAGGATGCGGATTTTGAAAATGTGATCGATACCAATTTGCGCAGTGCATTCGTGGCCATCCGGTCGGCTGCCCGCGCGATGATGCGAGCGAAGAATGGGCGGATTATTAATATTAGTTCCGTCTCCGGCGTCACCGGCAATGCGGGCCAGGCCAATTACGCCGCCAGCAAAGCAGGATTGATCGGCCTGAGCAAATCCGTCGCCAAAGAGCTGGCCAGCAAGAATATCACCTGCAATGTCGTCGCGCCCGGCTTCATTGATACCGACATGACGCAGGTTCTACCCGATCAGATTAAGCAAAAAGTTCAGGAGATGATCCCCTTGCGGCGATTCGGCAATGCTGATGAAATCGCGGGTGTGGTATCGTTCCTGGCATCGCCGGATGCATCGTATATTAACGGTCAAACCATCGTCGTGGATGGCGGCATGATCTAACACTTGAAACTAGGGGCCAGAAACTAGAAACTAGGGGCAGGTTCGGAGATTCTTCTCGAAAGGTAAAAGTTATGGATGAAATCGAGAGCAAGGTAATCGAAATCGTCAGCGAACAGATGGGCGTTGATAAAAGCGAAATCACCCGTGAGACGCATTTTATCAATGACCTGAATGCTGACTCGTTGGACACGGTCGAGCTGGTGATGGAATTCGAAGATGAATTCGAGCTGTCCATCCCCGACGAAGAGGCCGAGAAGATTCAAACTGTCGGCCAGGCGATCGATTACATCAAAGAACATTCTGGTAAATAAACCAGTTAGTTGTTAGTGGTTAATTGTTAGTTGGATTTGTATTCAACAACTAGCGACTAACATTCCTTATGCGTCGTCGCGTTGTCATTACCGGCCTTGGTGTCGTCACGTCTCTATCTGAGACGGTGGACGGTCTTTGGGAAGGGCTCTGCGCGGGCAAGAGCGGTATCGGGCCGATCAAACGGTGGAATCCGAAAGAGATGGGATTCCCTGTCTGGATTGGCGGCGAATGCACGCATTTTGATATCACCAAATACGGGCTCGATGTGCGCGAGGCCAAACGGCTGGATCGCTTTGGCATGTTTGGTATTGCGGCTTCCAAGAGCGCCGTGGCCGATGCGGGACTGGATTTTGATAAGGAAGACCGCAATCGCTGCGGCGTGGTGATTGGCAGCGGCATCGGCGGACTGGAGACACTCCAGGAGCAGAACAAGATTCTCGTCGGCCGAGGCGTGAGTCGCGTCTCCCCGTTTACTGTTCCTCGGCTGATGGTCAACGCAGCTGCGGGGAATGTCTCGATTATCTTTGGAATTCACGGGCCTAACACGGCTGTGGCAACGGCGTGCGCAACCGGAGCAAATTCCATCGGCGATGCAGGCCGATTCATTCAGCATGACATGGCTGATGTGATGATCACCGGCGGGGCTGAAGCAGCGATGTGCGAGTTGGGAATGGGAAGCTTCTGTGCGGCCCGCGCCCTCTCAACGCGCAACGATGCCCCCGAAAAAGCCAGCCGGCCGTGGGACCGCGATCGGGATGGCTTTGTGATGGCCGAAGGGGCCGGCGTGGTCATTCTCGAAGAATACGAGCACGCGAAAAAGCGCGGTGCGAAAATGTATGCCGAGCTGGTGGGCTACGGCATGAGTGGCGATGCATTCCATATCACCGCTCCCGAAGAGCATGGCAAAGGCGCGACCATGGCCATGCAAAAGGCGCTCGCCGACGCGGGGGTCAATCCCGATCAGGTCGATTACATCAATGCTCATGGCACCAGCACTCCGCTGGGCGATCTGGCTGAAACCCGCGCCATGAAAGCTGCTTTTGGCCCGCATGCCAAAAAACTTGCCATCAGCTCCACCAAATCGCAGCTGGGTCATTCGCTGGGAGCCACTGGCGGAGTCGAAACCGTTATCGTCGCGCTGGCCGTCAAGAACAATCTGATTCCGCCCACTATCAATCTCGACAATCCCGATCCGGAGTGCGATCTCGATTATGTCCCCAATCGCGCTCGCGATATGAAAGTCACCTACGCATTAAACAACAGCTTCGGGTTTGGCGGACATAACGCTTGTCTGCTGCTTAAGAAGATCTAGAGCGGTGCGCAGAAAGTTATAGCTTGTATCCACAGTGCTCAAAGCAGTTTTGAATGTCGCTGAGTACGACGGCTGCGAATGCGGTGGCGAAGGCATCATGCAGCGCGTCAATCGTGCGGGCGGCGATCGAGCGAAGG
>DASXDR010000026.1:0-6338 GCA_036490535.1 Tepidisphaeraceae bacterium | reverse complement strand
ATATTTGCCTGGTTTCTGCGTCTGTTGCCGATCGCTTGTGCTGTCATCGGCTGGCGTGTCGCGCACTTCCTGGGATTGCTACTGGGGCTGTTGGTTGGCTACATGCTGAAAATCGCAATTGGTGTGTGTGTCTTCTACTGTTGTCGGGTGTCGCAACACAAGCAAGGCAAGCAGGCGATGGCGCTTCTGCCGGACGAACGTCTTATCGCGATTGCCAACGATCCGTTGTCGCGTGATTTGGGCTGGGCCATGGGTGAGTTGCAAAAGCGCGGAATCAAGGCGCGGCCCTCGCTCGATTCAGTTTGCGATTTGCTCACGTCACCCTTGAGCAATCGTCGGGCTTATGGCCTTTCGCTTTTATTTGGTCTCTATCCTGAGATATTTGCCAAAATCGGCAAAGGCTGCTCATCGGATGATCCTCCCGAAATCTGGCGAGGCAGGCTCGAAGCAATCCGACTAGGATAAATCAATGCGGCAAGCCGATCATCCGATTCTCGTCGTGGAACTGAGCAAAAAAAGACACCTGACTTTTCGCGTCATTCCGGAAGCGCTTAACGAAGTAGAGAACAATTTGTCTATGGCAAATATGGACTTTGAAGAATTTGTCGATGCAGTGGATCAATCGAGAGTTTTTAGAGGATTCCAATAAAAGAATAGCTTTCAATAACCGCTAGAATCCGAGGGGCTCTCCACCCCCTGTTTTACTCGACGGGACCCAAGCCACATGAGACCGCCGCCGAGCACAAGGCCGATGGGATGGGTGATCCACACACTGATCTCTTGAGCGCGACTGAAATGCCACATCTTTTCAGATACCTCTGTGAGCCTGCCATGGGAGGAGACGAAATAGTGTCCGTTCTCCACTTCGCCGTTCAGGGCATCGCCGCCAATGACCACGGCAACCACCCAGAAAACCATGAAATTGATCCAGGCGATCCCAAAAAGGATCGCCCCGAGTTTAGTAAGAAGTTTGCGATTCAGTTGCATGAGAATGGATTACTGTGTAACAGCCAAGCTAGTGAACTGCCATTTTGAGCTCGCGACGATCATTTTTGCACGCGTTAGATAGATACCCTTGCGATTGTCTTTTCTGGACAAAGAAAGCGTTCAATTCCATTCCGCCACTCACATCTCTATTCCGGCCATCGCATGATGTCTTTTTGCTCGTTTGACCCCGTGCGGTATCTAATGTTAACGTGCTTGTGGACGCTTTCATAATGAAAGTTCGCTATTTGTTTCCAAGCATTCAGCAATGGCAGAGATCTTAAAGCGACATTTCGAACTTCTCGCTGATTACCATCAGTTTTACCTCCAAGATGAATCGGTAAAGGGTGATCTCAGCGAGAGCTGGACACCCGATGCCACGAAGCGCTTGCTGGCGGTCGCTCCAGGCACAATCGGAGTCGGTACAGTTCGAAATAGGAAGGTGTCGGTCGACGTGGAAGTGCATGTTGCGGAGCCAGTAGAAAGCTTTGACGAATGGGATCAAGTAAACGACTGCAGTATTGAGATTTGCTCAGGACGCATCGTAGTTGCTGGATGCACGGATTACTTTCCCGACGCAGCACGGATTGACGTGCCTCCTGCCATTTATCGTGCCCGTGTTCTCTACGGCAATCTCGGATCGGTTAGCGACGACGGTCTTGAAGGACAAGACCGATACCGCGTAGTTCTTTGGTCTGGCAATACGCTCGCTCCGACCGTACTCAAGCAACGTCAGGGAGAATCCTGAAACCGTCGGTCCCCGCGCAAACAATATCTTAAAGTTTGTTAGACTAATTGGGCCTATTCCTAAATAAGATTTATTCGTCGACCATAATTATGCCTTTGATTACTCGCCAAACTTGGACTCGTCGTCTGGTGCTACCCTTTGGGAATTTGCTGGGCGTAACACTGCTTGTTCTCATGTTCGCGCCGGGTATGTTCTCCGTTTGGCTCTTTTCGTTGAGAAATCACAAGCCTGTTTGGTTGCTGCTGCTTCTTTTGGGACTGATTCTACTTGGCCCGCTAACCAGCATCGCAATCGACTACCGCTGGCGGTGCAGGCAAGTGGGAGTCGGAAAGTTCGAACGCTGGTTTTCGCCTGCCGAAGGAGGCGCTGTCGTGATCTTCCCGGTCTGGCTGGTAGCCACGGTACTGCTTTTAGGAATGATCTTAACAATGGTCAGCGAAATCCTTGTCGTTATCCATCGGCTTCATAGCTAGAAAACGACGGCCTTTAGCCAACACCTTGACCAGTTTCGTTCGAGCGATCATTCCGCGAACTATGCGTTCTCTGAGTATTTACGACTTACCTTTCCGGTTGTGGGTGTGGTCAGTTGGAGTAAGCGACGATCAGAGGAGTGCATGGGATTTCCCTCGTGATTCATGAATGCGCGACCCCATGGGGTTCAAATCCCGCTGGCCGGCCCACGTAAATCCAATGTTTTGGTGTTACTCAGTCTTATCATTTGAACTCGGTTTGCGATTCATAAGTGATTGGTGGCAGATATTTTGGATGAGACACAGAGTGCGATTCGCCAAGATATATGAGTCGAATGGAGCCAACGGGAATTGAACCCACCTTTGCCCAATCGGCTCGACATCGAGTGAACTATCGGTTGGCCCTCAAATTGCCCTCACGGCGCACCAAAAGATGGTAAAAAACCGTGCAGCTTCAGTACATCTTCGAGACGAGCCAAATCCTTGAATTCACTTGCCTTAAGCCCTAAAATGAGATTCAGAAAGAGTTTGTGTATTTGTGTAATATCGAATCCCGGCCTCTCCGTTGTAATTCTTATCCCAATTCTAAAAGCCTGATGCAGCATTAGTTGCATCGGGCTTTTTTTGTCGGGCAGTTTAGCTGACTGAAATGTAATTCTGCGCCGCAGTTGCCAATTTTTACACTGATTTGCCAATTTCAGCATGCGCGTAAAAAGAGCGGCCCGTATTAGAGCATTTGAACTTCTCGAATGCTCCGTAAACAATATCTTAGATGTCTTCCGCACCGCGCCCATCCATGTCTTCAAAATCATGCGCGCTATGCGGCAAACCGATCACCGAAACCGGTGCTCTCCATGATCTCACTGGTAATTATTACTGCGCGGCGTGCCAGAAGTCCCGGTCTAAATCTGCATCGCAGGTTTTGATTCGTATTGAGTGGGGTGTGGAAAAACGCCAGGTTTTGATTCCCGGGCAAAAAGTGGATGTTGGGTCTGCGGTGGAAAATGATGTTATTTTCCCCTTTGAGTGGGTGCGGCCGCATCATTTGCGTGTGCAATTCGATGCGGGGGTTGCTACTGCCAAAACCCTCAATCCCGCTGCCCATGCGGTGATCAACAATCAGATTATCAGCATGGCTGGCGCGATGCTGCCGATGAATGGGCAAATCGCGATACCCGCTCCTTCGGGTCCGTCCATTAACATGACATTCACTTTTGAGCAGCCCAATCTAGGCGCGGTCCTGGTGGATGAAGAGATCAAGCCTGATCCTCCTGCGAGCGCTGACGTTGCAGGAGTTTCGCCATTGGACGAAGCTCGCAGTATTTTCACTGCGACTCCGGTTTCCAGGCCGGCCATCCGTCCTCCCAAAAAATCCCTCCCTCGCCAAATGCTCGTGCTCTTCGGTATTGGCATCATGCTCGGTGTGATCGTCGCCGCCCTGGGGTGGAACGAAATTGTGCGCTCCCGGCATGCTTCTTCCGTGAGTAAAGATTACGCGCAGGTTGTCTCCGATATTTCTCAGGCTCAATCGCTCATCACCCAAGGCCATTATGTCGAGGCGAAATCTCTGGTCGACCAGGCCACGGGTTTAATCGCCAACCGACCCGAATTTCACGATGAAACCCTGATTCTTCAATCCCTTGCCGCCAAGCCCGAAATCAAATTGGGAGGTTTGGGCTACATTCAGATGGAAGGGCAATGGCTTCCTCCGGAAACCGCAATCGCGTGGAAAGCTGCTCGCCAGCGCGATGATCCAACCATCCAATCGCTTTACACACAGGCCAGGAATTTTTCTGACACGAATCGCAATCTGGAAAAGGCCCAGGAGTATTGCAATCAGGCCTTGGCTTTGATCAATGCCGAGCCGGTGCATCCGCATCCGATGCAGCAAAAGATCAGCACCTTGCGCGATGATGTACATGAACGCCTAGTGGCCATCACCATGACAGCCAAGGGCTATGTCTTTTATGATCACCGCTGGGTTACTCCCACCCAGCGCTTCGAGCTTCAGCAGCAAGCGAAAGGTTTAGTTCTTTACAAAGGAAAATGGCTAACCAAATCCGCTGCCTTCGCCGCTCAGCAGACGGATAAAGGCCTGGTTCTATACCAGGGCAAATGGATGACCCCCGCCGAGGAAAAGACCGCACAGGGTTTTGTACAGTTTGAGGGTAATTGGATTACACCATCGCAGCGGAAGATGATTGTTCAGCAGCGTGCGGAGATAGCCAAGCAACAGCAACAAAAACAGGAGCAGGCAAAGGTCGCCAAAGCCAAACAAGTCGAGCTGACCAAAAAGCAGCAAAAAGCCATCGAAGCCCGCTATCCCGACGCCTATCGCAAGAGCCAGCAGTTCGTAAAAGACATCCTGGTCAACCCCACATCCGCTCAATTTCAGCCTTATGAAAGCCCAAAAGTAGTTGTCGCTTTCAGCAATGGATGGTATTTAGTCAAAGCAGTGGTTGATTCGAAAAACAAGCTGGGCGTAGTGCTGCGAGCAACCTATATCTGCAAACTACGACCAACCGATGCTACGCATTGGGAAGAAGCTCCGGACGGTACCGCGTTGATCGACACCGATTGAGTGAGTAACAACATGGCGGAATCCGATCAGACAGCAACCTGGTTTGTCAGTCATCAGGGCCAGCGCTATGGCCCTTATCCTGCGAAAACGTTGGCGGATTGGATCGCGCTGGGGCGCGTGGCGAAAGATTCCGTCGTTTCCAACGGCGGCGTGTGGATCGGCACCGATGAATTCATGCAGCAGCAGGCCAGGGAAAACTACACCGATTCTGCGCTGCCCGACCTCGCTCCACTGGACGATCCGACAAATTCGTCGATGACACTCGCGCCGCCGTCGCTTCCAGCAGCTTCCACCACCATTGCCGCGATGGTTCCTCAGGAAGAGGAGCTGGAAAAAATTAATCCCGATGATTCGGCTCCCGAGCGGGATCGCATTGTTGTCCTGGGGCGAACGCGCTCCGGAAAAACCATCTACCTTGCTGAGCTTTATCACAAGCTATGGCGCTCGCTGAGCGGCATCAACGCCAAGGCGGTCACGGGCGAAGTGCATCGTTATCTCATGGATGTGCACCAGAAACTGCAGCAGGGCGATTGGCCGGTGCCGACGCAATTGGGCGGGCAGCAGATCGAGCTGGAGATCGAGCATGCGGGAAAAAAGCGCTTGATGGTGACGCTGGATTTTTCCGGCGAAACGTTTCGCCATGCATTTGTCGAAGAGCAAACGCAATTCGCCGGCGTCAAGGAATTGACCGAGCACCTGGATCGCGCCGCCGCCGTGCTGCTATTGGCTGATCCCGCCATCATTGCCGGCCCCGATTACGACGCTGCCACGGATGATGATTTTGGCATCGTGCAGGCAGTACACCGCATCCGCAATTGGCCGGGCGGTGAATCGGTTCCGGTCGCGCTGGTGCTGACCAAAATGGACCAGCGCCAACACCTGATCGATCAATTTGGCGGGAGCAAAGCATTTGTCCGCGACCATTTTCCGGCGCTAGTTCGCCTGCTCAAGCACGTGCCCATTTTCCTGGTGTCGGCCGTGCAGACTGATCCCGCTGCCGATGGCAAAGACATTCCCCGCAAGGATTCGCAGCCAGTAAATCTGGATGCGCCGCTCCGCTTTTGCCTGGATGTGATTGATAAAACGCAGGAAGCAGAGGAACGGAAGAAAACGGAAGAAATCCAGGCCCAGCGCCAGCACGAATTGGCCGAAGCCGAACGCATCCGTGAGCGGCGCCAGAATTATCTGCTGGCGATCACGTTGACCATCATCCTCGGCGTGGGCGTGATTGCTGCGATGTTGATCTTATTTTACCGGCTGTGACCTCTGGTGATGATAACCGTAAAAATACGTGCCGCTCGACTCTCTCAACCAACTCCCTCCCCTTGTAATCAGGGGGAGGGCAAGGGTGGGGGTTTTGAGAGAACGCTGAACGCTGAACGTAGAACGCTGAAAGACCCCCTCCCTACCCCTCCCCAGTTCGACTCCGCTCACTACAGGCCTGAGTACAAGGGAAGGGAACTTTCGCTCATGTCTTCAGCGTTCAGCGTTCAGAATTCAGCGTTCACAAATAACCCCCTCCCTATCCCTCCCCCTGAATACAAGGGGAGGGAGT